>JBAVVP010000258.1:0-3414 GCA_049697355.1 Terriglobales bacterium
TGTTGCCCCATCATGATTAGCAGGCCTCCGAGGATCAGGATCAAACCGAGCATGGCGGATGCTTTCTTCTACCATGCTTCTGCTGAATCTCATCCTGCTAATCGAGGTGACTTTTTCAACACCCACGGGATTTAACGCCAACTATCCCTTTGAGCCACCACCAACTCCATGGCTTTCATTGACTTGTCCTCGCATCATGCCTACCATTGTGCGATTCCATGATCGGCCAAACCATCTCGCACTACCGCATCGTAGAAAAACTCGGCGGCGGTGGAATGGGTGTGGTCTACAAGGCCGAGGACACGCGGCTGCATCGCTTTGTCGCCCTCAAGTTCCTTCCAGAAGAAGTTGCCCGCGACCCGCAGGCGCTTGCCCGGTTCCAGCGCGAAGCCCATGCCGCGTCCGCACTCAACCATCCCAACATCTGCACCATTTACGACATTGGCGAGCAGGACGGGCAGGCGTTGATCGCCATGGAGTTTCTGGACGGTCTGACGCTGAAGCATCGCATTGCAGGCAGACCCATGGAATCCGAGTTGATCCTTTCGCTCGCCATCGAGATTGCGGACGCACTAGACGCGGCTCACTCCGAAGGCATCATCCACCGCGACATTAAGCCCGCAAATATTTTCGTGACGAAGCGCGGTCATGCGAAGATTCTGGATTTTGGATTGGCAAAGGTCACTCTTGCAGGCGTTTCTTCGAGCAAGATCGCGTCTCTCAACACGAAGACAGGTTCGGCGGACGCGGATCATCTCACTAGTCCCGGCTCGACCCTCGGTACCGTCGCTTATATGTCGCCGGAGCAAGCACGGGCGAAGGAACTGGATGCGCGAAGCGATCTGTTCTCTTTCGGCGCTGTGCTGTACGAGATGGCAACCGGGATGTTGCCGTTCCGTGGGGAGAGTTCTGCGGTCATCTTTCGGGAGATTCTGGATCGTGACCCGGTTCCCGCCGTGCGGCTGAATCCTGATGTACCAGCGGAACTGGAGCGCATTATCAACCGTGCGCTGGAGAAAGACCGGGAACTCCGTTATCAGCACGCCTCCGAGATGCGTTCCGAGTTGCAGCGTCTCAAGCGGGATACCGAGACGGGACGAGTCAAAGCTGCGAGTTCCGGCACGGTGACGGTCGTACAGGAAAGCGTTTCTCAGGTCGCAGCCCAACCGCCGACGCCAGCATCCGGTTCCTCCCCTGCGCTTGCTTCATCTCCGTCATCGAGCGGCGTGAAAGTCGCCGAAGTTACTGTCGCGAGCAGGAAACGTTGGAAGGTTCTGGTCCCCGCAGCCGTGGTACTTCTCGCTGCCGTAATCAGCGGAGTGTTCTACTTCCGCTCACGCCAGACCACACACCGCCTGACCGAGAAAGACACCATCATTCTCGCCGATTTTGCCAACAGCACGGGCGATGCGGTGTTCGACGACACGCTCAAGCAGGCACTCAGCGTTGCTCTCAACCAGTCGCCGTTTCTGAATGTGCTCTCGGAGAATAAAGTCGCGGCGACCTTGAAATTGATGTCGCGTCCGGCGGGCACGAAACTCACGCCTGAAGTCACCCGCGAGCTTTGCCAGCGGGCGGGCAGCAAGGCTTACCTTGCCGGGTCGATCGCCAGTCTGGGCAGCCAATACGTGCTGGGATTAAAGGCGGTGAATTGCGAGAGCGGAGACCCGCTGGCCGAGCAGCAGGTGACGGCAGCGTCGAAGGAGAAGGTGCTGGACGCGCTGGGCGAGGCGGCGTCGAAGCTTCGCACTGAGTTGGGCGAATCGCTGGCGACGGTGCAGAAGTTAGATGTTCCGTTGTCAGAGGCCACCACGTCTTCGCTCGAAGCTCTGAAAGCGTACAGCCTTGGCGAAAAGGCCTACCGCGAGAAAGGCGCCGCCGCCGCCCTGCCGTACCATCAGCGTGCCATCGAACTTGATCCGAATTTTGCCCTGGGCTTCGACGAAGTGGCCTCCGACTACTTCAGTCTCGGTGAGCTAGGTCGGGCCAGCGATTACTACACCAAGGCATTTCAGTTGCGGGAACATGCCAGCGAACGGGAAAAGTTGGCGATCACCGCCGACTACTATGAGAATGTAACCGGAGAGTTGGACAGAGCGGCCCAGACGTTTCAGGAGGAGCTTGCGAGCTACCCGCGAGACTATCGCGCACATCTGGATTTGGGCATCGTTTACTCTGCGCAGGGACAGTATGAGCGGGCTACGGAGTCGTATCGCCAAAGCCTCCGCCTCGCCCCGGATAATGTTGCCCCCTACACAAACCTTGGCAACAGCCTGCTCTCCTTGCAACGCTTCGACGAAGCGCGGCAGATCATCCGCGAGGCGCAAACGCGAAAACTGGATAATTACATACTCCACAATGCTCTCTACGCTCTTGCCTTTCTCGGCGCAGACTCTGCGGCGATGGTGGAACAGCAACAGTGGTATGCAGGCAAACCGGAAGAGAACCAAGGGCTTTCGCAGGCATCCGACACCGAGGCATATGACGGTCATCTGGGCAAGGCGCGGGAACTGACCAAGCGGGCGGTGGACTCAGCCATTCGTGCGGACAGCAAAGAAAATGGAGCGATCTGGCAGGAGAATGCCGCTATCGCACAAGCCGCTGTCGGCAATCCCGCGGAAGCGCGGCAGTCAGCGGCAGAGGCTTTGAAGCTGGCTCCCACGAGTCAGGGCGTCGAGGTCGAAGCCGCGCTGGTGTTTGCCATGGCGGGCGATACGGCGCGAGCCGAGTCTTTGGCGCAAGACTTAGGGAAACGCTTCCCGCTGGACACGCAGGTGCAGTCGCTTTGGCTGCCTGCGATTCAGGCGCAACTGGCGCTGGACAAGAAGAACCCTGCTGCTGCCCTGAATGCGCTGCAAGCCGCTTCACCCATCGAGTTGGGGCAAATTGTGTTCGTCACCAATATTTCCTGCCTCTATCACGTGTACGTTCGCGGAGAGGCATACCTGGCAGCCGGACAGGGCAAAGAAGCCGCCGCCGAGTTTCAGAAGATCATCGACCACAACGGCATCGTGTGGAACTGCTGGACCGGGGCGTTGGCGCGGCTGGGCGTGGCTCGGGCTAATGCTTTGTTGTCGAGAACGTTGCAGGGACAGGGGCAGGGAGCGGATGCCGATGCGGCCCGCGTCCGTGCGCTCGCCGCCTACAAGGATTTCCTCACCCTCTGGAAAGACGCCGACCCCGATATCCCCATCCTGAAAGAAGCCAAAGCGGAATACGCGAAACTGCAGTAGCTGGAGAAGCTCTTCCTCGTCGCTCACTGTTTCCCGATAGTTGATGTAACCAGGCGTGGCTGTTGAAAAACTCGTTTCAGAGAATTTCCCCAGCCAAATTCGTTCGTAAGTTATTGAATCTTCGTTCGCCGCAGGCGCGAAAATTTGCTGAAATTACTGGTTTGGTTCCTTTTTCAACAGC
>JBAVVP010000259.1:0-3273 GCA_049697355.1 Terriglobales bacterium
CAACCACGAGTTTTTCCGGCGGTGGTTGGAGAGGATGCTGAAGAGCGGGTGCGGGCATCTCCAGGACTCGCCAATCGTCGGGATAGGATTCCAGTCCCCAGAAGTTTTCCGGTCGGTCGAGCCGCGCACCCAGCCGGAAGCCTTGCCCGTCGGACCCCATCGGCTGGCAGAAGACCACGTAGGCGGTGGCCTGACGGCCTCCCCGGCTGTGCAGGCGCAGGGCGCTTCCGGCGTCCAGCTTTAACGGAAAGCGGAGGGCGCAACCGTGCGCGTTGACCACCAGCGTTTCGCAGATCTCCGAGAACTGGGCATTGGGCTCCATGCTGGTGACGCGGATGGGGACTTTGACCGGGACTCTCGAGCTGCGACGCAGGGTGTGACCGTTGGAAGCAGGCATGGGGATCCTCTGCATTAAAGTACCGCGAGGCGGCGGACGATACCTGTCTCAGGAGTGTGCTTCCGAGGTGTTCAATCGGGCACGCGCCGACTGCCCCTTTGCCAAAACGGGAATGTACTTCGGAGTTTGTTCCTTACCCAATTGGATTGTTGCAGTTAGGCTTAGTCGAGACTGCCTTGTTCGATCACCACGTTCTCGCGCACGATGAGCCGGTGCGCGGCCATCTCGCGCAGCTTGGGCAGAACGCGGCTGACGTGTTCGTCGGTGTCGACGAAAGAGATCACGACGGGCAGCTGGCCTCCGGCTTCGACGAGGTGCGCGGTGTGGACTTTGCCTCTTCCCAGGAAGCCGGCTACAGCGTGGTAGGCCACGGCTCCGAAGGAATTTTCTTCGCGCAGGTATTTCAGGATTTCGAGATGCAGCGGGCGATGGTGCCAGGAATCGCCTTCGGTGAGGTAGATGGTGACTTGAACGGCCATAACGGCTGCCATTCTACAACCCCCTCGCCAAGGCTGCGCCTGCGAGAACCGCGGCGAGGCAGAGCGCGTTGCTGGCCATGATGTTGATACCCGTCAGGAGCCACTGGCCCTGCTCCATCAACGCGAAGCTTTCGAAGGCGTAGCTGGAGAACGTGGTATATGAACCGCAGAAACCGATGGCAACCAGCAGGCGCCAGCGCGGATCGAGCAGCACGCGTTCGGTGGAGAAGACGAGAAAGAATCCGAGGATGAGGCTGCCGGTGATGTTGATCAGCAGCGTGCCGAAAGGGAAGGCGGATACGAAATCGCGGGAGATGAGAGTGCTGAGGAAGTAGCGGGCGCTGGCTCCAACGACGGCGCCGAGCGCGATCCAGAGATAGTTCAAGCGGCGGAGTCCTCCTGCAAAAGTTCTGTAGGAGTCATTAGCCCGGAAGGCGGTTAACGGCGAACTCCATCGCCAAGATATTAGTATAGCGCGGGGCCGGCGAGTTCCGGCTAGAAAGTTCCGAGCCAGCGCACGGGGAAGCGGCTTCCGAGGGCGTTGACCAGGCGCTCGTCGGCGGTGATGAGTTCGGTCTTAGCCGCGACCGCCAGGGCGACGTACAGACTGTCATAAAAACTACGGTCGGTGTTGGCGGCGATGTTCCAGGCAGGAAGCAGGAGACCAGAAGCGGGAACCGTGTCAACGGCGAATTCGAGAAAGCGGCGCAGCGCGTCCTCCGCCTCCAGGCGCGTGGTCCGACCTCGGCGTACGGCCTTCCAGCACACGTTGCCGAGTTCGGAGAAGATCAGGTCAGGGGCCACCAGTTGGAAGTCGCCCTTCAAGTGCAAGGCGAGCAGATGGTTGGCTTGATCGACGAAGCTTTCATTGGTTGCGGGCAGGAGCCACTTGGCTGCGACGCTGGTGTCGACGACGCATTTGTTCATCGTTCCCGATCCTCGCGCACCATCTCCTCGGTGGTGGGGAACGGACCGCGTCCAGGTGGAGTAGAGGATTGCAACTGAATGACCTCTTCGAAGAGGCGCCGGCGCCGCTTCAGTTCGGCTGCCGTGGGCACGGTATCTTTCAACAGTGCGATGACCTCGGCGGCGATCGAACTGCGGTTCTTACGGGCGCGGGAGCGCAGGGCTTCGTAGAGGTCCTTGGGCACATTTTCCACGTATAGGGTAGGCATAGGGACAGTCTAGCACATCCCTAGGGAGAAGTTTGGCCCGGATGGCTTGACACCCTGTTTTGAGCCCTTTATTCTTAGATATTGCTCCCTGAGAGACTTTCGTCTCTGTGCGCACTTCCGCAGGCCTTTGCGGTAATTGGAATTGGGGGCGGCGGAGGTTCCGATGCTCATCGAACTTAAGGACCTGGAAATTCACCCGGTCGATTTCCGGGAGGAGTTCAGCCCGGGTGCGATCGACCTGGGTGACGAGGTGCGGCAGCGGTCGCCGCTACGCAGCGAGGGCCGGGCAGACTTGGTCGAAGAGCATCACGGCAAGCATAAGGTGGTGCAGGACATCCGGGTGAAGGGCAAGCTCGAGACGAGCCTGGAAGTGCCTTGTGCGCGATGTCTCGATCCGGTCGTGCACCAGGTGGAGCGTAGTTTCGATCTTCTGTACCGGCCGCTTGGAACCGACTCCGGGCACGAAGAACTTTCGGTCACCGATGCCGAGGCTGAGATCGGGTATTACCAGGGCGAAGGGTTGTTGCTGGAAGACGCTCTGCGCGAGCAGGTGTTGCTTGCTTTGCCGTTGAAGACAGTTTGCCGCGAAGACTGCAAAGGTTTGTGTCCGCACTGCGGCAAGAACTTGAACGAAATTCAGTGCTCGTGCGTGGACGAGGTTGAGGATCCGCGGTGGTCGGCACTGAAAGAAATACGAGACAAGCTGAATCAGTAAACCAGCTGTCAGCTTTCAGCTCTCAGCTTTCAGTTGAAGCGAGTGACTGACAGCTGATAGCTGAGAGCTGAAAAGGAATATCATGCCTAATCCGAAACGTCGACATTCGCAACAGCGCACCGCCACTCGGCGGGCGCATGATTCGCTTTCCAAGCACTCGCTTTCGGAGTGTCCGAACTGCCACGAGAAAAAGATGCCGCATCGCGCCTGTCCTAAGTGCGGAACGTACAAGGGCCGCGAAGTGGTCGAGGTGGCAGAGAAGTCCTAGTTCCGTTCTTCTTTCCATGCCTAGCGTAATCGCATTGGATGCGATGGGGTCCGACAAGGCGCCGAAGCCGGAGATTGAAGGCGCGTTGCAGGCGGCGCGCCATCACGGCATCCGCGTGCTTTTGGTGGGACCGGAACCGCAGCTGCGGGCCGAGTTGGCACGCTATCCCGGCGCGCGGCGGCTGCCGGTGGAGGTGGTGCACGCGAGCGAAGTCATCACCATGGACGACAAAGTGGAGG
>JBAVVP010000260.1:0-3098 GCA_049697355.1 Terriglobales bacterium
CCTCTCCCCCGCTTGATCCGCCCGGGGTGCGAGTCAAGTCCCAGGGGTTGTTTGTGCGTCCATAAAGAAGGTTGTCGGTTTCCCAGGCCATGAGCAGTTCGGGCGTGTTGGTGACGCCGAGAATCACAGCTCCCGCCGAGCGCAGGCGCGCCACCAGCGGCGCATCTTCCGCCGCGATGTATCCCTCGCGCAAGCGCGTGCCGGCTTCGCAGACGTGTCCGGCAACATCAATTGAAGACTTGATGGAAACCGGTACGCCATGCAGCGGCCCGAGTTCGTCTTTATCCCTGCGCAAGAGCGTCTTCTCCGCGCTGCGCGCCTGGGCGAGGACAACTTCGGGCTTGCAATCGACGAACGCGTTCAGCTTGGGATTCAGGCGTTCGATGCGATCCAGGTGAGCGCGAGCCACGTCGACCGGAGAAACTTCTTTCCGGCGGATCTGCGCCGCGATTTCACGGGCGGAAAGAGGCAGAAAGCTCGAAGTCATGAAGGGTGGAAAACGACGTAACGAAATTCAGGATAACAGCGAAGGGGCTTCCTTCGTGGGTCCCTTCGGGAGACTTCGTGCCTTTTTGGTTAAGGGTTCGCAGAATGATCGTGGTCAACGAGCGCTATCTGGTTTCGTCAACCATCGTCCTTCTCAGGTACACTGCCTTGCATATGGCCACCGGCCACTTGTCACTATGCTGACGATATTTGACTCCGAAAGCCCTCTCAACGAGCAGGAGATGTTGGAGGTCAGAGAGTACGCGAAGGAACGCATTGGCCTGTGGCGAAGGCGTTCAATCTACTCCGTTGTGGCATTGCTGGCGAGTTGTGCTTCCGTAATTCCGTTCTCTAAGGGGCACTTTCTTCACGCTCACGCTGAGCCGTTCGGGAGGCTGTTGGTCTTGCTCTCTATGGGCCTGCTTGTTGTGTTCGTCTTGTGTACAGGGTTTTTCTATAGTGCGTGGCAGGCTCTCCGCGACGTGGAGAAAGGACAAGGGTAGGTAGCGGAGATGGTTGGCGATAAATCCCTTTTCGCGCACGACCGCTCCCAGAAAACTGCTCCTCAGGCCGTCAGAGTAAGCCGTGGAACGGGCGGCGGGGAAGATTGCGGGACGGTTTCGAGAGCTTCGAGCCAGGAACGGATGGCCACGCGTAGCGGCGCCACCACAATGCCACCAAAGACCTCTGGATACGCATCCAGTCGGCTCAGGGCCGACCGCAGAAGCGAGATGGTTCCGGCGCAGTTGCCACGCTGAAAATGGTGGAACGAGGCTGCGACCTGGATCAGTCCCTGCAAGAAAGTTTTTTCCGGTTCTTGCGCCGCGAGCCACACCGATTCCCAGTGTTCGTGGGCTTCGAAGAACGCGCCAGAATGAAAACAACGCAGGCCTTCGAATAGGTCGCCTTGAGTCCAGTCGAGGGGCATACCCGGAGAACATGAGGTGTGGGGCCGCGCCGAATCTTACCAGACAGTACGCTGGCGTGCAGCTTTCCAGTAGAGTAAGGAGTTACACCATCACTGGCAAAGCACAAGGAGCGAGGAAGAGCCTGAGCGTGAAGATCCGGTTAGCGGTGTGTCTCTTGCTGGCGACGGTCCCGCTCTGGGCGCGATCGCACAGCCATCCAGCCAAACAGGAAAGTATCTCGGACCCGGCTTACGTGTATGCCCTGACCGCCGCCAACCGTTTTCTGCACGCTTGGCAAACGGGAGACGCGGAAGCCGGGATGGTCCTGCTCGGCGATCGCGTCCGCCGCTCGCAGAAGGCTGACCAGTTGGAGCAATTTTTTGCGAACGCGACCGGCCGGGCATTCGAGATTGAGCGCGGCCGCGGACATCACGGTCGCTACAGCTTCCCGATCGTGCTCGTCACCTCCGCAGGGTCGCATGTCACACGCAGGTCGTGCGAAATAGTCCTGGTCGACGCTGGCAAGAACGACTGGGTGGTGGATAAACTTCCGTAGAAGAATTAAGAAGAAGTAAGGCAGAATTTTCTTATTGCAGGAGTCGCATTCATGAAGCGTATTCACAAGGTTGCCGTTCTCGGCGCCGGCACCATGGGCGCCCGCATCGCCGCACACTTCGCCAACGCGGGAGTCCCGTCCCTGCTGCTCGATATCATTCCTCCAGACGCCGCCGGCCCCGCGCGTAACAAAATCGCCGCTGCCGGACTCGACGGCGCCCGGAAATCAAAGCCCGCCGCGTTTTTCGAAGCGTCACTTGCGAAACTGGTCACGGTGGGAAATTTCGAAGACGACCTGAAGCGCTTGGCTGATGTCGACTGGATTATCGAAGCCATCGTCGAGAACCTCGATATCAAACGCTCGCTGCTAAAGAAAGTGGAGGCGATCCGCAAACCCGGCACCATCGTCACCACCAACACCAGCGGCCTTCCGGTGGCGAAAATCGCCGAGGGGTTTTCCGCAGACTTCCGGTGCTCGTGGTTCGGGACGCATTTTTTCAATCCGCCGCGCTACATGCGGTTGCTGGAACTGATCCCCACGCCCGACGCCGACCCTGCGCTGATCGACTCCGTCGCGCATTTTTGCGACACACAACTTGGCAAGGGCGTGGTGCGGGCGAAAGATACTCCCAACTTCATCGGCAATCGCATTGGCACATTTTCCGTGCTCAACGTGATGCGACTCATGCAGGAAATGGACCTGACCGTCGAAGAGATCGACGCGCTCACCGGCTCCGCCGTCGGTTGGCCGCGCTCGGCCACCTTCCGGACTATCGATCTGGTGGGCCTCGACATCCTCGGACACGTGGTCAAGAACATGACCGAGAATGTCCGCGACGAGCGCAGCGAATTGCAGATTCCCGCCTTCTTCCGCCAGATGCTGGAACGCAAGTGGCTGGGCGACAAGACTAAGGGCGGCTTCTACAAAAAGCTCAAGAGCGGCGACGGCAGTAATAAAGACAAAGAAGACGAGCGCATGGCACTCGACTGGAAGACGCTGGAATACCATCCGCGGCAGAAGCCGAAATTCGCCGCCCTCGATATGGCAAAAAATGTCGAAGAGACGGGCGCGCGCGTGCGAATGTTGCTCGGGATGGATGGTGGCGGCGCATCGCACAAACCCGATAAGGCCAGCACATTCTTGTGGGC
>JBAVVP010000261.1:0-5790 GCA_049697355.1 Terriglobales bacterium
CGGCGCTCCGCGTCGTCGAGGTCGTGGACGATCACGCCCACCGTCAGGCCGAGAAAGCTGTAGAGCTTGCCCATCCATTCGGAGTCGCGCTTGGCCAGGTAGTCGTTGACGGTGACCACGTGCACGCCGCGCCCGCTGAGCGCGTTCAAATACACCGGGAGCGTCGCGACCAGCGTTTTGCCTTCGCCGGTTTTCATTTCGGCGATCTTGCCTTCGTGCAGAACCATGCCGCCGATCAACTGCACGTCGAAGTGCCGCATGTTGAGCACGCGCCGTCCGGCTTCGCGGACTACAGCAAACGCTTCCTCAAGCAACTCGTCGAGAACGCCCTTGAGCGCCTCGCTGCGTTGCGCTTCGATTTCCGTCTGGCGGTCGGGATCCGCGTCCGGCTCGTCGGTGATGGGGCTGAGACGCTCCTGAATCCGGGAGCGAAACTCCGCCGTCTTGGCGCGGAGTTGATCGTCGGAGAGCTTCTGGATCTCCGGTTCGAGCGCGTTCATAACCAGGACGCGAGGCTGCAGGCGCTTGACCTCGCGCTCGTTCTTCGTCCCGAAAATCTTGCCCAGCAATGTGTTGATCAATGCGGAAACCCTTCGGAGGACACGCGTCCCAACTGTCAGTAAAAGCCTAGCACATTAGATGCGGCAGGGATGGCATGCGGAGCGAGCTTCAGCCCTTCGCCGACTTGCGGACCTTCCTCTTCTTCGGCTCTCGCGGCGGGAGTTTCCACCTACCCTCCCCGAAGTCGTTCAACCACTGCCGAACTTCTTCTTCCAGAGTAGTGCCTTTTGCTTTCGCAATCTCTTCTGCCCGGTCCAGCTGTTCCGCGTCCGCGCTAAACGTGATCTTCTGCATCGCCATCGAATTGTCCCCAACTTAAGATCGGCCCAGTTCCTAGTTTTCCCCAGCCGTCTTTAGTATATTCACCTCGGACATGCCCACTTTCTACCAGCGATTCCAGGAAACGGCCCGGAAGTTCCCCAACAACATTGCGCTTGAGATTCAGCGGCAACAGACGGTGGAGCGAGTCACCTTCGCGGAACTGACCCGCATGTCGGAGAGCGTTGCAAACTGGCTTTCCGCACAGGTTCCGCGGGACGCGCGGGTGGCGATTCTGGCGGCGAACCATCCGCGGTGGGTGGCGGCATATCTGGGGATCATTGCCGCCGGCCGAACTGCGGTCCCGCTCGACACCGCCTTCCATGCCGATCAGGTGAAGAAGTTGTTGATCGACAGCGGAGCGTTGCTACTGTTCTGCGACGTCAAACATCTTTCTGTCGCGGCGGAGGCGGTTGCGGAACTCAACGTGGGTTTGGTCATGACTTCGGCGGCGGCGGAGAGGATCGCGATCGCGGGGACAACGTCGAGTGCCACGGCGAATCCCACTCATCGCACAGAACGCGATGAGTGGGGCACCCAGGGTTTTACTCCGCCAACTAAAGACCAGTTCGCCGGCGATCTCGATTCCATCTTCGCCGCTGGCCCCGGTGGCTTTCAGCCCATCGTCCCTGCCGAAGACGACCTCGCCGCGTTGCTTTACACCTCGGGCACCACTGCCGATCCCAAGGGGGTCATGCTCACCCACGCCAACCTCATCGGTGAGGCGAACGTGGTGTTCGCGGTAATCAAGATTGGTCCTGAGGATGCCTTGCTGGGAATTCTCCCTATGTTTCACGTGCTCGCACAGATGGCGAACCTTTTCCTGCCTCTGTTCAACGGCGCGCGCGTCGTCTACCTCGAGACACTGAACACTACCGAATTGCTGCGCGCTTTGCAGGAACGCGACATCACGGCCTTCTGCGTCGTGCCGCAGTTTTACTACCTGATTCACGAGAAGATTTTCAAAGAACTGAACAAGCGCGGCAAGGTCACGCTGCGGCTGGTGCGCACGCTGATGGCGCTCAACCGCGGGCTCCGCCGCATCGGAATCAATGCTGGCAAACTCTTCTTCGGAAAGATTCACTCGACCTTCGGGTCGCGCATGCGCTATCTCGTAACCGGGGGTTCGAGATTTGATCCGGCCGTCGCCCGCGACTTTTACTCGTTTGGCATCGACGTTCTCAACGCCTACGGCCTCACGGAAACCAGCGGCGGCGCATTCCTCAATCCCCCGGGGAAAGTTGTATTTGGCTCGGTCGGACCGCCTCTTCCCGGTGTCGAAGCAAGAATTGTGGACCCGAAACCGGTGCAGGATGGCGCGCCGCCAGCGGGTGAGATTGCCATCCGCGGCGCGATCGTGATGAAGGGATATTGGAATCGTCCCGAGGCCACGGCTGAGGCACTGCGCGACGGCTGGCTCTTCACCGGCGATCTCGGCTACTTCGATTCCCGCGGCAACCTTTTCATTACCGGGCGGCGCAAGGAAGTCATTGTGCTCGCCAACGGAAAAAATGTCTATCCCGAAGAGATCGAGGCGCACTACCTGCAGGCGCAGTACGTCAAAGAGATTTGCGTGATGGCGCTGGAGGCGCGCCCGGGAGATCCAACGTCCGAGCGACTGCATGCCGTGGTCGTGCCGAACTTCGAACGGCTGCGCGAGCGCAAGATTGTCAACGCCAAGGAAGCGATCCGCTTCGACATTGAAGCGCTCTCCCACAAGACCGCCTCCACCAAACGGCTGGGCAGTTATGACATCTGGCAGGAGGACCTGCCGCGAACGACCACGCGCAAGCTCAAGCGCTTCCAGATTGAAAAGAAGGTTCGAGAGCTGAAGCAGAACAACGGCGGCGATTCGGACCTTGGTGCGGGGAGCCCGCTAACGCCACTCACCCACGACGAGCAACTCTGGCAGGAGCGCGAGGATGTAAAGCGCGCCCTCGCCATCGTTCGGGAGTCTTTGCGCGCCCCACTCGACCCGATTCTTCCCACCCACAATCTGGAGCTCGATTTGGGACTCGATTCCATGCAGCGCGTCGAATTGCTGACTGCCCTCGAACAGCAACTTGGCGGCGATGTACCCGAAGCGCAACTGGGCGAAATCTATTCGGTACGCGACCTGGTCGATGCCGTATTGTCGAGTGCCGGCCGCGGCGAGGGCCAGGCCAACGCAGCCGCGCCGGCATGGTCCACGATTTTGAGCGAGCCGGTGACCGATCCCGAGGTCCTCGCACTGGCGGGGCACAACATTTTCGCGGAAGTCTTCTTCTTTCTGCTGGGGAAACTGATTTATCTTTTCGCGCTCGACCGCTTTCAACTCAAGATGCGCGGCCTGGAAAATCTGCCCGAAAAGGGCCCCTACCTGCTATGTTCCAATCACCAGAGCTATATCGACCCCCTGGTGATGGTGGGGGCGCTTCCCTACCGCCTGTTTCGCGATACCTTTGCGGTCGGCACAAGCGACATTTTCGGCACCGGATTCATGCGGCGGCTGGCGCGATGGATTCGCGTAGCCGTACTCGATCCGGACGCAAATCTCGTGCCCGCGATGCGCGCCGGAGCTTATGGCCTCAGCCAGGGGCACATTCTGGTTCTCTATCCCGAGGGCGAACGCACCGACGACGGCAACCCGAGAATCTTCCGCAAGGGAGCGGCCATCCTTTCGATTCACGAGCAGGCTCCGATTGTCCCGGTCGCAATCGAGGGCTTCTACAAAGCCTGGCCACGCCACAAAAAGCTTCCCCGGTTCACCGCTCTGCAAATGGTGTTCGGCAAGCCGATTCAACCCCCGCCGCTCGATCAGGCTAGCGAGGCCGCGTATGAACGGCTGACGTCCGAGTTGAAATCGAGAGTGGTGGCGATGTGGCAGGAATTGAGAGAAAGAGAGTCGAGAGAATTGCCGGGAGACCACGCGCCCGGGCCGCAATCCGATGCGGAATCGAATTCCAAATCTAATTCTTCGAAGAGTGCGGCGCTGGTTGAGGCGCTTTAAGTTTGCAACCCTGGGGTTTTACGCGCCCGCGCCTTTGGCTTGCATGCCCATGGCTTTCGCGAAGGCATCCACAACACCGCTGTGAAATCTTTTCCCCGATCCGGCGAGAATCTCCGCCTCGGCCTGGGCCGGCGACAGAGCCTTGCCACCGTCGCCGCTGATCAATTTCTGATAAGCGTCGGCCACGGCCAAAATGTGCGCCTCGATCGGAACGTTGACGGAGCGTGCTCCTTGCTCCTGCAAAATCTGCTGCGCGACGATGATCGGAATCACCTGCCGCAGCGAATTTCCGACGGCCTGGGTGCGCGCATCGGCCTGGCGGGACTTGCGGAAGCTGGCGACGACTTCGTCGCGGCTCATATCGGCGGCCTTGTACAGAATGTCGTTCGTAATGCCGATTTTGCTAAGATCGCGCAGCAACACCGCCGACCGCAGCAGGTCGACGCGATCGGAACCCAGCCCCATCGCCTCGGCGGTTCGGGTCGAGGCCTCCACCAAACGCTGGTTTGCACCCACACCGAGTTTCTCGTTGGCCATGAAGTGTTGCAGCACCAGCAGCAACCCGCTGAAGCTTTCCCGGACGTCGGCGGTCATCGCCTCCTTGCGCTCATAGAGAGTGCCCATCACGTACCCGACCACGACTAATACACCCGCCCAGATGGCAAAGTTGAACACCCGCTCCCCCGGCAACGACAGCACGCGGTGCGCCGGCATCAGGTTGTTCAGGAAGTCCAGCAGCACGACCAGGAATACGCACGCGAACGCAGTGAGGGTCGCGTGCCGGCGTCCGAAGTGGTAGGCCGAGTACAGCGTCGGCAGAAAGTAAAAGCACAGCGCCATAGGCAGCGACTGGGCAAAGAATTGCACCAGCGCCGCAATCAGGAACAGCGATAGCAGCAGGACGCTTTCCTTGGCAAATTTACTCATCGTCTATTTCCAA
This sequence comes from Terriglobales bacterium, assembly GCA_049697355.1. Classification (GTDB taxonomy): domain Bacteria; phylum Acidobacteriota; class Terriglobia; order Terriglobales; family Acidobacteriaceae; genus Acidiflorens. The sequence continues at coordinate 4,809 of JBAVVP010000261.1, forward strand.
CTTCCGCTCGCTCGGCCCCTTTTGCGGCTCGACTTGAAAAAGCGCGATTATGAATCGCCGTTCGGGCAAGCAAAGATCCACCCCTACAATGTTGGAGCAACATCGCTCCCGCGCAAAGTTACCGGGGTAATGAGCTTGTTTTCAGAGGGATACGCCAGAAAATAATCAGGAGCGGGACTCAATCAATTCACAAGGCAAACGCAGGCTTATCGCACAAAGATGCGGATCAGAAAGAAGGTGGCGGCGGCCGTGAGCTCCTTTCGTTCCAAGCAACCAGCCCCTGTAGAGACGCGGCTTGCCGCGTCTCCGCCGGCCGCGATCAACTTTCAGACTTCGCTCAGTCTTCGGCGGGAGGCTTCGGGGTTCCGCGGGGATTTTCGGGATCCAACCCGGCCGCCGTCATGATGGCGCGTCCCAGTTCTTCGGGGGTAACGACAAACCCTTCGGCTGGCGCCTGGTTGCTGGCATCTTCTTCGGCGTTGGGCGCGACGAAGCGATAGCCCCGCCCGACTACGGTCTGCAGGTACTGCGGCTCGCCGGCATCGTCTGCCAGGGCGCGGCGGATCTTGCGGATGGCGGTATTGATTCCCTGTTCGACGTCGACGAACACATCTTTGCTCCACAACTCGCTGGAGATCTGCTCGCGGGTGACCAGTTGCCCCCTCTTTTCCACCAGAAACATCAGCAATTGCAGCGGAAGGCCTTCCAGCCGAACCGGGATGCCGCGGCGGCAGAGCTGGAAACGACCGTAATCCAGATGGAAATCGTCGAAGCGAACCTTCTTCTCCGGCACAACGCAACTCCTATGTCACTTGACCCCCATGCCCACTAGGGCGTTTCAGGACGCGGCGGAGACGCGGCAAGCCGCGTCTCTACGGGTTCAGAAATTCTGTGCTGCCGGGCTTGCCGTGTCAAGCCCCAGATCAATCTTCCCCCAGATCAATCTTCAGATTGCTTTATAACAATTCAGACTGTCTCCATG
>JBAVVP010000262.1:0-10560 GCA_049697355.1 Terriglobales bacterium
GGCTAAGAGTTCGGTGACTTCGTTGACGTTGGTGCTCTCGCCGGCTTTGTTCAGCAGATGCAACAGCGCTTCCAGCGCGCCCGAATCGTCGCGCACCCGGGAGATCATGGCGTGCAGGCTTGCCAGCAGTTTGGCCGAGTCCGACGCCAGCAGGCGATCCGCATGACCGGTATAAACCTCAAGTGCCTGGGAATATTGGCCGAGGCGGGCCGAACCTTCCGCCAACAGAAACATTCCTTCGGAATCGTTGTGCACGGTGAGTAGCTTCTCGGCGATCGGAGCGGCCTTGGTCAAGTCTCCGGCTTGCAGGTACGCCTTCAGCAGATCGCGCAATCCTTCGGGATGAGAATCCAGGTCGGCCGTCTTTTCCAGGTATTCGATGGCTTTCTTCGGATCGTCGCTTTCCAGGGCCGCCTTCCCACGCAGCAGGAGAACGTGGCTGTTCCCGGGATCGAGTACGAGCATGCGCTTCAGAATGTTTTCAGCTTCGGCGAGCGCTCCCCGCGCGCGGAGCGCTTCCGCAGCCGCGCTGAAAATTTCCCACGCTTCTTTCTTTTTTTCCAGGCGGACGTAAACCTCGGCAAGCTTGACCCGCATGGGTACATTTTCCGGGTCCATTTCGAGGACCTTCTGGAAAAGCCGCACGGCCTGGTCGAGGTCGCCACGCTTCAGGAAGTCTTCGGCGACATGCAGGTACTGGGCGCGGGCGTCGTTAAACAATCCCTGCTGGGTGTAGAGTTCCGCCAGTTTCAGAGATCCATCCGCGCTCGGCATGAGCTTGGTGATCTTCTTGTACATAGCGATGCCCTTCACCGTGAAGCCCTGGGCGGCATAGGCATCGCCCACCGTCTTGAAGCACTCGATGGCTTTGGCGCTGTCGCCGAGACGGGAGTAGAGATCGCCGATGGTGTTGTTGACGGTAAGGTCCTTGGGATCGTTCTTGAGGACCTTTTCGTACTCAGCGATGGCGTTCTGCAGCTTGCCCTGCTGGACAAACTTTTCCGCGGCGCTGAGAGCCTTCTGCTTGTTGAAACCGAAACCAAACGCCATAAATGTGCGGACTCCAGCCTTTTGCCCGTCGAACGCCCGCGTTTTGCTCGAGCCATGCGGAACGGGTTCGAACTTCGCCGGGCGATTTCCCGGCGAACCCCCGCCCGACGCGCAACTGGGATCGCGGGGTAGGTTTATTGTAAAGCTGGGGGGTATCCGTTCGATGGTTACCGACGATTACCGGGGTTACCGAAAGGGCGTGTACGTCCGGTTTCCGGAAGAGCCCCGATCCCGGCTTCCCACAATGGAAGTTTGCGAACACTGCGGACAAAGGTCTTAAACGCAAAGTACGCAGAGGATTCGCAAAGGTCGCAGAGGAGGCAACCGGGCGGATTCAAACTGCACCACTACGCGCCACCTCTCTCCGTCTATTTGCCTTGTGCCACAGCCTTCGCGGCCGGCGCCGAAATCGTGACCGAGTCAGGTTCCGTCCAGAGGGCGGTGCCACTCGTCAGGTCCAAACGATGCATGGTGACCTTGACCTTGCCGCGATCGACTTCCACCTGCAGGTAGTGGTAGTTCACATCCTTACTCTGGAAGGGATCTCCGGGGGCGCGTTCAATCGGATACGCGTGCGCTCCAGCACCGCCCGACACAAAATAGGTGATGCCTCCATGTTCGTGACGTTCGTAGTTATGCACATGCCCGGAGAAAACAACAATCCGGGCGCGAAGGTTCTGCTGCCGCGCTTCCAGAAGTCTCGCCAGTTCTTGCTCTTTGAAGCGGGCCGAATGTCCTCCGCCAAACCTCTTCGCGTCGGACGAGCTGGTATAGGGAGGATGGTGTAGAACGATGAACACGAAGTCCACCTCGCCCGGAAGATAGTCCAGCTTCTGGGTAAGCCATTGCCATTGCGGGCCGGATGTCTCATCGAGTGAGCTATCCAGCACCAGCATCAGCGTATTGGCGGCCCGCACGGAATAGTAAAGGCTGTTCTTTAGATCCGGGAAACGCTGGAAGTAGTTGTCGAGGGCAACGTTTTCATTGCCGTGAAGTTCGTGGTTGCCCAGTGCCGGGTAAACTGGGATTTTCTTCTCTCGCCATACCGCGGTTTCGCTGTCCCACACCTTCCAGTCGTCCGTGTCATAGCCGTTATAAACGATGTCGCCGCCGAACGAGATGAACGCCGGATTGGAGTGGGCAATTGCTTGTACCAGCGTCTGGCGCACGTCGGGATTCGCTGCTTCCCTGTCCTTGGGATCGTGGAAGCGCGAATCTCCGTAGGCGACGAAGTGGAAGGGCGTGCTTACATGCAGTTGCAGGTCCACCGGTTCCGCCCGCGACGCGGGCTGTGAGTGCGACCGTGAGCAGGCTATGCAGCCGAGAAAGAGAATAGCGATCGGCAGTTTCTGCAAGAGCTTCATTTGGCGCCCTTTTCTTCAGCGACCGTCGTTTAGCGGCCCACCATCAGCACTTCAAATTGTCCTGCTTCCGCCGTGGACAGGAACAGTCGATGTGTCTTCGGATCGAGCGCCAAAGTCTTCGCCTTGGGCAACGTCTTTACATTCTCGACCACGGAGTACTTATCCGGGCTGTCCTGATGAATCACCGTAATCGTGCCTTCTCCATTGGAGTTGAAAATAAGCCGCGAGTCGGCGTCGAAGGCAGTCGCATCCACGTGGTCGCCGATGGGAAGCGTGGCGATTACTTTTCCTGTGTCCGCGTTCATCACCGCCATCACTTTGCTGCGGCAGCCGACGAACAACCGGCGATTCGGCCGGTCCATAGCAATGCTGGAGGGCGAAGCGCACGGAGCAGTCGGCCAGCGCTGCTCGACTTTCAGAGACTTGGCATTGATTTTCAGCACCAGGCTCTCGTCCTCGAGATTGTTGTAGACATAGCCAGTCCCGTCGGCCACGGCAAACTCGGGACCGCCGCCCAGATCGACGGTTCCGGCCACTTTTCCATCCGCCGCCTGGATAGCGGTGGCGCTGTTGCCCCCGCCATTAAATGCAAAGACTCGTGACGTGGCGGGATCGTAAATGATGGCGTCGGGCTTCTTGCCGACGGGCACTTCCGAAATCGTCTTCAGCGTCTTCAAATCGAAGATCGTGACCGTGGAAGACTGCCCGTTGCTGATAAATCCCCGTCCCAGTTCCGGAGCAACGGCGATGCCGTGCACGCCGAGAGTATTCGCGATCTTGCCGACGACTTCGCCCGAATCGACGTCGAGCACTTCGACTTGCGTTCCGTGAGAAACGTAGAGCCGGCGCGCGGATTCATCGACGGTGAGGTAGTCCCAGCCGCCTTGGCCAGCGACCGGAATCTTCTTAGTGATGTGATAGCCACTGGTTGTCTGGGCTGAGGCGGCGAAAAGGCTCAAGGACAGGGCAAGGATAGCTAGAATTTTCAACGGGCTCCTCCTGAAATTGCGTGCTGTTGCAAATTGTACTGGATTCTGCCAATCACAAAGGCAGCGAACCATGCGGACCTTTGCCGGCCCGCCCAGCCGCGAGCTAGAACTTGAAGCGAACCATGAATTGCAGCTGCCGCGGCAACCCAGTGCCCGTGTTCGGAGACGCGGTGTTGTCGTTGTTGTTGTTGAAGTTGTTGGTCGTGTTGATGAGACCCAGACTGCCCTTTGGGCTCAGTGACTGGATGGTCTGGATTGCCCCCGAAGGGAGGGTCACAGCGCTCAGTCCGTAGTTGAGGGTAATGTTGGCGGAGCTCGGATCCCCGAGTTGGACGTGGTTGAAAATATTGAACGCCTGGACTCCGAATTCCACGGAAAACCGTTCGCTTAATTTCGTTTCTTTCATGAGCGCAAAGTCGACCTGCCAGGAATCGAGGGCGCGAATCACCCCATTGGGCGCGGTACCGAAGCGGCTTAGCAAGCCACAGGACAGGGGACACACTAAAGTCTGGTTGGGGCCCGGGTTGATGATCTGCGTGACCATGCCGCCTGGGTCGAGCGGTGGCGGTGCGAACGCGGCAGGGTTGATCGGTAGCGTATAGTTGTGTACCCCGCCAGGCAATAGAATGGGCTGTCCCGGAACCAGGTCCGGCCGTTGTGAGGTTTGGTCGTTGCCATCGGGAAGTTGCGTATTTGGTATGTTCATCGTGATGGTAAGCGGGTGGCCGGTGTGCCAGAGACCGATGCTGCTAAGGCTCCAGCCGCCGAAAAACTTGTCCGTCAAGCCGCCCTCATTCAAGAACTGCTTTCCGCTCCCAAACGGCAGTTCATAGACCGCATTGGCCACAAAGTTGTGGCGAATGTCATACACACTCGGCCCTTTATCACAAGACAGACAATTTACATTTTCCGGCCCATTGGATTCGCCGCCGCCAACCGAACCATCGTTGATGGAGTGAGACCAGGTATAGCGACTCTGAAAGGAAAGTCCGTTGTTGAAGCGACGCTCCAGGCTCAGGCCGAGCGCGTGGTAGCTGCTGGAACCAATGTCTCTCTTGATATCAACTGAGCCATACGGATCGCCACCGGGATAGTAAGAATCGAGAAAGCGGGTGCAGTTTCCGTTGATGTCTGGTTTGGTGATGCACAAGTTCACGGCGCCGCGGGAAAACAGCCGCACTCCCCGGGAGCCAAGGTACTGCGCCGAGGCCGTAAAGTGCGCCGGCAGTTCGCGCTCAATCGTAAGACCCCAGGTTTCCACATATAGGTTGCGGCGGTCTTGGCGCTGGATGGCGCGCGGTTGCTGTTGCGTTGAAACCGACAAGCCGCTCAGGTCCGGGACGGTCTGCTGATAAGCTGGCGACAGCGGCGCCCCCAGCCCCGATGGGTCGAAATGGACCAGCGCCGTGTATCTGTCGCTCTCTAGCGCGGAGTTAAGATCGTCGTTCTGGGCCGCGCCGTGATAAATGCCGAACCCGGCTCGAATTACAGTCTTCCCGTTAAACATACCCGGAGCCCAGGCAAAGCTGACCCGCGGATCAAAGTCCCGATAGTCGGGATTGTAAGTCGTTGGGTTCTTTGGACAGGGAGCCGTGTTGATGGGCGTTGCGACGATACCCGCGTTTTGTGAGCCCGACCCGACACACACCCCGTGGAATTGATTGAGATCGAAAATGAACGTCCGATTGTCTGCCTCGTTATATACCCCGTAGTATTCCCAGCGAATTCCAAGGTTGACCGTGAAAGTTGGAGTAACCTTCCATTCATCCTGGAAATAAGGCAGGTAGAACGTGCGACGGAACTTGTGGCAACACCATGGGGCGGTGTAGGAAATATCATAAAGAGTGGCATCCACGAAAGCCGTTTCATCTGTGCCGGAGTTGTCGGCAAAGGAAAGATTGTTATCTGCAGTTTTGCCTTGGTTGAGCTGAATTCGGCGAATCTCCATCCCCATTTTGAAGTCGTGCCTGCCGTGGGTCCACGATAGATTGTCAACCACTCCAAACGTGGTTCCGACCTCGATGTCAGCATTGTTATTGTTGAGGTTCTGGAAGGTGTTCGCAGCGACAGCATAAGTAAGCGCGCTCGCGTTTGGATTGTGGAAGGGCGAGCGATTTACGTAGAGCTTGGTTTCGTTGAACAGATTGGGCTTCAACGTTTGCTGAAGGGCCAGAACATAATTGGCGGGATGGTTGATGGCCCGGACTTTGTCTCCTGGAACGCCGTTTGGGGCATCTACCAGACTGATATCCCGCTGCGCGCGGCCGTAAAGCAGCAGCTTTTCGTTGATCTTGTGGTCAACCCGCAACAGCCATGAGTCCTCATGGACGGTAGTAGGAAGCGCGATCGTGACCATGTCTGCGTTGGGGTCGGCGTTGGGATCCGTTGGGTCTTGCGGATTTCCCAGCCACTGGAAAGCACCGTCCGGATATGCGAAGCGTGGAGCGCACCCATTGATTGTGCCGACTGACTTGCGCCAGGGAAATGCCTGCAAGATGGAACACATCTGTGGGGATGTGTTCAGCACGAATTGCTGGAATGAAACCGGAAGAAAGGCTCCGCCTTGCGCACCTTGCAGGCCCGCAGGCACGTTGAATTGCGAGCTCTGCGACTGCAACTGGCGAATCCCCTCGTAGCTCAGGAAGAAGAACGTCCTGTCCTTCACGATCGGGCCGCCGAAGGTCAGTCCGTACTGTCCGAGCCGGAATGGTGGAATCGCGGCTTTGCCATTCACGTCAAAATCGTTGAAGTTGCGCGCATCGAAAGCCGAATTCCGGAAGTATCCAAAAAGCGTGCCGTGAAAATCGTTCGTGCCTGACTTGGTGACGGCATTGATCTGGCCGCCTGCCTGCGTGCCGTATTCGGCATCGTAGAGAGCGCTGTCGACGCGATATTCCTCAATCGCATCTTCGGAGATTTGCAAGCGCGTCTGCGACTTCTGCGCCTGCTCCTGAATGCCGCCGGCGTCGACGCCGTCAATCTGAAAGTTATTGTCGTCGCGCGCGCGGCCGGCGAAGCGAATTGTTCTTTGATCGCCTCCGCCATCGTCCTGGGCAAACGGCGCCAGCAACGATAGGGTGGTCCAGTCGCGACCATTGTTGGCGAGGTCCGCGATTTGGTCCGGACGAATCACGGTCCCAGCTTCGGCCGAACTGCGGTCGGCGAGTTCGTTGGAAGCAGTGACTTCAACTTTCTCGGTAGGCACCCCTACCGGAAGCTTGATGTCGAGGGTGCGCGTCTCTCCAACCTCCAACACGACATTCTCGATGACCGTGGTCCGGAAGCCCGTACTGGAGGTTGTCACCGAGTAGCGGCCAACGGCCAGTCCGGGGAAGCGGTAGTAGCCGTGCGAATTAGTCCGCTGCTCCTGCGCGAGATCCGTATCCACCGCCAGGATTTTCACTTCGGCCCCGACCACGGCGGCTCCGGTCGGATCCGTTGCCGTGCCTTCGAGCACTGCACGGTCGATTTGCGCGGAGGCTCCCACGCAGGCGATGGTTAGGAAGGAGACAGTTAGAAGAGCGGATTGCGCCAGAGCGAAAAGTAAGAATGAGTGAGATGAAGAACTTGACCGCATAAAAGCCTCCTGTTGGGGGAAAGAGGTTTTTGCCCGTCAAAAACCTTGTTTGTTGTGTGGTAACCCGCAATTCTAGGAAGGTGTCGTGAAAGCGATGTTAAGGAATTGTGAACGGGAGGTTAAGAAAAGGCTGATGCTACCTGGGCCTTAGCGGCATGGCCGGGCGGCAGAAATCCCCGCCTCAGCCGGCTCGGAAGAAGCTCGTCCATTTCTGCGCTTGGTTTTCTTACTGCCGCAATCCGGCTTCCGGCTTCACCGCTTCTCCATCGGCACGAATTCCCGCGTCTCGTGCCCAATCCAGACCTGGCGCGGGCGCGCAATCTTCTGTTCTGGGTCGGTCAACATTTCCTGCCACTGCGAGAGCCAGCCGATTGTGCGAGGAATCGCGAACAGCACCGTGAACATCTCCGGTTTGAAGCCCATCGCCTGGTAGATGATGCCGGAGTAGAAGTCCACGTTGGGATAGAGTTTGCGCTTCACGAAATATTCGTCTTCGAGCGCGATGCGCTCCAGTTCCAGGGCAATTTCAAGTTTGGCATTCCGTCCGGTCACTGCGAACACCTGGTCGGCGGCCCGCTTGATGATACTGGCGCGGGGATCGTAGTTCTTATAGACCCGGTGCCCGAAGCCCATCAGCCGGCCTTTGCCGTCCTTGATCTTCTTGACGTAGGCGGGGATGTTTTCCTTGGAACCGATCTCGTCCAGCATGTGCAGCACTTCTTCGTTCGCCCCGCCGTGCAGGGGGCCGGAGAGAGCGGCGGCGGCAGCGGCCGTGGCCAGGTACGGGTCGCTTTGGGAGCTGCCCACGGCGCGCATGGCGTTGGTGCTGCAGTTCTGCTCGTGGTCGGCGTGCAGAATAAACAGGATGTCGAGCGCCCGCGCAATCACTGGATTGGCCAGATACTTGGGCTCGACCATCTTCCACAGCATGTTCATGAAATTCGCAGGATAGCTGAGGTCGTTGTCAGGATAGATGTAGGGAAACCCGACCATGTGGCGATACGACATCGCCACGATCGAGGGCATCTTGCCGATCAGGCGCTTGATCTGCAGCAGGCGGTTCTCGGGGTCGTGAATGTTCTTCGCATCCGGATACACCGTGGACAGCGCCGCCACCGTGCTCACCAGCATCGCCATGGGGTGCGCGTTGGGGCCGAAGCCTTCCATGAACTTCTTGGTGGCTTCATGGAGCATGGTGTGGTGCGTGATGTCCTCCACCCAACTCTTCAATTGACTGGCGTTGGGCAGTTCGCCGAATAGAAGAAGGTAGGCGACTTCGAGATAGGTACAGTGTTCAGCGAGAACCTCGATGGGGTAGCCGCGGTAGCGCAGGATTCCCCGATCGCCGTCGATGTAGGTGATCGCGCTCCGGCAGGACGCCGTATTCATGAAGGCGGGGTCGTAGGTCATCAGGCCGAAATCCTCGGGCCCGGTCTTGATCTTGCGCAAATCCATAGCCCGGATGGTCCCGTTTTCAACGGGAAGTGTGTAGTTCTGTCCGGTGCGGTTGTCGGTGATGGTCAAGGTGTCCTGCGGCATCCAAGTCCTCCTGAGAACAATAGCCAGCGAAACAAACAATCATACCTTGGGAGGGATGCGGGAGGCAGTCGAAGCAGATGCCTGGCAGGCCTCGGTGTTACTTGGCGCGCGCCAGCACCAGCGTCACATCGTCGGGCTGTTCGTTGTCGCCAATCCAGTCCTCGACCGCGGCGGTGACAATTTCGGTGATGCGCTCGAGCGGCAGATGGCGATTCGCGCGTACCAGTTCGATCAGCCGTTCCTCGCCAAACTCGCCATAATCGTTTTCCGGTTCGGTCACGCCGTCCGTGTAGGCCACCAGCACATCGCCGGGGCGGAGTTCGACCGTCTCCTCTGGAAAACTCAAGTTGTCGAACAGGCCAACCACAGTTCCGCCGCAGTCCAGCAGCCGAGACGATCCATCTTCGGAAATAAGGATCGGTGGCAGGTGACCGCCGTTGGCGTAGGTGAGCCGGCGGGTCGCTCCGTCATAGATTCCTAAGAACAAAGTCGCGTACTTGGCCGCCGGAGTGCTTTCGTAGAGTTGATGGTTGAGCAGCGTCAGCAGCGCCGCTGCAGACACTTCCCGTTCCCTCGCCTCGGGAGCCAGCATCAGCCCCGTTCCCCCCGCCACCGCGATCTCCACCGGTTCTCGCAGCACGGCTACGTCTTCGATACTGTACGCGCGCACCGCCGAGTGGATCGTCGCCATCATCAGCGCCGCCGAAATTCCCTTGCCGCTGATGTCGCCCACTGCCAGCATCAGCTTGTCGGAATTCAAGCCCAGAAAGTCGTAGTAGTCTCCGCTCACCGTGCGCGCCGGACGGCAGAACCCGTGCACTTCCAGACTTTCCAGTTGCGTAATCGACTTGGGATAGAGCTGTGCCTGCACTTCCTGCGCAATCGCCAATTCGCCTTCCAGACGCTGCTTTTCCTTTTGCTCCTGCACCAGCTTCTCGATCGAAGTGGTCATCGAGTTGAACGAGTTGGCCAGGGTTGCCAGTTGATCGTTGGACTTCACTTTGATGCGATGTCGGAAGTCGGCACGGTTGATATGTTTTGTGGCCTCGTAGAGCTGGGCCACGGCGGACGTGATGCTGCGCGCCAGCAAAGTTCCGATCACGACCGCAAGCAATTCGATGATTCCGAACACGATCAAGATGATGAGCAGAATGTACTCTATGACTTGAGCATAGTTACCGAGTGCCGCAAACAGTCTCGCGTATAGCACAGATGGCCGGGTGTGCACGCCCAGGGCTCCAGTCCGTTGCGGTTCCCCGGTCGCCGAAGCCCAATCCACGATCAAAAGTTGCGCGCCGAAAATGATCTCGGGATCCACGGCACTGCTAGCGGCAGGAAGCGTCCCCGCGGTAAACGTCGGTTCGAACTGCCGTCCGTCCGCGGAAACCGCCTGGCCCGAACTGATCAGGATGTCTTGTTTGTTCTTCTCTTGCGCGCCAAGGACGGCAGCGGAGGGTTTCGGCTGGAGCAGCGTGACCTCTCCGAGCTCGGCGGCGATGTCTTCGAGCAGCGCCTTGTCGAGCGGTTCGCTCGAAATGACACGCAAAGATTCCGGCTCGGCCCCAATCACCGTCGCCGTGCGCAGGTAGAGCGCGCCGTGGTCCCGGACGATCTCGCGGAAATCGTCATGCACGAAAGCCGGAGCATTAAAGGCCGCCGCACCTTCCGGTCCCGTGCAATTGGGCTGCGCCTGGTTCCCGTACCATACGCACACCTGCCGCCGCGCCCATTCCCGATGCCGCGGCCGAATCGCAGCAACGGCGTCGCCGTTGAATTTCTCGCCGCGGCGCAACCGGTTTGCCAGTTGATGCGCAATCGCCCGGTTGGAAGACTCCATGCTCCGCAGCCGGCTCGTAATCTCCGACGTTACGACAAAGCTGGCAAACTGCCCGGCAAAAAGATAAAGCGTGATCAGCGAAATGATCACCAGCAGAAAAACGGGAATCACACCAATAAAAACATAGGTAACGATCAACCGGTTCCGCAGCCGCCAAAGCAGTTTCGCGCGCAGCCACCGGAACCCGGCAATCGCGAGCAACAC
>JBAVVP010000263.1:0-6260 GCA_049697355.1 Terriglobales bacterium
ATTTTCGTCCTGCTACATCCGTCAAATGATTTACCTGGACGGCGCGATGAGCCTGACCGTCGAGGCCGGCCAGCCACACTTCGTGGTTGCGGTGTGGGAGTGGAAGGCTTTCCTGGGGGCCGAGGCGAAGGAGCGGGGCATCCGCGCCAATATCGCCTCGTTCACGCGGCTGCATCCGAACATCATGATGACCAAGGCAAAAGTCGCGGGAAACTATGTGAGCTCGATTCTGGCCAAGACCGAGTCCCATCGCGCCGGCTTCGATGAGGCCATCATGCTGGGGCCTGATGGATACGTGGCGGAGTGCACCGGCGAAAATCTTTTTGTTGTGCGAAATAACATGATCTACACAACGCCGCGGGCGGGGATTCTCGAGGGCATCACTCGCGACACGGTGATCGCACTGGCTCGGGATTTGGGCCGCTCCGTGGTCGAGGAGCCCATCTCACGCGATCAGCTTTATATTGCCGACGAAGTGTTTGTGAGCGGTACGGCGGCGGAAGTCGTGGCGCTGCGCGAAATTGATTTCCGCGTCATCGGCAACGGCAAGACCGGTCCTGTAACGCGCGCTCTGCAACACGAGTTCGACAAAGTAGTGAGTGGAAGGCACGCGCGCTCGGTGGAGTGGCTGGCGCCGGTGCCCGCTCTGAATGCGGCGGTGCGAAACTAGTTCTCAGTTCTCAGTAAAGGCGTTTTTCTGAGAACCAGGAACCGGGAACTGAGAACTTGGTGGGGGAGATATGAAGAAGCATCAATTTCGCCGGGAAACCGAGGCGGTACGCGGCGGCACGAACCTCGACAAAAAGAACGGCCCGCTCTCCACACCCATTTATCAGACCTCAACCTTCGAAGTCGCCGACATGCAGGAGCAGTTGCGCGTCACTCCCACCGACAGCTACTACACGCGCTACGGCAATCCCACGAACGCGGTTGCCGAGAATGCCATTGCCGAACTCGAAGGCACGGATGCGGCGCTTGTGTTCTCGTCGGGCATGGCCGCGATCACCACTTCGATTCTGTCGCTGGTAAAAGCGGGAGACCATATCGTGGCACAGCGCGATATTTATGGCGGCGTGATCAAATTCCTGTCGAAGTGGCTGCCGAAACTCGGAATCGAAACGACGTTCGTCGATACCAACGACATCGAGCAGCACGAGCGTGCGATCCAGCCCAACACTAAAATCCTGCACATCGAGTCGCCGACGAATCCGAGGGTGCGGGTCGTCGATCTGGAGAAGATTGCAGCTCTGGCACGCCAGCATGGCCTGATCACGACCATTGATTCGACTTTCTCCACGCCCATCAATTGCCGTCCGGCGGAGTGGGGAATCGATCTGGTGCTGCATTCGGGAACAAAATATTTTGGCTGACATTCCGACCTGATGTGCGGCATCGCCGCCGGGCGGCGCGATTTGATCGAGCAGATCCATCACACGCGCACCACGCTTGGCTGCTGTATGGATCCGCACGCGGCGTTTCTACTGCTGCGCGGCATCAGGACGCTGGCTGTCCGGGTTGAGCGCCAAAATGAAAGCGCGCTTCGCATTGCCGAGTTCCTGAGCCGGCACCCCAAGGTGGCGCGGGTGCACTACCCGCTGCTGCAGGCGCATCCGGACTACGCGATCGCAAAGAAACAAATGGCGGGAGCGGGCGGAGTCCTGACCTTCGAGGTGGAAGGCAGCGGCGCCGACGCCTGCCGCGTGGCTGAAGCCCTGAATCTATTTACGCTCGCGCCAAGCCTCGGCGGGGTGGATTCGCTGGTGACCATTCCGGTGCTGACCTCGCATTACATGATCGATCCCGAGTTGCGGGAAAAGATGGGCGTCACCGAGCGGATGATTCGCCTGTCCGTGGGCCTGGAGCATGTCGAAGACCTGATTGTCGACCTAGAGAAGGGATTGGCCGTGCTGAGCCGCGAACGCGTGCGCGCGGGCGTAGCGGACTGACGAAGCAATTTGGTTGAATACTCGCGGCAAGCCCGCCAATCAGAACGTAAATCTCGCGCCAAACTGGAACTGGCGCGGCGTGTTGATCGTGGCTGTAATCTGTCCGAAAGCGTCCGGTTGCGCCAGAGTCGGCACGTTCGGCATTCCAAGCTGCGCCCGATTGGTCACGTTGTAGGAGGAAACCTCGAAGCGGAGCTGTCTCGTCTCTCCGAAAGAGAATGTCTTGTATAGCGAGAGGTCCAGATCCCGCGCTCCCATGGTTCGAACGTGGTCAAGATAAGCCGGGGCGGTTCCCGGAATAAATGGATTGGCCGCGCCGCCGTTTTCCATTCCAGGCGCTACGAAGCAGTTGGGTGAGAACCATTGGTCTGCAGTATGCGGAGCACCAGATGCCGGATTGCAGGTCAGGTCCGCGCGCTGATTGAAGTACGAATTGCCTGCCCCGACGCTAGGTGATGCAATGGGAATGCCCGTGCTGAGATAGAGGATTCCATTCACAGTCCAGCCACCCAGGACGGCGTTCGAAACACCGTTCAGATTCACACGCTGGCCCTTGCCAACCGGCAGATCGTAGGATACCTGCGCGGTGAACTGATATTTGACATCCTGGGGACTGACCGAGTGCTCATACTGCATATCCTTCCAGTCCTGAGGTGCGCCCAAGTGAGCACCGACGAAACTCAAAGGCGGCTGGCTGTCGTCGGTGATCAGTTTCGCCCAAGTGAAGGAGGCAAGCGTGGTGAAATGGCCGGTCAGTCTCTTCTGCACCTTGGTTTGCAAGGAGTGGTACACAGAGTCGCCTCCGGGATAGCCATGCATAATAACGCCGTTGCCATTACCGTAGGTGCCGTTGCCGAATTGAGGGTATGGTTGGAGTGCTACCCACTGCGGAACGGTGTCTAGTCCGAAGTTGGAGTTGGTGGGAGGCAGGATCGGCTTCCAGGTGTTAGGTACCATGCAGGAGGGGTCCGAACTGAAGGCACACAGCGAAGCGCCGTACTTCGCGATCGTGGCTAGATCGAGCATGTTCAGATCGATAATGCCATTGTCAATGGGCAGAAAAAGTCCCCGGCTACCGACGTAGGCGGCGCTCACGACGACCTGATGCGGCAGCTCATACTCCACGCCGATATTGAAGTTGTAAGTGGTGGGCGTGCGCTGCGCGCGCAGCACGGTGTTCAAGGTTGTCCCCAGGTTATTGGCGAGACCGGACGGCGGACCACTAAGGGTCGGGACAACTCCATTGGGAAAGGGATCGCTGATTGAAAAGGGGATGCCGGTGTAGATTCCCGGCGTTGGCGTCGGACATGCACCGTTACCGTTGTAAACCGTATTGCCGTCTCCATTCAAGCAGGTGGCGTCCCATATCGTGCTAGTAGAGAATCCATCGCTGTCACTATTAGCGTTAGTGACGTTGTGCGTGCTGGGACCGTAGTAGAAGCCTGCGCCGCCGCGCACCACCATGTGCTGGATCGGCTGCCAGGCAAAACCAAGGCGGGGGCCGAAGTTCTTTAGACTGGCCGTATAGGGAGAACGATTGCCACCGTTGACGTAAACCTCCGCGCCGGTATAGGAGACGCCACTCACCGTGTTGGTTGCGGTGGGATTGAAGTATTCCAGCCGGTTATGACGGTCCGTCTTGCCGCCGAAGATGTCCCAGCGCAGGCCGGCGGTGATGGTCAAAGTCTTCGAGGGATGGTAAGTATCCTCGACGAAGGACGCATAGTAGGGGTTGGCCCCCGCTAGGAAGACGTCTTTGGTAAAATTGGGCCCCCCAAAATTATTAGTGCTTCCCTCGGTGCCCGGCTGCATCCCCATGCCGACAAGGAAGGAGGCGAAATCGCTGCCGCCTACGGGTGTCACGGCGCCTGCGAACTGATCCGTAGCGGTGACATCGAAAGCGTAGAAGCCGGAGGGCGCAGGCGGCTGGCCGACATTGAGGTAGCGCTTCATATATTCGAAGCCCGTCGATATTTGATGCTTGCCCCAAATCTTGGTGATCGTAGCGTTGGCGTCGCTGTTCTCGCTCGCGAAGAGAAACGTGTTGTAGTTTCCGGTGCCGCCGAGTTGGTTGCCGCTGCCGGGATAGTCATTAAAGTTTATGAATGGGAGGAGTTTGTAGACCTCCTCGGCGGCCAGCGAGGCCGGAAAGCCCAGCTTGGTGATATCAGTGCCTACTTGCCTGGGGTCGCCTCCCTGATTCTCGTGGTGGCGGGTAAAGGAATAGCGCAACTGCAGGACGGTGGTGGAATTGAGGGTCAAGTCGTCGGCCACCAGGATGTTTCTCCCGTTGGTGGTGTTCTGGGCATAGTTGGGGTCCCACATGTTATTGAAGGCGTTGAAGGTAGAGAAGAACAGGTGGTCATAGGAGAAGCGGGTGAAGATGCGCTGCTTCTCGCTCTTGTTCCAATCCACTCGGACGTCGAACCTATGTGCTCGAGTTGGGTCCAGGCCCGGCATATAGAAATTGTTGACGGCACCCGTCGGGTCTGAATCGCAGTTGGCGCCAACGTTGCACTTGGGGAAGTGCGATAAAAACTCCAAGGCGATGGGGTTGGGGTTGGTAATTTTGTTGCCGGGAAACGGCTGCCGCACGGGGCCTAATGCCTTGTCGACTATGTCGGGCTGGGTCGGATCGTAGATCGTGAAGCTGTCGTTCGAGAAGTCTCCGGTCCTTTCGGCGGTAGTGGGGACGGTAAAGGTGTTCGAACCGTCGAACAGCTCTTGCTGCGTGGCCTCGTAATCTAAAAAAAAGAAAAGCTTGTCCCGCTTGATGGGTCCGCCGATGGAGCCGCCCTCCTGATAGCGGTGGAAGGCAGGAGGCGCGTTACGCATGCCGCCGCTCAGCTGGCTTTGCTTATTGAAAAATTCGTTTGCGGCCAGGACATCGGGCCGGAATACACCGAAAGCACTGCCGTGAAACTTGTTGGTGCCGGACTTGGTGACGAGGCTAACGACGCCCGCGCCTCCGCTCTGGTAAGAGGCTGGCGTATTCTGCGTCTCAACGCGAACTTCACTCACAGCCTCCTCGGGAATATCCATCGCCGGAAAGATGGCGGCGGAATTGTTTTCCGCAACTCCGATCGGGCTGCCGTCGACCATATAGTAGACGGATCCGATGATGGCGCCGTTGATGGTGTAGGAGGAGACGTCGATCCCCGGGCGCCCGCTGGAAATGTTATCGATGGCAAACGAACTGGACGAGTTGGGCGCACCATTGGCCGGAGTGACGCCCGAACTCAACTGTACGAGATCGAAAACGTTTCGGGTCAGTAACGGCACCCGGTTAATCGCCTCGGCCGGGATCAGCGAACCGACGGTGGAGTTCGTCGGTTCGACCAGTTCGACTCCTTCCGTGACCGTGACCGTCTCCGTGGCGGCGCCCACCCGCAGCGTGATGTTGACCTCGGTGACCTGATCGACGCTGACCGTGACCTTATCTTGGGCGACGCTCGCAAAGCCCTTCTGGCTGGCCGTGACCTGATAGACGCCGGGATTGAGAGAGATGAAACTGTAGAGTCCCGCGGCGCTGGTTGCGGTGTGCTGCGTCAATCCGGTTGCTGGGTTTAGCAGGGTTACCTGCGCTCCGGGCACGATCGCCCCCGTAGGATCGGAAACCAGGCCGCTGATGCTGCCCCTGCCCGCCTGGGCAAGCGCGAGTGCCGCCGAAAGAACCAATGCTCCCACTACAATTCCGAAACGCAGACGAAATTTCATAACTGGCTCCTCACGGATCTGGAACGAAACAAACGACGGAAGCACGGGGCCGCCGGGCTGTCCCGCCGATGTTGTGCTCCGAATTCTCTGCCGGGCTCGATCTGCATTCGCATCCCAAATTTCTTTCCAGCGCTGCCACCCGTCCCGGAAAACGGGTAAATGCCGCTATTAAATCGTATCAATACTGCGTAAGGGATTTCTCCCTGTCAAGGGAAAATGTCGGATTGTGTCCCGGAAGGCTACTTCAGGCTGCAGGTCGACTCGCGCACGATCAGCTCAGGAACGATTTGGCGGTGAATGGTACGGATCGGTTTCTTTTCCAGACCGGCGTTAATGGCTTCGAGCACGATGGTCGCCGCCGCCGTTCCCATCACTTCCATGGGCTGGCGCACGGTGGTCAGCGCAGGAGAGTAGATGGCGGCGGGCGCGACGTCGTCAAAACCCACTACCGAACATTGCTCGGGAACGTGAATGCCGGCCTTGACCAGCGCGCGGATAGCGCCGAAAGCGGTCATGTCGTCGAAGGCCATGAGGGCGGTGAAAGGACGGCGGCGGTGCAGCAATTCCTCCGTTAATTTGTAGCCTTGTTCAAAACTT
>JBAVVP010000264.1:0-3072 GCA_049697355.1 Terriglobales bacterium
CGCCTTTGCGGTAAAGGTTCCGCTCTTCCCTCTTCACACCTGGCTGCCCGACGCGCACGTAGAGGCGCCCACCGCCGGATCGGTGCTGCTGGCGGGCGTTCTGCTGAAGATGGGCACCTACGGCCTGCTGCGCTTCGATGTCGGCCTGTTCCCCGAGCAGGCCCACCGCAACGCCCCCTGGATCATGGTGCTGGCCCTGATCGGCATTATCTACGGCGCGCTGGTCTCGCTGGTGCAGCCGAATATGAAGAAGCTCATCGCCTATTCGTCGGTCAGTCACCTCGGCTTCGTCGTGCTCGGGATCTTCAGTTTCACGGCGGCCGGACTGAACGGGGCCGTCTTCGTCATGCTGGCGCACGGCGTCGCTACGGGCGGGCTCTTCATGCTCGCGGGCATTCTCTACGAACGCCGCCACACTTACGAGATTGCCGATTTTGGCGGACTAGCGACACCCATGCCGAAGTACGCCACCTTCTTTCTATTCACCGTGCTGGCTTCGCTTGGGCTGCCGCTGCTGAACGGTTTCATCGGCGAGTTTCTTGTTCTTAGCGGAGCGTTCCAGGCGCGCCCGATCTATGGAATCCTCGCCGCGACGGGTGTGATCTGGAGCGCGTGTTATTTGCTGTGGATGTATCAGCGCGTCTTTTTCGGCAAGGTGACGCACGAAGTCAATAACAAGTTGTCCGACCTTAACCTGCGGGAGAAGGCTGCACTTTGGCCGATTGCGGTTGCCGCGCTGGTGATGGGCGTTGCGCCTCTGGTGTGGCTCACCGCGATTGATCCCGCGGTGCAACGATACGCTCTCGCTCCTGTCACACAGTTGGCCAGCAAGCTGGTGGGCCAATGACAACGATAATGATGGGGACAACAATAATTACGGCGCTCCCGCATACGTTGCCGGGCCTGCTGGCGCAGGTGCAGACTTCCCTGCCGCAAAGTGCCGACTACATGCGCATTCTGCCGGAGCTGGTGCTCTCGATCTTCGGCATGTTGATCATGGTCGTCGATCCGCTGCTCGACGAAGAGAACAGCCACCAGTCGCTCGGCACGATCGCATTGATCGGCGCTTTGGCCGCGCTGGGGTCGACGTTCTGGATGGCGCAGTACCCCGGAACCGCATTCTGGAACATGGTTCGGGTGGAGGGCTTCAGCGTCTTCTTTCATTTGCTCGTCATCGCCATTGCGGCGGTGGTGATCCTCAGTTCTTTCGAGTATTTGAAGGTGCAGCGCATCCGCGCCGGGGAGTACTACGGGCTCATTCTGTTCGGCACGGTGGGCATGTGCCTGATGTCGTCCGCGATCGAACTCGTACTTATTTTCATTGCCCTGGAAATCTCGTCGATCTCGACCTACGTGCTGGCAGGCTTCCGGCGGCGCGACGCCTCGAGCGCCGAATCGTCGCTGAAGTACTTTCTGCTGGGATCGTTCGCTACGGCATTCTTTCTCTACGGCGTTGCGCTCATGTTCGGTGCGACTGGATCGACCAACATCGACGTGATCAGCCAGGCGCTGCGCGCCGGAAACGTGCCCGTTCTGGCGTACGTTGCGACGGCGCTGATGTTCGTGGGCTTGGGCTTCAAGGTTGCCTCTGCGCCGTTCCATGTGTGGACCCCCGACGTCTACGAAGGAGCCCCGGCACCGATCGTTGGACTGATGTCGACGGGCCCCAAGGCCGCGGCATTCGCGGTTTTGCTGCGCGTTATGTTCGAAGCAAACGCGCCCGGACGCTTCTGGTTGATCTGGGTCTCGGCCGCGCTTTCCATGACACTGGGAAATTTGGGAGCTCTGGTTCAGAACAACGTCAAGCGCCTGCTCGCCTATTCCTCGATTGCCCACGCCGGATACTTGCTGGCCGCGTTTGCGGCACAGCCGGAACTAGGCGCATCCGCAGCCATGTTCTACACCGCTGCCTATGCTGCGATGAACGTGGGAGCGTTCGCCGTCGTCAGCCACTTTGCGAACGCGGGCGAAAAGTATGTCGCCATCGAAGACTACGCCGGGCTGGGCAGGCGGTCTCCGGCCCTGGCCGCGACCCTTACATTTTTCCTGATGTCATTGATCGGCATTCCGATCACGGGCGGCTTCTTCGCGAAGTTCTATGTGCTCACGGCCGTGCTGCATTCGAATCTGGTGGGGCTGGCGATCATTCTGGTGCTGAATAGCGCCATCGGCGCCTATTATTACCTGCGGATTATCGTAATGATGTACATGCGGGAGCCGCGGGGCGAGGTCCCGGTCGCTCCAGTGCCGGCAGCGGCAGGGCTCGCCATTGCAGTTTGCGTGCTGGCTACGCTTTATCTCGGAGTGCTGCCGGGCCGCGTGCTCGATTACGGGGCTCGGTCCGCCGGGCAACTTGTGCATGTCACAGTGCCCACAACTGCGGCGAGTGCTCTGGCGGCAGAAAAATAGATCGTGCAGCCGGGGTCGACGTCGATGGAATGGTGATCAGGTCTAAACCTCGCTCGTAGACTGGGTTTTGACCCGGCCAGTGAGCGCCGGCGGTGGAAAAAACATCTCCCGTGGCGATTGACAATCGCCGCCCGAGTCGGCATGATTAGCTACACAAGTTTGCCGGGAAGTTCATCCCGGGTAGTCCCGGAGGTTTTATGGTTGAGTTCTTCCGCAAGGTTTGCAAGGACGAACAAGGGCAAGACATCGCTGAATACGCGGTCATGCTCGCGGTCATCCTGGTATTGGTGATCGGCACCGTGCGTTTGATCGGAACCAATGCCAACACCGCGTTCTCCACTGTAGCCAGTTCTTTACAGTAATCTCGGTTCCACAAGTTTTGGAAGAAATAGGCATTTCCAACGTTATGCCCCGCGTTTCGATGACACGATTTAGCCACTTCCGCCTTTTTCGCCGCTTTAGGTTTTCATTCGCGGCGGAGGTGCAGAATCGGAGCCGGTTCGCAGCGCACTAGAGAGAGCTCAAAGATTCCGCCCAAGCCGCGATCGAATCGCGGCTTTTGTTTTGTGTGCCGAACATGTTCGACAGCTAGGGGGTGAAAGTCCCCTGCCCAGCCTGGTGGAGGTGAAGGGCTAGAGAAGCGCAAGGGCGTCGTCGCGAGGC
>JBAVVP010000265.1:0-1951 GCA_049697355.1 Terriglobales bacterium
CAAACAGCCCCCAAAAGGCCACCACCCAAAATGCGAATGACCAAAAATTCAAGAGACCGCCTCACAGAAAACTGATGTCACGCTTTTCCGGCGTTATTTGATGATTTTCCAGTGTGAACAACCCGGCGGGGATGCTCCGCCCTGCATCCGGCGTCACTTTCGGTGGAAGTAGCGAGAATGCTTCGGGTGTACTCTTCACGACCGAAAGGAAGGTGCTGTGTTCGCCTCCGCCGAGGAACTGTCGGACAAACTCCGAGCCGCACGATACATCATCGACCCCGTAACGCTTTCGGTGGTGTATCTCGCCGCTCGAATGCAGAAGCCTCTCTTGATCGAGGGGCCGCCCGGATGCGGCAAGACCGAGCTTGCATACGCAGTCGCGGAAGCTGCGAGTGCGGCTGTGGAACGCCTCCAGTGCTACGTGGGAATCACGGAAGACAAGGCTATTGGAAAGTTCGACGAAGCGCTGCAGAAACTGTTCCTTGAAACGCAGGGCGAAAACCTCGAAAAGGACTGGGGCGAAGTACGGCGGCGACTGCACACGCTCGACTTCTTTGCGGAGGGACCACTACTTCGCGCCCTGCGCTACGAAGGTCGCCCTTGTGTGCTCCTGATCGATGAACTCGACAAGGTGGACCAGGGCTTTGAGGCATTGCTGTTGGAGATCCTCAGCGCGTGGCAGATCACAGTCCCGAAACTCGGGACGATAGCTGCAACCACGGTACCGTTGGTCGTGCTCAGCTCGAACGAGGAACGGCGGCTTGGCGATCCCCTGCGTCGGCGATGTTTCTACCTTCGTTTCGAGTACCCCACGGTCGAGCGGGAAACCGAGATCTTGACTGTCCGAAGCCGAAGCGACAGTCCGCGTCTGCGCGGTCAGCTCGCCGGACTAGCCCATGCCCTACGCGGCTGGAACATGGAGAAACCGCCGTCGATCGCGGAGATGCTGGACTTATCGCAAGCTCTCGAAATCTTGGGTGCGGAAGAGATCTCCCACGAGCAGCGGGACTTGCTGCTTCCGCTGTTGGCGAAGACCGAGGCGGATCGTAAACGGCTGCTGTTGCGGGCTGGGTTTGAGGGCTTGGTCGCGGATTCGAAGCGTTATCGGGACGAGCTTGTTGGGTGCAGGGCGCCCGGCAAGATCGGGCCGGGCAAAGCAGCAACTACGCCAGCGGAGGTTGCGGCGTGAACGGGATCGGATTGACGTGCGTCCTGCTCGCGCTTGTGCAACCGGCGATGGCGCAGGTAGCGAGGCCCACTCGGGATGTTCGTGTACTTTCTGCACGCTGGGCCGAGTACTACGCGGCCTTATACCGCGTTCCTGTTGATCTAGTAGAGGCAATCATCGACGAGGAATCAGGCTGGAATCCCTACGCCGTTTCGGAGAAGGGCGCTGTGGGGCTGATGCAACTAATGCCACAGACAGCAGTCAGGTTTGGCGTTCGTAATCGCTTTCGACTGGACGAGAACATACGGGGTGGCGTGGCTTACCTGGCTTGGTTGAACCATCAGTTCAGAGGGGATCTCCGATTGGTCACGGCCGCCTACTACGTCGGAGAGAGCCCGATCCTGCTGCGAAGGCTGGAATACTCTTCCGCCGATGTCCAAGGGTACGTGAGCCGAGTGGCGAGGAGGTACCGGGCCCGACGAAGGCGGAAGGCAGAGTTCGAGTTGGTGGAGCGAAGCGAGCAAGAGGTGAAAGATGAGCATCCCTAAGGCGGCATTGGTATTTTGCTGGTTGTTGTCGGTGGCGGTAGTGCCCAACGCGCAGGTGACAAACGTGAATCCGCAGGTGCGCACAAGAGCCACAGCGGACGGGAAGGTCACAGTCGTGGAGATAGCGGCGCATTTTGTAACGGCGATCCGACTGCCGGAAGCGGTGAATTCGGTCGCTGTCGGTGATCCTGCGCTCTTTCAAGTGGAGCATTCAGAGCGCGAGCCGGAACTGGTG
>JBAVVP010000266.1:0-3508 GCA_049697355.1 Terriglobales bacterium
CCTGGAATATCCGGAACTTGAGCTGAGCAATAACCTTGCGGAGAATTCAATGCGTCCCGTGGCTCTTGGCCGGAATTATGCGCAGTCCGCGATTATGGGTAGTCCGCAGGCCGCATGATGCGAACCAACGGGCTGGCGGCACTCGCGAACTGCACATAATAGTTAGAGCCCCTGTAAGAAACGAAGCATGCGATCAGGTGCTTGATACCGGACCTGCTTCGTGACCGGCGGTTGGACCGCCTTTAGTGCCGCCTCCTTCATCTTAAGGTCGGCTTCTACATAGAGGTGGGTCGTGGCTGGGCTTTCATGACCAAGCCAGAGAGCAACGACCGTGATATCAACGCCGGATTGCAGCAAGTGCATAGCGGTTGTATGCCGGAAGGTATGTGGCGAGACACGTTTGCGGGCAAGGCTTGCGCACTTGCCTCTAGCGGTTTGCACGGCCCGTCGCAGACGGTCGGCAACCGCCGACCGCGTTAGCGGCCCACCCGATGACGCGGGAAACAACGGTTTATCCGGCGCCCGCTCGATCTGCGCGAGCCAGCGACGAAGCCGAAGAGCAGTTGCAGGCCAGATCGGCACGGCGCGGTCCTTGCGGCCTTTGCCGTGGAGCCGAATGCTGGGACTAGCATCCAGTGCGAGATCGGCAATCTTGATGTTGATGGCCTCAGACACGCGAGCGCCTGTGTTGTAGAGTGTGGCCAAGAAAGCCTGATCGCGTTGTCCGGATCGTGTGGAAGGATCGGGAGCGCTGATTAGCGCTTGCACCTCTTCGCGCGACAGGAACCCAACCAACGGCCGGCTGTGACGTTTCATCGGGATGGCGAGCACGCGCTGGATGGTGGCCAGCGATTGCGGGTCCTTCAGAACCGCAAAACGCAAGAAGGACCGTATCGCCGCCAATCGGGCGTTCCGACTGCGGATGGAGTTTTTCCGGACTTTCTCGAGATGATCCAAAAACGCCAGTACCAGAGAAGCATCGAGATCGGCTAGGACCAAACGGTCTGTAGGCTTGTTGTGGTGTTCTCGGGCAAACTCGAACAGTAGCCGGAAACAATCGCGATAAGCCGCCACAGTTTGTGGACTGGAGTTCCGCTGGCGCATCAGACGCTCGAGAAAGAACTCCTGTATCAGACTTGAAAAATGGGTTTGGGGAGTGCTCTTCATCGGCATTCTCCCGAGGAGAAACGGGAGAAACGCTCGGAGGCGATCCCCATCAGTTCCGGGATGGCGGTAACGTACCAATACGTGTCAGAAACCTTCGCGTGTCCGACATAGGTCGCGATGGCATCGGCCACATGATCAAGTTGATTCTGTTGCTGGCCGCGCAACAATGCCCGGCAGATGAACGTATGCCGCAGATCATGGATTCTTGGTTGCAGATGCCCGCCACGCGCAACCCAGCCTAATCGTCGACGCAAAACATCGAAGGTGTGGTGAACCGTTCTATGGGGAATAGACCGACCACTGACCGTGAGGAAGAACGTTCTGACGCCTGGTTGCCGGGAGATAGTGACGCAGGCTTTCGCGTATCGTGACAAAGCCTCAGTTGTGCTGGAATGAAGGGGTACTAACCGCGATTTCTTGAACTTAGTCTCGCGTACCGTGAGGGTTGACTGTTTCAAGTTAACATCGGCTTGCTCCAGGTGAAGTGCTTCCGAGAGGCGCATCCCCGTTGCCGCCAGTATGCCGAACAGCGTCACATACGTCAGTGGGCGCGGTCCGTCGGGCTTGAGCTCGTGAGCAGCAGCAAGCAGTTCGGAAATTTCCGCTTCTGTGTAGATGTGTGGCGAGATCCGCCGATGAGCGGGCCCGCAAAGCCCCAATGGCAGTACTGGACAGGCAGGATCGAACTGTCGGCAGTACTTGAGGAATGGACGTAGCACTTCAACTCGGCGGGCTGCTGTGACCGGCCCGGGCTTCTTTGCAGCTTGTACCCAGCGGAGCAGCAAGTCTGTCGTTAGCGAACCGGTGTGGCGACCGGTCTCGTCTGCAAAGCGCGCGAAGGCGTGAAGCTGGTATCCTTCGCCCCGCAAATCGAAGCCCATGGCGCGGCGGGATGCTAAATACTGTTCGACCTGCTCCGACACCCTTGACCGATTCATGCAGCACCTCCCGGCCAAGGTTGTGCAATCGTTGCCAAGCGCGGTACATCGACCTTGGCATAGATTGCTGTCGTATCCAGGCTTCTATGCCGCAGTATGTCGGCGATCTGTTTCAGGCTGGCACCACTATGCAGCATCCGTGTGGCCGCGGTATGACGCAATCGGTGTGGACTGTGTAGCCGGTGCGTGAGGCCACTGCGCACAGCCGCCTGTCGAACGACAGAACGGATAACACTGGCGTTTACCGGCAAGTGCAGTGGTGCTCGGTGACGAACAAAAACCGCACGGCTTTCGGTGGCGGGTCGCGCTTTGTGCAGATACTCGGCGATTGCCCGTCCGGTAGCGGAAGGCAGGGGCAACACATCAGACCTTGGAGACTTTCCCATACAGACGGTCAGTGTGCCGTTCTTCCAGTCGATGTCGTCCAGACGTAATGCCGCGACCTCGCAAGCACGGAGTCCCAGATCAACCAAGCAGCGAACGATCGCGTAATCTCGGTGCTGTTGAGGCAGCTTTCGGTCGAACCCAGCCATGAGCGAGGCGAGTTCGTCGGCCTCCAAGTACTGTGGCAAAGCCGCCAGACGCCAGCATGCGGCCGACGGAACCGCTGCCAGCAGAGACTCCACTTGATCCGCATGTTGCAAACTACGGAACCGTAGATAACTGCGCATGGCGGAAGCAACCACTTGTGCTGTGCCCGGTCGGTAGTCTTGGCACCGTGAAGTGAAGAAATCCCTGATTCGTTTCGGCGATAGTAGAAAAACATTGACGCTTCCCTTGGGAAACTGGTGAACCAGGAAACGTCCAATCCACTGCCGCCGCGAGATAAGCGTTGCCGGCGCAAGTCCACAAACATCGCTCGCGTAATCGCAGTACGCTCGCAGTTCCGTGTCAACATGCGCAGGAAACGCTACCTCCGATGACAGTCTCGTTTCGCCAAGAATCGTCAATAGATGGTTAAGAGCCGAACGGATCGTCACTATTCCACGCTGGACACGGCCACGGCACCTGCAGTCCGCTAGGTGCCCATTTAGGAAACGCCGGACCGCAGCTTTGCTCACTTCCAGGCGATCACCAACGGGTTCAGCCCAAGAAAGGAAGTGTTTCAGGGCACCTCGGTAACCCCAGATAGCCGATGGACGGTAGCCGCGGGCTTCCAGTGTCGTCACATAAAGACGAATCAAGCTTCGGACATCAACAGCATTCGGTGTAGCCGTTGATCTAGAACTGTGCATGATCTCTCCTCAGGACAGTAGTCCTTCGGGGAGATTGTCCGATTATGTGCAGCTCTCCGGAAACCGGAATGGGAACGAAACCGTCCCGCAATGCTTCAAGACATCGTCACATCTACCAGCTGCACATAATCGCGGACTGAACATAATTCCGGTTATGTACACGTGCAC
>JBAVVP010000267.1:0-10318 GCA_049697355.1 Terriglobales bacterium
GCCGAGCTGCGCTCGGCTTGGACGGGCGAGTCGCCCGTCCCCACACTGGTCACCACACTATTCGAGGCGCCGAAGTTCAGCCGGATGTGGTGTTCGCGTTCCAACCTGTCGCGGGTAATCCCTCGGAGCCGCGGATTGGGCGCGTCCAGCGCGCGGTCGATCATGGAATCCACCGTCTCGCGAAAACACTCGTCTTCAAAACCCATGCGCTCGGCAAGCGCACGAAACATCTCGACATTGGACCGGCATTCGCCGACCGGTTCCATCGCCTGGTTCGAGACCTGAACGTAGTAGTGGCCGTACGCGGTCTGCAGGTCCTTGTGCTCGAAAAACGTGGTCGCGGGCAACACGATGTCAGCGTAGTCGGTCGTGTCGGTGAAGAACTGCTCGTGCACCACGGTGAAGAGGTCGGGACGCTTTAATCCGCGGACGACCTCATTGTGGTTGGGACACACCGCCGCGGGATTCGAGTTGTACACGAACAACGTCTGAACGGGCGGCGCCTCGAGCGAGTTCAGCGCGTTGCCGAGCTGCACCATGTTGACGATCCGAGCCGGGCGTCCGAGCGCCTTCTGCATCAACTCCGGCATTTCGAGCACTTTCTTATTCAAGCCGTGAGCGCCGCTGAGCGAGAGCTGGAGCCCGCCGCCGACCTCCTTCCACGACCCGGTCAAACAGGGCAGCATGGTGACCGCGCGCATCGACATGCCGCCGCGCTCCGAGCGCTGGATGCCGTAGTTCACGCGAATCAAGGACGGCCGCTCGGTCGAGTACTCGCGGGCAAGCTTGCGAATATCGCTGGCGGATATGCCGGTCCAGTAAGCCACTCTCTCCGGCGGATACTGTTGCGCGCGAGCCTTCAGGTCCTCGAACCCAACCGTGTGGCGCGAAACGTAATCGGCGTCGAAAAGATTTTCGTTGATGATGACGTGCATCAGGCCGAGCGCGAGCGCGGCATCGGTGCCGGGATTGATCGGCAGGTACCAGTCGGCGCACTTCGCGGTGCGCGTGCGGTACGGATCGATAACCACCAGCTTTGCGCCCTTGCGGCGAGCCTCTTCAATGAAGGGCCAGAGATGAACGTTATTGCCGTGAATGTTCGAGCCCCAGGCGATGATGTAGCGCGAATGCGCAAACTGTTCCGGCTCGGTGCCGAGCTTAATGCCAATCACCGATTTCAGGCCTTCTTCGCCCGCGCTGGAGCAGATGCTCCGCTCCAGTTGCGAGGCCCCCAGGCGGTGGAAGAAACGGCGGTCCATGGACGCGCTGTTGAGAGCCCCCAGCGAGCCTCCGTAAGAATAGGGCAGGATGGATTCGCAGCCGTATTCGGCAACAATCCGGCGGAAGCGATGTGCAATTTCGTCCAGCGCCTCCTCCCAGGAAATGCGCTCCCAGGCTCGCGTAGGGACGGACGCATTCGTCCGTCCCAGCGGAGCGCAGCTCCGCTCAAGTGTGGGGACGGGCGACCCCGCCCGTCCTTCCCGCAGAGAAGCCGGTCCCTTAGGCCCTACCCGTCGCATCGGATACAGCACCCGCTCCGGCGAGTACACGCGGTCCAGATACTTGGCGACTTTAGCGCAAAGGAACCCGCGGGTTACAGGGTGTACGGGATCGCCCTGAATCTTGATGGCGCGCCCGTCTTCGACAGTGATCAAAACGCCGCAAGCGTCAGGACAATCGTGCGGACAGACGGCGTGGACGACGCGCTTCATTCGCGAATTATAGTAGAGACGGGGCTTGCCCCGTCTCGCGCCGCAAAAAAGAGAGGCGGCCAGTTCGGGCCGCCCCGTCGTTTCGGTAGACACGAACAGAGTAGCTTCCAAGCTACCAACTATTGTCCAGCCGGAAGCACCCGCACCCGGCCAGCCACCACAACCGGCTTGCCGTCGGCCGGATTTTTGAAGACCAGCCCGCGTGAAATCAGGTTCGGTGTGCCGGCTTGCTGCAATCCGGCCAGGCCGTTGATGTTCACGAAGAAAGTCTTGTCACCCGTAAGCACCGTGAAGGGTCCGCCGGCCGAATAGCTCATCAGAGCATCATGCTGCATCTGGAAGTATCCCTGATTGCTGCCCGTGCCTCCGGTAATGGTCACGCTGTTTGCGACCAGCGCCCCGACCACGCCCTGGCGCCGCAACGAAACCATGTGTGGAGTGAAGACGCCGCCGGCGATGGAACCACCGATGAAGATGCGCTGTCCGACCACCAGCGACGAGTCATTGAACACCTGCTGCGTCAGCAGATTGTCGAAGAAGCAGACATCGTAGATCGAGACTTGGCTCAGGTCGAAGATCTGGACCGTATCCACCGGAATGATGCCCGACGTGCCGAGTTCTTCCCCGACCCACATGGTCACGTTCTGCACCGGACCCGAGGTCGGATTCACAGCGAGAACACGGCCCGAGATGAACGCCTGGTCTGTGCTGATCAATTCCACGCCGCTGGCCAGAATGCTGCCATCGGCCTGCATCCTTCCAATTACGGAGACAATCCCGTTCACCACCAGCGTGCTCAGGCTGTTGCTGCCGTTGTAGAGCGTGCTCGAATTCACGTCGATCGTTTTCGAGAAGCCATACGGCCCCTGCATTACGAACGAATTCGCACCCGTGTCTACAGAAACAACGTTGCCGGTGAATTCGGTGATTTCGCCCAGCTCTTCTGAAGCGGAGACCGCCTGCACGGTGATCACGGGGTTGATGACGCCCGTCATGTCACCGCTGTTATTGACCGCCAGCGAATCACGCAAGTTGAAGTCGATGTGCAAACCCGCTAGTCCGTTGTTTCCCACCACGAGGGACTTGCCGGCAGGGAAGGGGACGGTGACGGTTGTCTGAGAAAACGAGCCCGCCAGCGGTTGCACGGAAATTGGGCTCGCGTTCAAATCCACGTGGTCGATGACGGGAGCCGGGCTGGAGTTTTCAAACACAAACGTCGCGCTGTTATACGTGCCCGCCGCAACCGTGTTGAACGCCAACAGGGAACGGAGCCCCATGAGGCGGCCAAAGTCGACCGCAGTAGGCGTGGAAAGAACCTGTACGCTCGTCGAACTGTTGTTGAGGGTTATGCTGTGGATGGTGACATTGAAGGCCACCACCGAAGATACGGGAGCGTCTTCGCCGACGACAAAGACCGCGCCAGCCTGGTTGGTCTGACTATTCGTGGCTCCGCCACCGCATGCCATCAAAGAAAGAAGCGGGGCAAGCAAGACCAGAAGTGTCGCAAAGCGCTTCATGATAAAGACTCCGGGGTACCGGCGATTGTTGGGGGAGCGAGCCTTCTGCTCAGTACAAAAGCGATAACCCGGAAGTCGGCCGAGAGTTGCGGAATTCTTTGGTAACCGTTACCCGCGGAATCCGGCTCTGGGGGCTGGTTTTGGCAGAATGGGCGAGCCAGTGTAGAGACGGGGCTTGCCCCGTCTCCCCTGGGAATGGAGACACGGTGTGCGAGGGGAGACGCGGCGAGCCGCGTCTCTACAACAAAATTTACTTGAACTCCAGCACTTCCTTTTCTTTGGCCTTGCTCATCTCTTCCATCTTCTTGATCTCGTCGTCGGTAAGCTTCTGGATTTCATCCAGCGCGCGCTTCTCGTCGTCCTCGGTAATCTTCTTGTCCTTCGCCGCCTTCTTGATGGCGTCATTGCCGTCGCGACGAATGTTGCGTATCGCCGTACGATGCTCTTCGAGAATCCGGTGCAGGTGCTTGACCATGTCCTTGCGGCGCTCTTCGGTGAGGGCGGGCACGGGCACGCGCACCAGTTTGCCGTCGTTCATTGGGTTCAGACCGAGGTCGCCGCTGCGGATGGCTTTTTCGATCGCTCCCAATTGCGAAGGATCGAAAGGCTGCACCGTGATCATCTGCGGCTCGGGCGCATGGATCTGCGCGATCTGGTTGAGCGGCATCTGCGACCCGTAGTAGTCGACCGAAACCGTGTCCAGCATGTGAACGTTCGCGCGTCCGGTGCGCGTGGCCGCCATTTCGCGGCGGAAGTCTTCCACCGCTTTCTCCATCCGCGTCTTCAATGTTGCGTAGACTTCTTTCAGGGCAGGATGAGCCATTCTCTCAGCTCCCAAACATAGCGATATGGAACCGTGAATTATAACGCCAGTACCCAGTCGTCAGTACCTAGCAGACACGTATTGTTCTGGGTACTGGCGACTGGGTACTGGGTACTGGTTTTCAAGCGCTGACCAGCGACCCGATCTTCTCACCCAACACAACGCGCCGGATATTGCCGCGCTGGTTCAGGTTGAAAACGATGATGGGGAGATTGTTGTCCTTGCACAAAGAGATGGCGGTCGAGTCCATGACCTTGAGGCCCAGCTTCAGAACGTCCATGTAAGTAAGTTGCGAAAATTTCTTGGCATCCTTCACCGCCATCGGATCGGCGTCATAGATGCCGTCCACTTTGGTGGCCTTGAGGATGGCATCGGCCTTGATCTCCATGGCGCGCAGCGAGGCGGCCGTGTCGGTCGAGAAATACGGGTTGCCGGTGCCGCCGGCGAAGATGACGACGCGTCCTTTTTCCAGATGGCGTATGGCGCGGCGCCGGATAAAAGGCTCGGCCACCTGGTTCATCTCGATGGCCGTCTGCACGCGGGTGAAGACGTTCTGCTTTTCGAGAGCGTCCTGCAAGGCCAGCGAGTTGATGACGGTGGCCAACATGCCCATGTGATCGGCGGAGACGCGATCCATGTCCTTAGCCTGGTCGGCAACCCCGCGAAAAAAATTGCCCCCGCCCACGACGATGGCCATCTGGATGCCGAGATGATGTACATCGGCCAGTTCGGCCGCGATTTCATGAATGCGTTTGGTGTCGACGCCAAAGCCTTGTTCGGCGGCCAGGGCTTCGCCGGAGATTTTCAGTAAGACGCGCTTGAAGATCGGAGTGGGCATGAAAAAGCAGGTCCTTGCTTCGCTCAGGATGACAATCCGCCGAAGAGAAGCATAAATCAAAAGGGGCGCCGCAGCGCCCCTGAATTATTCGGCTGCTACTTGGCAGCCGGCGCTGACGCCTCGCCGCCCTCGTCTGGCTTGGTACTGACGAAAGCAACCGTAGCGCCGACGTCGCCGACCTTGAAGCGGGCAAAGCGCCGCACGGCTATGTTTTCGCCCAACTTGCCCACCTTGGCGGCGATCAGCTGCGAGATGCTGATGGTCTGGTCTTTGATGAAAGGCTGCTCCAGCAAGCAGACCTCTTCGTAGAATTTCTCCATCTTGCCGGCGACCATCTTTTCAGCGATGTTCGCAGGCTTGCCACTCGCGATCGCCTGTGCGAGATAAATGTCTTTTTCGCGCGCGAAAGCTTCCGGCGTGACGTCCTCTTTTCGGACATACTTTGGATCGCTCGCCGCAATGTGCATGGCGACGTCGTGGACCAGCTCTTTGAAGTCTTCGGTGCGCGCCACGAAATCGCTTTCGCAGTTCACCTCGACCAGCACACCGATCTTGCCGCCAGCATGAATGTAGTAGCCCACCGAACCTTCGCTCGTCACACGCGTGGCCTTCTTGGCTGCGACTGACACACCCTTCTTGCGCAGCAGGACGATCGCCTGCTCCAGGTCGCCCTTGGCTTCGGTCAAGGCGTGCTTGCAATCCATCATCGGCGCTCCGGTTTTTTCGCGGAGCTCTTTCACTTGTGCTGCGGAAATATTCGCCATAGTAGTGCTCATTAGAATTCGAACCTCAGAAATAGAACCTCAGTTTCAATCAAGGCTTCAGAGTCTCAAGAGGGTAAGTCGGAGGGCCAATCAGAGTGCCAATCAAAGATTGAAGCCTTGAAACTTTGCAACCTTGAAACTTTGCCACCTGCTCGTATAAAACTCGACCCGCGCACAGTCGAACTGCGCGGGTCAGATCTGGTGTCTCCGAGTCGCCAGGAACTGAGAAGCCAGTAGCCCGTTCTAGAACCGCCGCGTCTCGGCCTGTAACTCGTCAAGATCTTCGGTGGCGGCTGAAGGACGCTTCCGTGTGCCTTTGCCCAGCACGTCTTCCATGCGGATCTCTTCGCCTTCGGGGCCCGCAGCCGGAGCGGCAACTCCGCCTTCGGCTGCCACTTCGGCAACCAGTTCCTCCGCGATCGGGGCCGCGACGACCGGTTCCGGCTCTGCCGCCGCCTGAATGTCCGCCATCTGCTTGTCGTCCCTGGCGTGTACGCCCTCAGCAATCGACTCCGAAATCTTGGAGGTAAACAGCCGGATCGCCCGCAGCGCATCGTCGTTGCCCGGGATCACGTAATCCACTTCGCTCGGATCGCAGTTGGTGTCGACCACGGCGACCACCGGGATGCCCAGCTTGCGCGATTCGCGCACGGCAATCTGCTCCTTATTCGAATCGATGACGAAGATCGCGTCGGGCAACCGCGTCATGTTCTTAATGCCGGCGAGATTCGCCTGCAGGTGCTTACGCTCGCGCTCGAGCTTGATTACTTCCTTCTTCGGAAGCAGATCGTAACGGCCATCGGTGGCCATTTCGTCGAGTTCCTTAAGCCGCTTCACCGATTTCTGTACGGTGACCCAATTGGTCAGCAGGCCGCCCAGCCAGCGCTGGTTCACGTAGAACATCGAGCAGCGCTGCGCCTCTTCGGCAATCGCGTCCTGCGCCTGGCGCTTGGTGCCCACGAAGAGCACGATTCTGCCTTCGGCGGCCAGGTCCTGCACGAATTTCGACGCCTCTTTGAACATCTTCAGCGTCTTCTGCAGGTCAATGATGTAGATCCCGTTGCGCTCGCCAAAAATGAACTCCTTCATCTTTGGGTTCCACCGCTTCGTCTGGTGCCCGAAGTGAACGCCCGCTTCGAGCAACTCCTTCATCGTAATGTTTGCCAATTAACCTCCTCAGTTGGTCTGCATCCGGACACTCACAGGCCCCGGATTGCCATTCCCGTCCACCCCGCCTCGGGGAGGTGGGGGGATGAATTTTAAAAACAGCTGTCAGCCGTCAGCTCTCAGCCTTCAGCCAAACCCAAACGCCTATCGCTTGCTGAACTGGAAGCGCTTCCGTGCGCCCTTCTGCCCATACTTCTTGCGCTCTTTGGCGCGGGGGTCGCGAGTCACCAGGCCCTCGGCCTTCAACTTAGCCCGGAATTCAGCGTTGAACACCATGAGAGCGCGAGTGATGCCCAGGCGCACCGCATCGGCTTGACCCGCCACTCCGCCGCCGCACACATTTGCCAGCACGTTGAAGTTGGCCGCAGTATCGGTCGACACCAGCGGCGACTTCGCGCTGATGCGCTGCGAAGGCGTCACAAAGTATTCATCGAACGCCTTGCCGTTAACCTTGAACTCGCCGCTGCCCGGACGAAGAAAAACCCGTGCAATCGCCGCCTTGCGCCGTCCGGTTCCGTAGTATTGAACTAATTCTGCCATGATTAGCTTCTGGCTTCTAGCTACTGGCTTCTAGCCACCTGCGGGCGAAGACAGCGCTGTCTACCAATCGACCTTTCCCAATATCTTTCGAAAACTAAACAGCTTGCTTGCTAGAAGCTAGTAGCTAGTAGCTAGCAGCCTTTCTACGCAAACACCTTCGCTTCCGGCTTCTGCGCTTCGTGCGGATGCTTGTCGCCCCGGTACACCTTCAGCTTGGTAAACATCTGCTTGCCCAATTTGTTCTTGGGCAACATGCGCGACACGGCGTCTTCGATGATCAGCTCCGGCTTGCGGACCATGCGCTTCTTCATTTCTTCCGAGCGCAGTCCGCCGGGATATCCTGTATAGCGGTGATACACCTTCTGGTCGGCCTTCATGCCGGTGATCTTGATCTTCTCGGCGTTGATGATGACCACGTGATCGCCGGTATCGATGAACGGCGTGTACTTCGGGTTTTCTTTGCCCATCAAAATGCGGGCTACGCGCGAGGCCAGGCGTCCGAGCGCAAGCCCGCTCGCATCCACCACAAACCACTTACGCGCAATATCTCCCTCTTTCGGGAAATAGGTTGACATCGGAAATCTCCCAGAACTTAAAGAACGTTAAAGCTAATGAAGACCGCTGAATGCCCAAATCAATCCACGCAGAACGCGCGCAAGGTGTTCCCGGCGGGCAGCCGCAGGACTTCCAAAGGCTTTTAGAATAGCCCAGCCGCGACACCCTTGTCAACGAAGAGGTTCAGCGGCAAGGGGTTACCGTAGTCAAGCAAGTGCGGCGACGGGCAAGTGTGGGGACGGGCGACTCGCCCGTCCAAAGGTCGCGTAGGGACAGCCGCCCTCGGCTGTCCAAGCTGAGCGAAGTTCGGCAGTTGCTACTTCCCACCCACCGACTGCAAGCACCGCCCGTAGAGTTCCAGCAGATGAGCGGCGTACTCCTCCGGCTTGTCGGACGCGCCAGTACCCTGAAACCCGACTCCAGCCCCTGCCGTCTTGCCGTAGCCGGTAGTCATGGCGATGAATTTCATAAGGTCAAGCGCGATGTCTTCATTGCGGCGGGAGCCTAGAGGAAGAGCGGCCATTTCCATGATAAAAACTCCTCGTAAAGGGTGAAATCCACCGGTTTTCCCGGCCCAACCGCGATCATAGCAGAACCGGCGCGGATAGAGCCGGAGAGCGGCGCGTTCCGGCTGGAACAAGATGCCCCGATGGGAACGGTGTTCGCTATACCCATCTCACACCTTACTAACGAGAATCGTGAACCTCGCCGGGCTTGGCGAAGGGACCTTTGCAGTCGTTCTTCCTCCTCTTCTCCGCATCTGAAGGCTCGAGCGGTTTCATCTGGGGCAGAAAAAACTCGAAGATTCCGCCCCCTGTCCGCACGACACTCGGTTTCCCCCGCAACTCAGGGATCTGACGCAAATAGACATGCTCTCCCGGGTGGAACTCCAGCGGCCCGAAACCCCTAAGCTTGTACTCGCCGGGAGGAATGGTGATTTCCATGTACCTCCCGCTGCCGAAGCAGAAAAGGGCCTTCCCGGTACAGATAACCTTGCCGCGTGCTGGGCGTGGATCATGCGGGGTTCGGAATACGATCAGATGTGCGTCTGTCGATGACGGCGGTTCAACCGGAACGCCGTCCAGAATCAAATTCGTGGGCAAACTTACTTCGAATGCTGTTCCCGCGAGTATTACAGCTTGCTCACCCGGCAGTGGAAGCAGGATCGGCGCAATGAAAAGACCCGCGCCGCCGGGAATCAGCAGCACCCCCCCAATTAGTTCAGCGCCACCAGTGCCATGGACTGTGGTGATCCCCGATGTGCCCACATCCGTTGCGCCGGCGGTTTGAATACTTTCGACGCCGATCGCGAGCTTTCCCGAGCGGCCAAAGCTCTTCGGTTTTTGTACGGCGGTGATACGTCCGCGCGCAATGGCGCCCTTTGCAATCAGCAGGCAATCATCGATGCGGATTTCGTTGTCGACGCGGAGTTGGATCTCTTCGCCTTCCGTCGCGGTCTTGCTCGAAAGGTCGGTGGTGGTAAAGAGCGTGATGGCTGTTTTCGGAACATGAACCCGCGTACAGGGATTCACCGGTTGCGCCGACGCAACCGAAACGCCCACGAAGAGAACCAGAAAAACGACACGGACAATGCGCACGGTAGGCCTCATGATCACAAGGCGGCGGCGATCGAAAGGAGGGCGACGAGAACAGAAGCGAGCACAATGCAACACACCATGCGAGACCTCAGCCCGAAAGTCCACGCGGCCTTCGCCTTGTTTATTAGACGCCGGGATTCGGACCAACGGCAAGCGCCGCAGTCACGGTTCTGTGTGATATCGGGAATGCAGAGACTTCTCGAAGAGCCGCCCTACCCCACCTCCACCATCCCGTAACCAACCGCCCTCACGCGACCCTTCGCAAGCTCCTTCGTAACCGCAGCAACACCGCCCCCAGCGCCGCCGTCCCGGCAAGCCAGATGGCCAGCGTTGTATTCACCACCCAACCCGGAGCCACTCCAATCCGGCGCAGCAGAAACGGCAGAAAATTCCACGTCGTAATGTGAACGTAATCCCATGGGTCCTGGGTCATGGCTCCTGTGATCAATCCCCAGGCATCCATCTTGCCCAATGCGAAGGCAACGATATTCTTGAACCGCAGAGCAATCACGAACGTCGGATGCCCAAGCGTTTCCATCTGATAAATTTCCAGCGGCAGCCAGAAGGCGAGCGATGCCAACTGAATCGCCAGGCTGACCGCGATCAGCACGCATCCCGCACGCCAGATCGTTTTTCCCAGAACCTCCCGATAGCGCATCAGCAGCGGAACGGCAATGAGCGCCACCAGCTCCACCGTGGTCGAAACATAGCGGTCGCCCCAGGCAAAGTCGCCGCTCCAGAAGGTGTAGCGCGCATAGAAACAGATGTAGGCCAGCAGCAGAAGAAGAGAGGATGCCCCATAAG
>JBAVVP010000268.1:0-12003 GCA_049697355.1 Terriglobales bacterium
TTGTACAGCAGTTCTTGGCAAGAGTTGCGAAGCTAAATCCGTACCACACGCCAAACCGTTGAAAATCGCGTGTGGCTTTTAATTCGCCGTTTTGTACTCGCAAGCGCTGCGGCAGGCCTCGCAGTACATGAGGCCGTCGGTGCAGAGGCGCACGTCGAGCTGGGACTGGCAATACACGCAGAATTTATCGCACGAGCAGCTTTCTTCCGGACGCTCGCATTGGGCGCAAACGATGCGGCTCATACCTGGTCTAGAGGACATGGTTGAAGTTTAGTCCCAGCAGGGCTGGGAAGGAACGTAACGGAAGTCACCGAAAAGCAGGTCGGGAGGGCAGGTCTTAGGTGTCAGGTCTTAGGTCTTAGGAAAAGCAACCCCACCCTCCGACAAACTCGTCTCTTGATTTTGGTTTTCCTAAGACCTAAGACCTAAGACCTGAGACCTGAAACCTGGAATTTGCGTCCTTCCCCCTTGAGTGATACCTTAAGCAGTTCCAGATTCCGGCAGGCCAGCCACTGTCTGAACGATTCTCTGACCGAGGTTCTTCGTGTCGGTTGCTGAAGCCACTCCTCCCGTCGCCCCACAGAACGTCCGCAAGACTGCCTTGAACGCCGTCCATCGCCAGATGGGCGCGAAGATGGTGGAGTTCAACGGCTGGGACATGCCCGTCGAATACCCCGCGTCGATCGGGTGCGGCATCGTCGCCGAGCACATGGCGGTGCGCAAGGGCGTCGGAATTTTTGACGTCAGCCACATGGGCGATATCCGCCTCGCCGGGCGTGAAGCGCTCGCCGCCGTGCAGCATATCTCGATGAATGACGCGTCACGGCTGGCGGTCGGGCAGGCCCAATATTCGGCTCTGCTCTATCCGCAGGGGACTTTTGTGGATGACGTGATCGTTCACCGTCTGGCCGAAGACGAATACCTGCTCGTAATCAATGCGGGCACGCGCGAAAAAGATTTCAACTGGGTGCACGACAATACCCGCCAGTTCGATTGCGCGGTTGAGCATCTGTCGGATGACTTCACCCAGATTGCGATTCAGGGTCCGAAGGGCGTCGACGTGCTGCAGAAGTTGACCGATGCCGACCTGAGCGCAGTGAAGTTTTACTGGCTGACGCGTGGCACCGTGTGCGGCCTGAAGAATATCTTGATGGGCCGCACCGGTTACACGGCCGAAGACGGATTCGAGATTTACATTCCTCCGGACGAGAAGACCAGCGCGCGGGTGTGGTACGAGATTCTGGCGGCGGGAAAAGAGTTTGGCATAGTCCCCTGCGGTTTGGGTGCGCGCAACACGCTGCGCCTCGAAGGCAAACTTCCCCTCTACGGACACGAAATCACCGACACGATCAACGTGTGGGAAGCGGGACTGGATCGTTTCTGCAAGATGGAGAAGCCGGAGTTCATTGGACACGGCGCCCTCGAGAAGGCGAAAGCCGAAGGCATGAAGAAAACGCTGGTTGGACTCGAGATGGTCGAGCGCGGCATCGCCCGCGACGGATACAAGATTCTCGACGAGGCCGGGCGCGAGATTGGCTATGTAACCAGCGGTTCTCCGGCACCGTTCCTGAAAAAGAATATTGCGCTGGCCTACGTTCCGCCCGAGCAGTCCGCGGTGGGAACGACGATGAAAGTAGAAATCCGCGGGCAAGGCGTGAAAGCGCAAGTGATACCGACGCCATTTTATAAGCGTCCGAAAAAAGCTTGAACCAGAGAGGACACGGGGGAACACGGAGTAAAAGCCAAGAGCCAAGAGCTAAAAGCCAGAAGCCAGGAGCCAAAAGCCGACATGTCATATCCATCCGACCGCAAATATACAAAAGAACATGAGTGGATCACCGCCGACGGCACGGTCGGCATCACGCACCATGCGCAAGACTCGCTCGGCGATATTGTGTTCGTCGAACTGCCCAAGGTGGGAACGGAACTCACCATGGGGAAGACTTTCGGCACGGTAGAGTCGGTGAAGGCCGTCTCCGATTTGTACGCTCCCGCATCGGGGACGGTGACGGCCGTGAATGAAGCTCTGGCCACGGCCCCCGAGCAGGTGAACAAAGACGCGCACGGAGCCTGGATGGTCAAGATCAAAGTGAAAGATCCGGCGGAGATGAACGCGCTGCTCTCGGCCGCGGACTACGAGAAGTTTGTCAGCGAAGAGGCGGGACATTAAAAACATTGCAGAAGTCAGAAGTCAGATTGCAGAAGTGAACCCCTTGGCTCCCACGAATATTACTGGAAGCGCAGGGTTTTACTTCTGCAATCTGACTTCTGACTTCTGCAGTCGCCGCAATCGTACCGACGACTGTTTACATCCAATCAAAGGTTCTTATGAGATATCTGCCTAAATCTCCCGCGGATCGCACCGCCATGTTGCAGGCGATCGGCATCCGCTCCGTGGACGATCTTTTCTCGCCGATTCCGGCCGGGTTTCGTCTGACGCGCGATCTCGCCGTCCCCCGGCAAATGGCCGAGTCGGAAATTGTCGACTGGTTCAAGCAACGCGCCAAAGAAAACGGCGAAGGCTACGCCAGCTTTCTCGGAGCCGGAGCTTACTTCCATTACCGGCCCGTGGTCATTGACGCGCTCGTGCAGCGCGGCGAATTCCTCACGTCCTACACACCGTACCAGGCGGAGTTTGCGCAGGGAACGCTGCAGGCCATCTTCGAGTTCCAGACGATGATCGCGGAACTCACCGGCATGGACCTGGCGAATGCTTCGATGTACGACGGCTCAACCGGAGCGGCCGAGGCGGTGATGATGGCGTGCCGCATCACGGGAAGGCATTCGGCGGTCGTCGCGCGCAGCCTGCATCCCGAGTATCGCGAAGTGCTCAACACGTACGCGACTCACCAGGCGATTCCGGTGAAGACGGTCAGTTTCACGGACGCGGGGCAAATCAATCTGAAAGAACTCGAGCAGGCGGTGGGCGACGATACCGCGTGCGTCTTGATTCAGTCTCCGAATTTCTTCGGCACCATTGAAGACGTCGAAGCCATCGCCGAGATCGCGCATAAATGTGGAGCCCTGCTGATTGTCTCAATCGCCGAAGCAGCCTCACTCGGAATTGTCGAACCGCCGCGCAGCGCCGACATCGTAGCCATGGAAGCGCAGTCGTTCGGAGTGCCG
The DNA here is from genome assembly GCA_049697355.1 of Terriglobales bacterium. Taxonomy (GTDB): domain Bacteria; phylum Acidobacteriota; class Terriglobia; order Terriglobales; family Acidobacteriaceae; genus Acidiflorens. The sequence goes on from JBAVVP010000268.1 coordinate 3,127, forward strand.
CTCGGGTTCGGCGGCCCCTACTGCGGCGTGCTGGCGACAAAAGAAAAATTCGTCCGGCAAATGCCAGGCCGCCTGGCCGGTCAGACTGTCGACAAGAACGGCAAGCGCGGCTTCGTGCTGACGCTCGCCACCCGCGAGCAGCACATCCGCCGCGAGAAAGCGACCTCGAATATCTGCACCAACCAGGCCCTGGTCGCGCTCATGGTGAACATCTTTATGACCGTGTACGGCAAAGTTGGGCTGCGGGAACTGGCGAAACAGAACCTGGCGAAGGCGGCGTACGCTGCGGGACAGCTCGGCAAACATGCCAAGGTGCTGTTTGCGGGAGCGCCACGGTTCAACGAATTCATTGTGCAAACCAGCGAAGATCCTTACGCCATCAACTCGCGGCTGCTCGGGAATAAGATTATCGGCGGACTGCCGCTGAAGAAGTTTTATCCCGAATTGAAGAATGCGGCGCTTTGGTGCTGCACGGAACTGACGACACGGTCGATGATCGATACGGCGGTCGGACTCGTCGCCGAGAGCGAGGGCTCGGTTGGAAGTATGAAAGCGCCTGAGCCGGAGGAGGTCGCGAGATGACGATAAAACACATGACTCGCAAAGCGACGCGTCACATCAGCCAGAACGAAGGATTGATCTTCGAGAAGTCGTCGCCGGGGAAAGCGGCCTGGAAGTTGCCGCCGCTCGATGTCCCTGAGGTCGACACGGCCCAGCTGCTGGGCAAGCAGGAGCGCAAGGATCTCGGCGACATGCCGGAAGTGAGCGAGATTGAAATCATCCGCCACTTCACGCGTCTCTCGACATGGAATTACGCCATCGATCTCGGAATGTTTCCGCTCGGCTCTTGCACCATGAAGTACAACCCGCGAGTCAACGAGTTTGTGGCGCGGCTGGAAGGTCTTGCCAACGGGCATCCCTATCAACCGGAGAGAATTTCGCAGGGTGCGATCCGCATCATGAAGACGCTGAGCGATTGCCTGCTCGAAATTACCGGCATGGACGCGATCACTTTGCAACCGGCCGCCGGCGCACACGGCGAATTGACCGGAATGCTACTGGTGCGCGCCTACCAGCAGTCCAAAGGCAACGCGCGCAAGAAGATTCTGATTCCCGACTCGGCGCACGGCACGAATCCGGCGACCGCGGCCACGGTGGGCTACGCCGTCGAGAATTTGAAATCGAACGAACGCGGCATGGTGGACGTGGCGGCGCTGGCAGCGCAGATGAATGAAGACGTCGCCGCGCTGATGCTGACCAATCCGAATACGCTCGGCGTGTTCGAGCAGGAGATTCACAAGGTCGCCGAAATCATGCACGCCAAGGGTGGCCTGCTCTACATGGACGGCGCCAACATGAACGCGCTGGTCGCAAAGACGCGGCCCGGGGATTTCGGTGTTGATGTCATGCACATGAACCTGCACAAGACCTTCTCGACGCCGCATGGCGGAGGCGGTCCGGGGTCGGGTCCGGTCGCGGTGAAGAAAATTCTCGAGCCGTTCCTGCCGACACCGGTCGTCATCACCAAGCCGGATGGCGCGCTGGGCTTCGAATACAACCGTCCTCAGTCGGTGGGCCGCGTGCGTGCGTTCTACGGGAATTTCGGCATGTTCATCCGTGCGCTTGCCTACATCTTTGCCAACGGCCCCGACGGCCTGCGCCAGACCACGGAAGACGCCGTGCTCAACGCGAATTACATCCGCAAAGGACTTGACGGAGTTTACGACCTGCCCTACTCGACGCCGTCCATGCACGAAGTAGTCTTCAGCGACAAGATCCAGGCGAAGAAGGGCGTGAAGACCGTCGACCTTGCCAAACGCCTGATCGATTACGGATTCCATCCCTACACCATGGCGTTCCCGCTGATTGTCCACGGCGCGCTGATGATCGAGCCGACCGAGAGCGAGCCGAAAGAAGAACTGGATCTGTTCATCGAGGCCATGAAGTCGATCGCGGAAGAAGCAGAAGAAGATCCGCAGTTCGTTCTCGACGCCCCGCACAACGCGCGCATTTCCCGTCTGGACGATACCGCAGCCGCGCGCAAGCCGGTGCTGCGCTGGAAGCCGGAGAACGCGTAGTTCGTGTTGAGATGGGTTCGTGTGGGGACGGGCGCCTCGCCCGTCCAAGCCGAGCGGAAGCCCGGCACCTGCCTGTGGTCAGAGCACATTGGGTTCGCGATAGCCCTGAGGACGGCTCTGCGCGCTCCTTGCTAGAATCAGCGAAGTCCAACCCTATGCCCGACGATCCGGCCAGCCCCGCAACCGCGCGCCAACTGGCCGAACACCATTACTACGCCGCGCTCGATCTGGTTCTCGAAGGCCACCACGAGCAAGCGGTCAAAGAGTACCGGCAGGCGTTGGCCGCCGATCCCAAATTCACCGACGCGCTGCATGGCCTGAGCCGGGCGCTGCAGGACCTGAACCGCCTCGACGACGCCATCGAGGTCGCCAAGCAAATCTCAGAAATCGACCCCGACGACATTCTGGCGCACACCAGCCTCTCCATCCTGTATCAGAAAAAGGGAATGGTTCCCGAGGCCGAGGCGGAAGGCAACAAGGCGCGGGTGCTGGGATGGAAAGAGCAATTGAAGAAGGGGAGTGCCTGATTTGCATTGCTCAGTCTCCGCGCCTCTGCTCTGCGGTAAAATTGTTCCATGCGAGAAGTCGTCGTGGTATCTTCCGTCCGCACTCCGGTGGGCCGCGCGTATAAGGGTACGCTGCGGGCTACGCGTCCCGATGAACTGGCTGCCGTTGCAATCAAGGGTGCGCTCGAGCGCGTGCCTCAACTTGATCCCAGGGAAATTGAAGACGTAATCCTGGGCTGCGCCATGCCTGAGGCGGAGCAGGGGATGAACGTGGCCCGCATCGCGTCGTTGCGCGCGGGGCTGCCGGTCGAGGTGTCGGCAGTGACGATCAATCGTTTCTGCTCGTCCGGCTTGCAGGCGATTGCCATGGCGGCCGAACGCATCATCAGTGGGGGCGCAGAGGCGGTGGTGGCGGGCGGGACCGAATCGATGTCGATGATCCCCATGGGCGGCAACAAGATCTCGCCTAACCCGTGGCTGGTCGATCATTATCCGGACGCTTATCTTTCGATGGGCCTGACGGCGGAGCGGGTGGCGGCGCGCTTCGGCATTACGCGCGACGAGTGCGACCAGTTTTCCCTGCGCAGCCATCAGAAAGCGCTGGCGGCGATTGCGGCGGGCAAGTTCCAGGATGAGATTGTCGCGGTGCCGGTGAGCTTTACCACTCCGAATGGATCGAAACCCAAGAAGCAGGAAATTTCTTTCCAAGTGGACGAGGGGCCGCGCGCCGACACTTCGATTGAGGCTCTGGGAGCGCTCAAGGCCGCGTTTCACGTGAAAGGTGTGACCACGGCGGGGAATTCTTCGCAGATGTCGGATGGCGCCGCAGCCGCTGTGGTGATGTCGGCCGAGCGGGCGAAGGCACTGGGCATAGCTCCGCTGGCGCGCTACGTGGCATTTGCCACCGCTGGATACAAGCCGGAAGAAATGGGCCTGGGGCCAGTGTTTGCCATTCCGAAGGCGTTGAAGCTGGCCGGATTGAAGCTTTCGGATATCGACGTGATCGAACTGAACGAAGCGTTTGCAGCGCAGTCCCTCGCGGTGATCAAAGAAGCCGGGCTCGATCCCGAGCGCGTGAATCCGAACGGCGGAGCGATCGCGCTGGGCCATCCGCTGGGATGTACCGGAGCAAAGCTGACGGCGAGCGTCATTCGCGAACTGAAGCGCCGCAAGGGACGCTACGGCATGGTCACGATGTGCGTTGGCGGCGGGATGGGCGCGGCGGGGATATTCGAGAACCTTTCTTAACTACAGAGACCTATTGGCACGGAGAACTACCAAAACTTTTTCGCCGTGTCTCAGTGCCTCCGTGGTGTAATTGATTTCATTGAGGTGTCCATGGCCACTACAGCAATTCCCAAGACCAAGATTTCCGGTGGCAGTTTTCTGCTGGAAGAGCGGCAGACTGCCGATGTCTTCACTCCGGAGGATTTTTCCGAACAGCAACAGATGATCGGGCGGACGACCGAAGAGTTTGCCAACAACGAGATTCTGCCCCAGGCCGATAAGATCGAGCACAAGGATTTCTCGATCTCGCGCGACTTGCTGAAAAAAGCCGGCGACCTCGGCCTTAGCGGAGTCGAAATTCCCGAAGCCTACGGCGGCCTCGAAATGGACAAGGTCACCGCCGCCATCATCGCCGACCACATCGCCAAGTACGCCGGGTTTGCCACCACCTGGGGCGCGCACAGCGGCATCGGCTTGTTGCCCCTTGTGTATTTCGGCACAGAGGAGCAGAAGAAGAAATACTTGCCGCGCCTCGCCAGCGGAGAAATTGTGGGCGCGTTTGCCTTGTCGGAAGCCACCTCTGGCTCAGACGCGCTCAATTGCCGCGCCCGCGCCGTGCTTTCGCCCGATGGCAGGCACTACATCCTGAACGGCGAAAAGATGTGGATCACCAACGCCGGCTTCGCCGACCTGTTCACGATTTTCGCGAAAATTGACGGCGAGAAGTTTTCCGCGTTCCTGGTGGAACGGAATTTCCCGGGATTCTCGGTGGGCGCTGAAGAGCACAAGATGGGCATCCGCGGCTCCTCCACTTGCCCGATCATTCTCAACGACTGCAAAGTGCCGGTCGAAAACCTGCTCGGTGAAGTCGGCAAGGGAGCGGGACCGGCCTTGAACATTCTCAACATCGGACGCTTCAAACTCGGCGCCATGTGTCTAGGCGGGGCCCGGGTTTCGATCGAGAGTGCGGTCGCCTACGCCAAGCAGCGCAAGGCCTTCGGCAAGACGATCGGCGAATTCGGATTGATACGGGAAAAGATCGCGAACATGGCGACGCTAATTTATGTCGGCGAATCGCTCGTCTATCGCACCGTCGGAATGATGGACGCGTTGCTGGCGGAAATCGACTCTGCGGGCGCCGACGCGACTAAAGAACGGCGCAAGGCGCTCGAGGAATACGCGGTCGAGTGTTCGATTCTCAAGGTCTGGGGCTCGGAGATGATCGACTACGTTGTCGACGAGACGATGCAGATCCATGCCGGCTACGGTTTTGTGGAAGAGTATCCGGCGGAGCGCGCCTACCGTGACGCCCGCATCAATCGCATTTTCGAAGGTACGAACGAAATCAACCGGCTGATCATCACCGGATTCCTGCTGAAGCGGGCCATGAGCGGCCAGTTGCCGCTGATGCCGGCGATCAAGAAGTTGATGGACGAAGTGCTGAGTGGGCCCTCCGTCGGCGAAGAGATCGAAGGTCCGCTGGCCGAAGAACGCAAACTGGTCGCGCAGGCGAAGAAGCTAGGCCTATTCGTCTCCGGAGCGGCCACGCAGAAATATATGCAGGCGATCCAGGAGCAGCAGGAAGTGATGGGCGCGATTGCCGATATGACGATCGAGATTTACGCCATGGAATCGGCCGTGCTGCGCGCGCAGAAGATGGTCGAACAAAAAGGAGAAGCCTCGGCGGCGCTGGCGGTGGCGATGGCGCGAGTGTATCTGACGCAGGGGTTCGAAGAAGTCGAAGCGGCGGCCAGGAAAGTCATTGCCGACGTAGCCGAAGGCGACATGCTGCGGACGCAGTTGGCGATTGTGCGGCGCTTGGCGAAGCACGAACCGTTCAACACGATTGCGTTGTGCCAGCACATTGCGCAGAAGACGATCGAGGCAGGGAAGTACACGCTGGCGTAGACAATTACGCGGCGCGGCGATACGGCGTCTGGTACAGCCAAGCGCACGTGACAACTTTATGCAGAGGGAGTCGAAGGGACATGCCAATCGGCACATTCACCGCGGTTCTGCACAAAGAAGGTGATCTGTACGTAGCCGACTACCCGGAAGTTGGCACAGTCAGCCAGGGTAAGACTGTCGAAGAGGCCATCGCCAACCTCAAGGAAGCGACCGAACTCTACATGGAGGAGTTCCCCCCCGATGGCTCCAGTCGGCCCCTGGTCACCATCTTCGAGGCGCGCTATGCCTGCAAGCGGGGGTTCGAGTTGAAGAATTGATCGCTCAGCTATAGTCATTCAAACCAGCCGCTGCGATAAGCCACCCACCACGAGGCATACGCGATAGGAATGGTCACGCCCAGCGCCCACCAGAGCGGCAGTATGAAATCAGCCGCGAGCCCAAGCACGGTGAAGGAGATCCAGAAGATCTTGCGCTCCATAGGTTGGATTGTAAGTCTTTCCCGCGAGTTGCGATCCCGCATAGCAGGTTGTGGAAAAACTTCAGTTTCGTATCGAAAGTTTCTTCCGTCGGCAGTTCCGTTGGCGGGAGGCGCGGCGAGCCGCGTCTCTACCATCAGGATTTGGGCCGGAGTTCTTCCATCACACTCTGAATCAGCTCTTTGGCGTCGGCGAGGTTTTTCATGACGAGTTGTACATCCATAACCGGCTTGCCGGGCCAGCGCTGGCTTTGGCAGTAGACGCCGTGCTGGCCGACGAGGGCCATGGCATCGTTGACCAGGTCCATGGTGACCGCGAGGCGTCCCCGGGGCACGCCCATGCGCAGTTCGAAGTGCTCGAGCTCTTCCCGCTTTTCGTTGAAGACGGCCATCGACCGATTGTAGCGGGGATGTGGGTATAATTCAGCAATTAGCATTTAGCACTTAGCCGTTAGCTTAGAAGAACCTGATCCCAAATCGAATAGGTTTGACTAAATGCTAAATGCTAAGCGCCAAATGATCCCAGGAGGAACCAATCCATGAAGAAATTCGCAATACTCGCAGCCTCGCTCTTTGCCATCGCCACTCTCGCTTCGGCCCAGATGGGCATGTCACATGACAAATCCAAGCGGCCCAGCCCGCCGGCCAGTGCAGCGTGCAAGTTCTCGGACGGCAAAGCCATCAAGGTGGACTATTCCAGTCCGCGCGCGAAAGGGCGGAAGATTTTCGGCGAGGCGAGCGAGAAGGCGCTGGTGCCGTATGGACAGGTTTGGCGGACAGGCGCGAATGAGGCGACTACGTTCGTTACAGATACGAATCTGACGGTGGGCGGCAAGGCCGTGCCCGCGGGCAGCTACACCATCTTTACGATTCCAAAGGCGGATGCGTGGACACTCGTCATCAGCAAGAAGACGAGCGAGTGGGGAACGGACTATCCCGGCGAAAAGGAAGATTTGGCACGCGTGCCGATGAGTGTTTCCAAAACCAGTGTGCCGGCGGAGAACTTCACCATTGCGTTCGACCAGGCGGGCGGCAAATGCACGCTGCGCATGGAGTGGGAAAACACCCGCGCCAGCGTCGAGATTACAAAGTAAGAGTCGGTCTGTAGAGACGGGGCTTGCCCCGTCTCCTTCGGATTGCGGCAAGAGACGCGGCAAGTCGCGTCTCTACGGAAGATTGCGACATCACGCGACGCGTCTCCGCGCTATACTGGAACCCGATGCGGCCGATGCTGCGCTTTCTTTGGAACTCCACCCGGGGCCACCGGATTGCCCCCTGGCGCAGTCCTTATCTTCTGTGGCGCATCGAGACCTACACCGGCGTCAAGATGACGCAGATCGGATTCCTGGAATTCTGGGAATTCTTGTGGACCGAACGCGGTAACTTATGGCGTTTCCTGAAGTGGACGGCGGAGATGGATCGCTACGTCCATCCAGTGGCGAAGAGCAGCAGTTAGCACTTAGCATTTAGCCGTTAGCTGGGAAAACGCCGAAGCACAACGGCCTCGATATGCCTTTGCTAACTGCTAAATGCTGGCTCAGCGTCCCTCCAGCACCACGTTGACTTCGCTGCCCTTGCCCGCGCCCAGCAGTTGATAAGCGGACCCCCGGTTGGCGGCGACTTCCAAAAAGCCCATACTGCCCAGGATCCCGAACACTTCGCCCGGAGCGCCGTCGGCGTAGCTTGTGCACATGCGCGTTGCCTCCAACTTGGTTCCAATCGCTATCTTAAAAGGGGGTGGCGTGGCCTCGAAAAGTTGCGGCGCATCCTGCGGCGTGATGTTGGTGATGAGGTTGCCAAAACGGTCCACTTTCAGCACTACTCCTCGCAGTGTGCGTTCATCGACCGGCTTGGGACGGGGCGCGCCAAAACGGACGTAGTCGGTGATCTCTTCGCCGAAGCGGCTAGGTTCGATTCCCTTGGCGAGAAAAGCCGCGACGGGCGAGAAAATATCGCGCGCGTGAAAGGTGTTGCTGCGCGGCTGCAGGAAATAATGCTCGGCCGTGACGTGGCGGACCGAAAGACGCTCTTCGCGGGCATACACCAACGACAGCACGCCGTTGTCGGGAGCGACAAACAGGTGGCGGTCGCCCGTAAGAATGATCGGCCGCCGCGCCGTGCCCACTCCGGGATCGACGATTACCATGTGCACGGTTCCGGAAGGGAAGTAGGAGTAGGCCTGTGAAATGGTCAGCGCTCCATCCAAAATGTCGAACGGCTGCACCGCATGGCTGATGTCGACGATCTGCGCCTCAGGGGCGATCTCCAGCATGACCCCCTTCATGGCGCCGATGAAATGATCGTTGAGTCCGAAATCGGAGGTGAGCGTGATGATCGGGATGCGTGCCAATCCATTGCCTCGTCGAGCCTGAAAGTTTTCAGGAACTCCAACGAAGTATCGGACGTGGCACGACAGCACGTCAAGGAGCAGTCAGCAGTCAGCACTCAGTATTCAGCCAATTCGCGTTTAGGTGGGGCAGGGTTTTGCCCGTCGCGTTCGGGTCAACCATTCTGCGGGTGTTTTCAGGTTTGGCTGAATGCTGAGTGCTGAGTGCTGACTGCCGCTTAGTCCACGGCTACGTCGCCCGAGCCAGTATGCACGGAAACAATCGGCCCGCCGCCACGCACCTTGCCAATCACACACTTGCGCGACTCCGGAATGCGGCCCTGGACGGTCGTAGTC
>JBAVVP010000269.1:0-2023 GCA_049697355.1 Terriglobales bacterium
GGCGGAGGCAGGCACGGGGCCTCCGTTGAATCGGGCCGCGGCACTTTCTCTTGAGGCACCGGCAGTCTCGAAGACTGCGAGCTTCGAGGGCAGAGGGGAGACACCGGGTCGCTCAGGAATCCTCGCAACCGTTGTCGCGGCAGACCCAGTGGCGCGCTACTTTACCGCTGCTATGTATCTCTTCCACGCAGGGGGGGGCGCCTGCAGGGCACCGATCCTGTTCCTTACTACCACCCCCTAAGGCCTTACTCGCGTCCGAGGCGGAAATAAACAAACCATTTTCCGCCTCGTCAGTTTTGTGAAGAGTTCCGCGCACACCTTGCCCATGCAGGCAGGCTTTCACTTAATGGGAAATTGACAGTTGACCGCGGCAGGTATAAATAGAACTTACTCGGATTAGGGTATCAGGGTATTCGAGTTTCGTATCCGTGTGTCGCTTTAGCGATATGGTAAAGTTCGCCAATTCTCTTGCCCCATTAGGGGCTGACAGGGATCCGCTTTGAAACCTGAAATGCGCATCGGCTACGGTTGGGACTCGCACGAATTCAAGCCCGGTATTCCGCTAAGAATCGGCGGAGTGACTCTGCCGCACAGCCATGGTCTCGGCGGCCATTCCGACGGCGATGTCCTGCTGCACGCCCTCACCGACGCGCTGCTCGGCGCCATCGCCGGCCCCGATATCGGAGCGCTGTTTCCGCCCTCCGACCCGCAGTGGAAAAACGCCGATTCCGCCCTTTTTCTGCGGGAGGCATTGCAGCAAGTCAAAACCGCTGGCTACGAACTTGTGAACCTCGACTCTACCCTGATCTTGTCCATTCCAAAGATCGGCCCGCACGCCAACGCAATTCGCAATCACGTTGCCGAGTTATGCGGAATCCCAGCAGACTGTGTAGGGATTAAAGCAAAAACGCCGGAAGGCCTGGGCGCCGAAAATACCGCGATTGCAAATGTGGCGGTGCTGCTGAAATGTAGTTAGCCTTCCTCAAATCTCACACAAGCAAAATTGTCATCCTGAGCGAAGCCACGTCATTCGCAAAGCGGATGATGTGGCGGAGTCGAAGGACCCCTACTCATCCGAAAATGTCTGCTGAGAGTAGGGGTCCTTCGACTCCGCAGAGCAATTCGCTTCGCGAATCGCTCTGCTCCGCTCAGGATGACAATTATTTTCAGGATGACAATTATTTGAGGAGTTAATCCAACTCGTTCATCGACTCCGCGTGCTTCGCCCGCGCCGCCTCAATAAACGCTCGGAAAATTGCACGCGCGGATTCCGCCAGCTCCGGCCCATCGTTCACGCTCCGCTCCGGATGCCACTGCACCGCCAGCACAAAATGTCCGGGGACAGTTCCTTCCAGGGCCTCGACGATTCCGTCTTCCGCCGAACGCGCCACCACGCGCAATCCATCGCCCGCTCGGTCGGCCGCCTGGTGATGCGAAGAATTCACCGCCAGCGTCTTCGCCGCTTCAACCGCCGCGCCCAGAATCGCCGCCAGCCGCGACTCGGGCTCGATCTTTACCGTGTGCGCCTTCGCCACTGCCCGTCCCGCGCTGTGGTTGATCGCCGAATCGAGGTGCTGCACCAGCGATCCCGACCGGTGCACATTCAACGATTGCAGTCCGTAACAGATGCCCAGCACTGGCTTGCGCGCCGCGTAGGCATCCTGCAGCAGCAGGTCGTCCACCCTGTCTCGCTTGGCATCAAAGGCTGCCGTCTTCTCATGGCGATCGGCGCCGTACTTTTGCGGATCGAGGTCTGCCTTGCTGCCGGGCAACAGGACCCCGTCGCAGCGCTCGATCTGCTTCCTCACCTCAGCCGCGGTCCGATCCAGTTCGATGCGCACTGGCTCCCCACCAGCGCCGCGCACGGCTTCTTCATACTGCGGCAGAGCCCGCTCGGCGTACTCGGGGTCTCCCGAATGCGGCACGGGAATGGCGATCCGCGGCGCGATCGTCTTTGGCTCGCTGGTATTTGGCTCGCCCATCTTCAACTTACCCGTTCGATCCCTTCCAACGCCTTGCGCTG
>JBAVVP010000270.1:0-12885 GCA_049697355.1 Terriglobales bacterium
ATATCAATCGCGTGGTCTACGTCCCTTTCACCACCATGAGCGACATCAAGGACACCCACTACCTCGACTCCATCTGGTTCAATTACGAAACCAACGACTATGAACGGATCGAGCAATCCGTGCGCTACACCATGGCCGCGCAGCACAAATTCAATCCCGCCGACCGCCGCGCCCTGTATGTCTTCAATCTCATGGAGCAGGTTCACCAGTTCGAGGTCATCACCATCGGCCTCAAGATTCTGCTCGGTTTCATCGGCACCCTTACTCTCGGCATCGGCGGCGTCGGGCTGATGAACATCATGCTCGTCTCCGTCACCCAGCGCACGCGCGAAATCGGCGTGGAGAAGGCGCTGGGCGCGCGCCGCCGCCACATCTTCTTTCAGTTTCTGGCCGAGGCGCTCACCATCACCTTCATCGGCGGCCTGTTCGGCATCATCTTGGCCTACGCTGTCGCCCTCACTGTGGGCCGGCTTACTCTCTACAGCGCCATGGCCAAACATGCCGAAGCTGGCGACATCCGCTTGATGATCAACCCCGTCACTCTGATCGTCGCCGTCCTTATTCTGACTGCCGTCGGACTCGTCAGCGGGATGGTGCCGGCCATCCGCGCCTCCCGCCTTGACCCCATCGAAGCGCTGCGCTACGAATAGAGTGTCTTGTAGAGACGGGGCTTGCCCCGTCTCCGTTTAGGCCGCTCGGGCCGCTGGGGAGAACGCGGCAAGCCGCGTCTCTACAATGCTGCCCGGAATTCCTGAAAGTCCACAGAAACATCTAGCCCGCAGGCGTGTTATCGCTAATTAGGAGGAGGATGGCAACAATGAAGAAACTGATCGGATTGCTTGTGGTATGTTTCGCGTTTTCTCTCTCAGCCGTAGCACAACATGGAAGCCATCAAGGCGGCGGTGGAAGGTCGGAGGTTGGTGGCGGCCGTCAGAACGTTCCTAAACACGGCCCTGCCAGAGTATCCAATCCGCGCCCTGCCGAAGAACACCGCAACTTCAGCGACAAGGAAGGACATCCCAACGCTCCCCACGTGCACAACGGCAGAGAATGGGTAGGCCATGACACCGGACGCGGCGACGCTCACTACCGTCTCGATCATCCGTGGGAGCATGGCCGCTTCACCGGCGGTTTCGGCCGCAGTCACATCTGGCGCCTCGGAGGCGGTGGTCCCGGCCGCTTCTGGTTCGGCGGTTTCTTCTTCTCCGTGGCCCCCTACGATGTTGGCTACTGTGACGGCTGGTATTGGGACACGGACGACATCGTCATCTATGACGATCCCGATCACATCGGCTGGTACCTCGCCTATAACGTCCGGCTCGGAACCTACGTCCATGTGATGTATCTCGGAAGGTAGCTCGGCGAGAATGCTTTAATGCAGTAATCTGGCGGGGGCCGGGCGCGGACGCCCGGCACTCCACCTGTCAGGATTCTGTCTATTTCTTCTGCTCGTCTTTATTCGGTTCGACCTTCTTGTCTTCTTCGCCCTTGCTCTTGTCGTCTTTCGCCTTGTCCACGATCGAGATCAGTTCCACGTCAAAGATCAGCGCCTCGTTGGGTCCAATCGCGCCGCCGGGACCTCCCCGCTCCCCGTATGCCAGACTCGAAGGAATAAAGAGCTGCCACTTCGATCCCACCGGCATGAGCTGCAGCGCCTCGGTCCACCCTTTGATCACTTGACCCACTCCAAACGTCGCCGGCTTCCCGCGCTTGTAGGAGCTGTCAAATTCCGTGCCATCGATGAGCGTGCCGCGGTAATTACAATTAACCTGATCGCTGGCCGTGGGCTTCGGTCCGATGCCGGCGGTCAGAATCTTATACTGCAAGCCGCTGGGCAACGTAACCACGCCTTCCTTACTTTTGTTGGTGGCCAGAAATGCTTCGCCTTCGGCCTTGTTCTTGGCCGCCGCCTCTTGCATCTTCTCCTGCCGCTGCTTGTTAACCTCGGTTTGCACCTCGGTAAGCACGGTCTTCGCTTCGTCGTCGGTTAGACGCGTCTTAGCGCCAGACATGGCGTCCTTCACTCCCTGGGCTACGAGATCCGCGTTAAACTCCACCGACTGCTTTTCCAGGCCTTGCTTATAACCGTTCCCGATATTCATTCCTAGCGCGTAGCTGAACTTGTCTTTGCGCGTGGTGAGCGCCGGAGCCGCCGCCGCGCTTTTCGCCGCGGTTGCCGTCTTCTTGACCGGAGTTTTCGCCGCCGCTTTCGTAGTTGTGGCTGCTGGTGTGGTTGCCGGCGGAGTGGCGGTTGCTGGAGTCTGCTGGGCGTAGCCAGCTGCGGCCAACATCATCCCCGCGGCCAATAGGAGCGCTGTCGTGAGAGATCTTTGCATTTGTCTATTGTCACATTGCGCCGCATTCCGCGCCAGAGCGGAAGTGATGCGTTGTTTAGCCTCGAGCTTAGATCTACGGGCAACCTGTTTGCTCGAAGCTCGCGGCTCGTAGCTCGCAGCCGATTTCGCTATAATCCCCCCATGAAAACCAGTCGCCTGTTTCCGCTCGCTCTGCTCGTGGTCGCGCTCGCCTCAGCCAGTTCGGCCAAGATTACGGTTCAACTGAAGGATGCCCAAGGCAAGTCGGTGGGCACCGCACTGATGTGGAACGGCCCGGCAGGAATGGAAGTGGATCTCAATCTTGAGAATCTGCCCCCTGGCGTTCACGCCATCCACTTTCATCAAAACGCGAAATGCGACGCCCCCGACTTCAAGTCCGCGGGAGGGCACTTCAATCCTGACGGAAAGAAACATGGATTGGAGAATCCGGAGGGCCACCACGCCGGCGACAATCCCAACTTCACCGTGGGCCCGGACGGCAAAGCACATTTCCATCTTGTGAATAAAGACATCAACTGGGGCGACGACAGCCACTCGATCTTCAGCAACGGTGGCACTTCGCTGGTCATCCACGCCAAAGCCGACGACCAGAAGACCGACCCCGCGGGCAACGCCGGCGACCGCATCGCCTGCGGCGTGATTACGAAGTGACTTCCTCCGGAGGCTCACCAGCAATAAAAACGCCGGGCGGGGACGTCCGGCGCTCCCTTGTTTGTCCTTGTCTTACTTCCCCGCCGGCATGTACAGCGCGGGAATGTTCTGCTTGTTCACCATCTCATTCAACGCCGCCAGGTCCTTCGACATCAGCTCGCGATACTGCGCCAGCAGCGGTTGCGTCTCTTTTTCCAGCGCGGCGAAGACTTCGTACTGCTGCGTCGTGGGCGCGGCGTCGGCGGACTCCACGCTGCCCAGCAGCGCGTGCAGCCGCTCATCGATCAGCACCGGGTAGTTCAGGTTCGCCTCCGAACTCTTCGCGTTTACCTGCAGCAACTGCGACTCCAGATCGAGGCTCTTCTTGTCGAAGTCCTTGAGGGCCGAAGGGAGCGAAGCGTAATGGAATGTATCGTCACCGATACGCTTGGCCAGCCCGCGAGTCTGGGCGCGCACTTCGCGGATCGCCCCCACCGCTTCGTGAATCTCCGACACTTGCGCCACGATCTTGCGGCCCAATTCACTCTGCTTTTCGAGATCGTCGCCCGACACCTTCACCCGCGGATCCGCTTTCAACTCCAGCGGCTCCGTGTACGACTTCCCTTCCGCCGTCAGCCGCACCTGGTATGCGCCCGGCGGCACCATCGGCCCACGATTGCGGAATTCCGCCCCCGGCTCTCCCGCCAGCGGAGTCGGCCCCTGCAAACGCAAATCCCACGCAAAGCGGTTCACGCCCACCTCGGCCGGAATCTTCTCGACAGGCGGCGTTTGATCGGGCCATTCGGGCGGCGTCTCCGCTTCCTTCTTTTCCTCATTGGAGTAGTGCCGCACAACTTTCCCCGACGCGTCCAGAAATTCCAGCGTCACGACGCCTTTCGGCGCGGTCGGGAGGTAGTAATAGACAATCGCGCCGGTGGGAGGATTATCGCCCACCGGTTGGTGCCGCTCGAAGAACTCGGGCCAGCGCAGACGATAGGTCAGTCGCGGTTTGTAAAGCACGGCCTCGGTCGCCGTCTGCGTTGTCGCCGCGCGCAGCGGCGTGAGATCGTCGAGAATCCAGAACGAGCGCCCATGGGTCGCCACCACCAGATCATCATTTTTTACGATCAGGTCGTGGATCGGAGAGTTCGGCAAATTCAGTTGCAGCGATTGCCATTTCGCGCCGCCATCGAACGAAACATAAATCCCTGTCTCCGTCCCCGCGTACAACAGGTTCTTGCGCACGGGATCCTCGCGCACCGCGTGCGTGTAGGCGCCATCCGGAATTCCGTTCGTGATCTTGGTCCACGACTTGCCGAAGTCGGTAGTCTTGAAAATGTAGGGTTTAAAGTCGTCGAGCTTGTGCGTATCGACCGCCGCATACGCCGTGCCCGCGTCGTGCGGAGAAGCCTCAATCAGGCTCACCAGGCTCCACTCCGGAATTCCCTTGGGTGTTACGTTCGCCCAATTCTTGCCGCCATCGCGCGAGACGTGAATCAAGCCATCGTCGGTTCCCGCCCACAGCAGATCTTTCTGCGCGGGCGACTCGGCGACCGTGAACACGGTGTCGTAAAACTCGACCGAAGTGTTGTCCTTGGTCAGCGGGCCTCCGGAAGAAACCTGCTTGCTCTTATCGTTGCGCGTCAGGTCCGGGCTGATTGCCGTCCAACTCTTGCCTTCGTCGGTCGTCTTGAAGACGCGCTCGGCGGTCGTATAAATCACATTGGGATCGTGCGGCGAAATCACGATGGGCTGCGTCCATCCAAGGCGATATTTCAGATCGCCGACGCCGTGCCCCGAGGTGTCCTCCGGCCAGACCGTAATGTCCTGCTCCTGGTTGCTGCGGCGATCGAGGCGCATAACCTGGCCGCCACCCGACCCCGCGTAAATAATGTTCGAGTCGCGCGGATCCGGCGCTAGGTAGCCGCTCTCGCCGCCACCCGCATCGAACCAGTGCTGCCGTCCGATATAGCCCTCGTCGGTGCGGCTAAGGATGCCAATGGTCGTGTTGTCCTGCTGCGCGCCATACACCTTGTAGAGAAAATCGTTGTCCGCCGCAACGTGGTAAAACTGGGCCGTCGGCTGGTTGTACTCCGTAGACCAGCTTTTGCCGCCATCCACCGAAATCGTCGCCCCGCCGTCGTTCCCGTTGATCATGCGATTCGGATTCTTCGGATCGATCCAGAAGCCGTGATGATCGCCGTGCGGCGCCGGCAGAAGCGCCAGCGTCTTGCCGCCGTCGGTCGACCGAAATGCGCCGGTGTTGAGCATGTAAACCGTGTCCGCGCTTTTCGGATCGGCAAAAATATGCGTGAAGTACCAGGCACGCTGCGTGAGCCGCTGGTCGTCGTTGACCCGCGACCAGGTTTCTCCACCGTCATCCGAACGATACAACCCGCTTTGCTTCGATTCAATGAGGGCGTACACGCGATTCGAGTCGGCGCCCGACACGCTGACCCCGATGCGCCCCAGAATTCCCTCCGGCAATCCCTTGCCTTCGAGATGCTTCCAGGAATTTCCGCCGTCGGTCGAGCGGTACAATCCGCTGCCCGGCCCTCCGCTTTCCATGCTCCACGGGGTACGCCGAATCTGGTAAAGCGCCGCGAACATCACGTTGGAATTCTGCGGATCAACCGCCAGATCGATCGCGCCAGTCTTGTCGTCCTTAGAGAGAATCTTGTCCCAAGTCTTGCCGCCGTCGGTGGTGCGATAAACGCCGCGATCTGGATTCGGCCCGTACGCATGCCCGAGCGCGGCCACCAGCACATGGTCGGAGTTGCGCGGATCGATCCAAACCCGCGCAATGTGCTCCGTATCTTTCAATCCGATGTGCTGCCAGGTCTTGCCGCCATCGGTCGTTTTGTAGACGCCATCGCCATAGGAAATATTGCCGCGCAAGCAAGACTCGCCCGTGCCTACATAGATCACGTTCGGATTCGACTCCGACACGGCAATCGCGCCGATCGACGAGATCACGCTCTTGTCGGAAATCGGCTGCCAGCTTACGCCGCCATCGGTGGTGCGCCACACGCCTCCGGCGACGCCGCCGAAGTAGTAGGTGAAGGGATTGCCAGGAATTCCGGTCACCGCCAGCACGCGCCCGCCGCGATACGGCCCAATGTCGCGCCACTTCATTCCCTGGAACTGTGCTTCGTTATACGACTGCGCCGCCGCCGACACTGCAAGCGCTGCGGCCAGAACACACACCACCACCAAACCACGGAGATTCATAGACACTCCTAAGATGACACTTCCGAATAGACGAACTGTGTTGGACGACCCTGATAACACATCGTTAGCAGCTGTCTGTTGTTATCCCCAGGAAAAATCCAGAGCTGGCAAGTTTTGGGGAAGGGCACGGCTTCAGCCGTGCCGCCCAGAGCCAATAAACACGCGGGCTTTAGCCCCTGAGGGATGTGCCTTCCGGGTTGAAACGCATTCATGAAACCAGTTCTAAGTCTTCTCAAGCCAGCCTGACTAATAGTCACGAGAAGGACGCCGATTCAGCCACCAGATGACCGCCGCCAGGATCGTCGCCGCCGCGATCAGCACCAGCGAACTCAAACATAGAATGCACCACACTCCCAGCACGTGCCCTTCAATGTAGGTCAGGTACAAAGCAAACGCCAGGCCCGCGCCGGCAGCGCCGAAAAGCATGGTTGGAGTCTCCGGCCGTTTGCGATACACGGTCGCCAGCCCCGCCAGCGCTGCGTATCCGAGCATTCCAATCAGCGCAACCGGGATTCCGAAGATGGACGAATATTCGCTCCGGTTCACGATGTCGCAGTTGAACGTCTCCCCGATGTCACAGTATGCCGTTTTGGAGGTAGCGTAATGATGTTGCAGCGATACCGACGACACCACGATTCCGCAAACTGCCAGAATCGCAACCAGACTCATCAGACGCTTCGTCAACTCACTCACGGTAGCGAGCATCCCGTCCGGTCGCTCAGTTCTTCGAGAGTAAAAACCCGTTCCACGCGTTCACCGGTAGGCGGAAACTGCCAAGTGGGATAGTGGCTAACGCCAGCATCCTTGCAAGCCTGCGACTGGCCCTGGGTTTGGCCCTTGATGCCGCACTCCACATAAGGAGCGTACTCGAACGAGGCGCCAAACGCTTCCTTCTGCTCGATGCAATGCGGACACCACCACGCCCCGTACATCGTCACCCCGCGGTCCTTGAGACACCGCGCGAAAGCATCATGCTTATGCTGGCTGCGGTTGCCAAGATAGTAGGCCAGCCCGAACGCGGCCACGATCAGCACGGCATAGATCGCCATGCGCCGCCATTTCTGACCTGAGGTCTTAGTCCCCAGTTTTTCTTTTTGCCGTTCTCTGCGCTCTTGCGACATGGAGTTTTTATATCACGACTTCTTCACACAACGACACGCAGCGCGGACGGCAACACTTCAATGGTCCGGCACTTCAGCGTCAGCACCTCGCCGTCCACCATCACATCCACCGGACCATCGAGTTGAAACTCGACCCGCCGAACCGCCTGCCGTTCCGCCAACGGATGCCGAGTGTGCGTGCCATCATAGAGCGTCGACAAGTTCCGGATCAGCCCCAGCCGTCCAATCGGCCCCCAGCGCACATACTCGATCAATCCGTCGTCGGTGACCGCGTCGGGCGCGATCATCATGGTGCCGCCCGTGAACTTGCTGTTGTTAAACGTCAGAAACAAACAACGCCGCGCATCAAACTCCGGTTGATCGTCGAACCGCACCGGAAATGGCCGTCGATCAAGCCGCGCTAAACAGAGAAAGATCGACAGCAGATAACCGAACTGCCCCAAACCCGAAAACCGCCGATGTCGCAGCGCCGCCACGTCTGCCGCAAACCCCACACTCAACAGATTGGTGTAGTAGAGAGCTCCGTCTTGATGCGCCATCCGAAAAACATCGCAAGGCCGCGAACGCCGCGCCTCCAGCGCCTGCATCGCGTGTTCCAGACCACTTTTGCCCGAAGCTAAGTCCTCGAAATCCCGCAGAAAAGAATTGCCCGTTCCGAGCGGAAGAAATCCCAGCGTAGCGATCCGATCATTCTCTGAAGAAACCTGAGACCTAAGACCTGAGACCTGAGACCTGCTCTCCGGGAACAGCCCGTTGACGATTTCATAAGAAGTCCCATCCCCGCCCACCGCCAGAAACTTCCGAAACCCGCGCCCGTACGCCTCGCGCGCAATGTGCGTAGCCTGCCCCGCCGCCTTCGTTTCGGCCGTCTCGATCGCAATCCCCGCTGCCCGCAGTCGATCCAGCGCCGCGCCCACGCGTTGGCCGCAACGCCCGCCCCCCGCCGCCGGATTGATGATGGCCAGAAAAGTTTCGTTCACGACTTGGCTCTTGGCTGTTAGCTCTTGGCTCTTGGCTAGTTCGATATTTCGGGATGGCTAAAGTGAGACGGCTTCAAGCCAATAGCTAAGAGCCAAAAGCCAACAGCTACATCTCCACGATCGATTCCCGCGCCGCGCGCGCCCCAATCTCTGCCGCCAGTTCTCCGCGCTTGATCTTCAGCGACGCTGTCCGCGGAAAATCTTTCTCCCACACCAGATACCCCCCAACGCGCTTGAAGTCGGCCAGCCGCCGGTTCCGCGCCACCATCTCTTCGCGCAATCGATCGTCGAACTGCTGGTTCTGCTCCAGCCGCACCACCAGCGTCAGCACCTCGTCCGCGAGCGACTTCTGCGGCCATAAATAATTCGCCGCGAACACGCAGAATTCCTTTACCGGAAGACCATCAAACACAACTTCAATGTCCTCGGGATAAATATTCTTGCCACCCACGGTGACAATCATGTTCTTCTTGCGCCCGACCAGCTGCAGGTGCCCGCGCCCGTCCCCATCAAAGCGCCCCAGATCACCCGTCAGCAGCCAGCCGTCGACGATGGTCTGCGTCGTCTGCTCCGGATCATCCAGATAGTGCGACATGACCGCGCGGCTCCGCACCGCCACTTCGCCAATCCCGTCGCCATCCGGATTCAGTATGCGCACCTCGCTCCCCGGCAGCGGCTTCCCCACCGTATCGGCGCGAAATGGTTTCAGGTCGTTAAGCGTAACCGCGGTGCAAGCCTCGGTCAGCCCGTATCCGCAAGTCACCGGAATTCCCAGGTCGTAAAAAAACTGCAACGTAGAAGGATCCGTAAAGGCTCCGCCCACAATCAGCGCCCGCAACTCTCCGCCAAACGCCTTGTGGACTTGCGGCAGTAAACGCCGGCTGAGTTCCACGCGCGGACGCCCGCGCGTCAACATCTTGTTCAACCCGATCATCCGATCCAGCATCCACCGCTTGCCCGGCTTCAGTTCATCGAACTTGGCGCGCAGCCCGCGTTCCAGGTTCTTCAGCACCATCGGCACCAGGCTCACATAGGTGATGCGATAGCGCACGAACGCATCCCGAACAAACTCCGGACGCAGCGTTCGCAAGTGGACGACGCAAGCGCCGCACACGAACGGCCCGAGAAATCCCACCATGAAGTCAATCGCGTGATTGGTGGGCAGAATGCTCAAATAGCGCACGCCCGGCCAGAATGGATACCAGGCGGTCAGCGAAGTGCACTGCTCCAGGTAGGAGTCGTGCGTGAGCACGCATCCCTTTGGACGCCCGCCCGTCCCCGACGAATACACGATGCAGGCCGTGTCTTCCCGTTGTCGCGCCACGAACCGCGGCTCCCCTTTGCGCCGAAACTCCTCCCAGCGGTAAGCGCCGCGCAAGTCCACCCCCGCCGGCGCCTCCGTCACCAATACAATCTCAGCCGCAAGTTTCGGGAATTCCGGCGATTGCGCGATTGCCCGCCACAAGTAGTACTCGACCACCAGAAACCGCGCCTTCGAATGCGCCAACAGTTGCAGATGTTCCGCCGCGGTCAATTTGTAATCCAGCGGAACCAGCACCCCGCCGCAGAAAAAAATCGCGTAGGCCGAAATCAGCCACTTCGACTGATTCGTCATGATGATCGCCGCCCGGTCCCCCGCCTTGAAGTCAGCGTCTTCCAGCGCCCGGCACAAAGGCTGCGCCATTTCCTTGAAGTCAGAGTAGGTAAGCCGCACTTTTTCGCGATCGCGATCGGCTTCGATCAGGCAGGTTTCATTCGGCCAGCGCTCCAGCGCATCCTTGAGCGCTGCACCCAGGCTGGCATATTGGCGAAGATCAAGCATTCCGTCTTTGTTCACCACAGAGACACAGAGGCACAGAGAAACAAGAAAGTCTATCAGAACGGAACATCCGCGAAGGACAACAAAGCAGCGAGCCAGACAAGAACCGATCAAGAGATCTTCTCTGTGTCTCTGTGGCTCTGTGGTGAATAAGTTTCAGAGTCGAGCCTGAATTCGATTTGCCAGCGTCCGGAAATCCGATACGCCCTGCAGTTCATAGTCCGGCAACTCGATTGAGAAGTGATGTTCCAGTCGCGTCAGCAAATCGAGCGCCTGCAGACTGTCAATGCCCAAAGTCTTGAAAAAATCGTCGTCGGGAGTGAGCTTTTCCCGCGGCACCTTAAAATGCAAAGCGGCGAGATTCAGGATTTCGTCGAGTGTGTGATCGATAGTAGGCGCTGACATAACGTTGACGTCCTTCAAATTACAAATCACCAATTACAAATCAGGGTAAGTACGGCTGCACGCCGTCATTCTCCACAAACTTGCGCAGCCCTTCTTCGACGGTCGGGCGCGAATAAAGGTCGCAGAAAATATCGATTTCCTGCTTCAATTCCGCATACGGAATCGGCTTGATGAACGCCTTCGCTGCCGCTGCCGTCCGCCGGTCGAATTTCAGCGCCTGGCTGGCCGTGGCGCGCGCCACACGCAGCGCCTCGCCTTCGGCGGCAATCTGGCTCACCAGTCCAATCTGCTGCGCTTTCATCACATTGAAGCTGCGCCCGGTCAGCAGCAGGTCGCGCACCACCGCGTTGCCCAAATCCCGCTTCAGCCGCGGAATCCCGCCGAATCCCGGAATCAGCCCAAGCCGCAGTTCCGGAAAGCAAAATCGTGCCATGCGATCCGCAATCATAATGTCGCAAACCAGCGCCAGTTCGAACCCGCCGCCAAACGTGACCCCGTGCACCGCCGCGATCGTAGTCAGCGGCGCCGCATCGAGCACGTTCATCACGGAGTGAATTCGCTCCAGAAACTCCCGCACCCCGCGCAGAGCTGCGTCCTTCTCCATCTTCTGCCCGCGCCGGAACAACTCGCATAAATCCGCGCCCGCCGAAAACCCCGCCTTCATCGTCGAGTGCACAATCAGAGCATGCGCATCGTTCGCCAGCACGGGCAGGGCCGCCGCAAACCTCTCTAACTCTTCCAACGTGAGCGACCCAATCTCGTTGCAAGGCTCGCGGTGCAGCGCCAGTTCAATCGCTCCATTCACGATCTGCCAGGAAAGTGTATGTCCTTTGAAGTCCTTCATACCGTCGCCGCCGCCGGGTTTTTCGCGGACTCGTACATCGCATCAATTTCGTTTCGAAACCGCTCGGCAATCACATCACGCTTCAACTTTCCGTTTGCCGTCAGCAGTCCGCTCTCGATGGTGAACGCTTGCTCCACCAAATGAAACGCGCGCACCTGCTTGTAATGCGGCAGGCCCGGATTCACAATGTCCAGCGCCGCTTGCGTTTCTTCGCCACTCACCTTGCCCGTGACCAGCGCCGCCAGAGATCCGCGGGCATTGCCCACGAGCACCACCTGGCTAGCCCCCGGCAACTCGTGCAGGATTTTATCCTCAATCGGCTCCGGAGCAATGTTATGCCCCGACCCAAGAATAATCAGGTTCTTGAGGCGGCCCACAATCTTCCAGTTTCCGTTCGCATCCACTTCGCCCTGATCGCCGGTGTGAAACCAACCGTCGCACAGTACCTTCGCCGTTTCCTCTGGACGGCCCCAGTATCCCGGAAAAATATTTGGCCCGCGCACCACAATCTCCGAATTCTCCGCAATCTTCATTTCCACGCCCGCAATTGCCGGCCCCGCCCGCCCCGGAATCACCGGCCCATCCGGATCATCCATGGTGCAGATCGCCGTCGTCTCGGTCAGTCCATAAACCTGCAAAACCGGAATGCCCAGCATCATAAAAAACTGCTGTGTTTCCACGCTCAGCGGCGCCGACCCGCAAATCAGGGCGCGCAGCCTGGTGCCGATCATCTTCCTGCGAATGGTGGGAAACACGAGCCGATTCGCCAGCCCGATCCAAAGTCCGTCCCCAGCGCGCGCTTTGCCCTCCTGCCACCGCACCCACGCGCCTTTTGCCTTGGTGTACACCTTCAAGGGAAATCCGCCCGTCTTCCAAAGCTGCTCGTCGACGCCTTTGCGCATGCGCTCGAGAAGCGCCGGAACATTCAGAAAATAATCCGGTCCCGCCAGCCGCATCTCTGCCGCAATCTTCCCCAGGTCGGTGTTCAAGGTCAGCTTGCTCGCGCGTAGCAGGCATGTCAGCATCATGATCCACGAGCCCGCAAAGCACAGCGGCAGGTAATGAAACACCGCGTCCTGCGCCGAAGGCGTCTTCATGAGTTGGTCCAGTCGCGCCGCTGTGCAGCCCAGCATGTGCCCGATGTTGCCCGCGTTCAGCATCACGCCCTTAGCCTCGCCCGACGTGCCCGACGTGTAGATGATCGTCGCCACATCTTCTTCGGCGACCTTCAGCGCGGGATTCTCCACCGGTCCGCGTCCCGACAGAAAAACATTTTCGAAGCAGAAGTGTGGAGGCGCCTCCGGCCACGCCTCGACAATCGCATCCGCCAGCGACGGCTCGCCGCAGGCAATCACCGACGGCCAGCAATCTTTCATCATCGCGACCAGTTCGGCCGGCGCCTGCCGCGCATACAGCGGCACCACCGTCAGCCCCTCGGCCATGATGGCCAAGTCCATCGCCACCCACTGCATCGAGTTGTGCGCCAGCAACGCGCACCGGTCGCCCTTCTTCAGCCGCA
>JBAVVP010000271.1:0-21236 GCA_049697355.1 Terriglobales bacterium
GTCTCCCAACGTGTAGATGATCACGCCGCAGCTGACGGCACAGTAAGGACAGGTGCTGCGGGTTTCACTGGCTCGGGAAATCTTAAGCCCCTGGGTCTGAGCGTGGAGAGGGGTCAGGTCGAATCCAAGGACGGAGAGTCCGGCGCCCCCGGCCAGAGTCCCTTTCAGAAAGGTCCTGCGGGAGAACTCCATAACTGCCTCCGCATGGCGCGATCAGGGAAGTACGGAGTTTATGGTTGCGACCGCCGCGACGGCGGCCAGCCTGCACTGCTCGAACGCGAAGAACTATACCCCACGACATTCTAAGCCGTCAATACCTTTGGGCCTTTAGGTAATGGCTGAAATTCAGCCACTAGCGCGACCTATGGTTTCGACGTTGCGGGCATTGCACGTCGCGACGCTGTAGCTGATAATCGCTGCCATGTCGCAAAACTTGCGCCAGCGGCGGATTGCGAGAGCCGAAGAACTGGCTGCGCAATACCCGTTTGCAGGTGAGATGCTGCGCTTTTTCGAGTCTGTCGCTCGTTTTCAGGACGAGTCATACAGTTCTGCCGAGAAAGTGCTCACGAATCCGGAGAGCGTTTCATTCGCACAGCCACTGGCGGCGGAGGTGGTGGAACGATTTCCTGGATTTCTCTCCTTGGTCGAGGGAAACGGTCCCGGCCCGGTGGCGACAGCAGCTCGCGAGCTACGGAATCAGACGGTGAACCGTCAGCGCGAGTTGCTGAGTGCCTACTGGACAAGCGCCGGGGCTCCGGTCCCTGAAGACGAAGAGACAGAATTCTTTGCTCGAGCGTTTCTCCAACCCTACGCGGAGTTCGTCCGGGAGCGCGCGGGGAAGCAGCAGCTAGGGCCCACGCCTTGTCTGTGTCCCTTCTGCTCGCGCAAACCGGGAGTGGGCGTCCTACGGCCGTTGGGAGACGGCGGACAGCGCTCGCTGATCTGTTCGTTCTGCCTGGGCGAGTGGGAGTTCCGGCGGATCGTTTGTCCGGGATGCGGAGAAGAGGAGCATTCGAAACTTCCGGTCTATACGGCAGAGGAGTTCAAACACGTGCGCGTGGAATGCTGCGATACCTGCCGAAACTACATCAAGACGGTAGACCTGACGCGCAATGGATTGGCCGATCCGGTGGTGGATGAAATGGCCTCGATCCCGCTCGATCTCTGGGCGCAGAAACAGGGATACACAAAGCTCCAAGTGAACTTGATGCTGCTGTAAGCGGATAGATTCCGCAACCTCCTCTATTCGATTTACAATCGGATTACAGCGTTCGGATAACACCCTCTGGAGCACCTGGTCAAGGTGATTTGATCAAGAGAGAGACTCGGAAGCCATGAGCTCCGCTATGAACTCCGCCGGGTCCGAGCTTCCTCCGCTGGGGGAAGAAGAGATCGCACGCCGCGTGTTGGCGGAGCGCTCACGGCTGGAGCAGGCTGCGGGGCTGGTTGAGAAACCCATCGAACACTTCCACCGCCCCCTGGAGCGGCCCTTCACCGCGGAAGAACGCGACCGCGTCACCATTCTTTTCGGAGGCTTTACCTGGAAACACGAACGCCTCATCGAGGCCGTGTTTCGCGGCTGCGGCTATCGCTTCCAGATGTTGCCGAACCCCAATGTGGCCGCGTTCCAGACGGGCAAGGAGTATGGCAACAACGGCCAGTGCAATCCTACTTACTTCACCGTGGGCAATCTGATCGAGTTTCTTCGGTCGCTCGAAGCTCGTGGTCTGTCCCGTCAGGAAATCACTGCCAATTACATCTTTATTACTGCGGGATCCTGCGGGCCTTGCCGCTTCGGCACCTACGAGTCCGAATACCGGATGGCGCTGGAGAATGCGGGCTTCGGGGACTTTCGCGTCCTGCTTTTCCAGCAGGACCATGGCGTCAATGCCATGACCGGGAATACTGGCCTGAAATTCTCCGCCGACCTCGGCGTGGGCCAGATCAACGCGGTGAACCTGGGCGATGTGATCAACGACATGGTTTACCAGATCCGTCCCTACGAGGTTGTGCCGGGCACAACCGACCAGGCCATCAAGGAAGTCGTGGATCAACTCAGCGATTTTCTGGAGCACCGGAAGCGTTACGAAATTCTTGAGCTCGCGCCGGGATGGATTTCGCGCCCCCTGGCCCGGAACGGCAAACTCCAAAAGACCTGCAACACACTGGGTAAGATTCTCGATCACCTCTACGGGGACGAGTTTCTCGAAGCGATGCGCCTCGCCCGTGAGCGCTTGAGCCAAGTCGAAGTGGATCACACGCGCGTGAAGCCCATCGTCAAGATCACGGGTGAGTTCTGGGCGCAACTCACCGAAAGCGACGGCAACTTCAACATGTTTGCCTTTCTGGAGCAGGAAGGCGCCCAGGTGTATGTGGAAACAATCGGCGGCTGGGTCACCTATCTGATGTATCAGGCTCGGGCGAACATGGGCGAGAGAAAAGGACTGGATGCGCCACATCCCGGCGCTCGCTGGTGGGAATTGAAAAAGCAAGTAGCGAACCAGTGGAAATTCCGCAAAAGGTGGTTGCTGTTGCGCTTGAGCGAAGGCATGTGGAATCGCCAGCATGCGCGCGTCGCGCGCCACTTGGGCGGACTCGCGCCCGGTCTCGCTCCGCAGCGCGAACTGGCCCGTATGGCGCATCCGTTTTACCATTCCCTCGCCCGGGGCGGCGAAGGCCATCTCGAAGTGGGCAAAAACGTCTACTACACCACGCACCGCCTCTGTCACATGGTGCTGGCTTTGAAGCCCTTCGGCTGCATGCCGTCTTCACAATCCGATGGCGTGCAGTCCGCCGTGGTGAACCGTTTTCCAGAAATGATCTTCCTTTCGATCGAAACTTCGGGGGAGGGAGAAATCAACGCGCACAGCCGTATGCAGATGGCCTTGGGCGAAGCGAAGCTCAAGGCCAAGGCGGAGTTCGAGCAGGCCCGGGCTTCGACGGGCAAGAAGCTCGATGCGATCAAGGCATACGCCGCGGCGCATCGGCAACTGCGGAGCCCGTTTTATCCGGTGCCGCGCCGCCCAGGCATCGCTGGGGTTGCCGCCAACTTTGTGCTGCACGTGAGCAACCTCATCGATGGCAAGGCGCACCTAGCCAAGCTGCCGGGCGAGGTTTGAGGAGATGCAGCGAAGCTCCAGCGCGCAGCGAAGCTCTCGAGTGTCCAGCCCCGGAAGGGCGGCCGAACTTAGCCCAACGCTTTAGCGCTGGGGAAAGTGGGAAAAGTGATTCCAGTCCCGGAGGGACGACCGAGTTCTCAAGCGCTTCCGCGCTGCGCCGCCCCAAACCAGGCATGCTATCGTGTGGGCCTCGACGTGGGATCGACCACGGTGAAGGCCGTCGTCATCGACCCAGAAACCGACGGCATTCTCTGGCGCGACTATCAACGTCACGACACGCGCCAAGCGGAGAAGCTCCTGGAATTCCTCCGCAGCATGGAAATCGAAATCGGCATCACTCCCGGCAATTGCCGCATGTTCATCACCGGCTCCGGCGGCAACGCCCTCAGCGCTCTGGTCGGCGCGAAGTTCGTACAAGAAGTAAACGCGGTCGCGCTCGCCGTGGAGAAGCTCCATCCCGAAGTGAACTCGGTGGTCGAGCTCGGCGGGCAAGACGCCAAAATCATAATTTTCAAAGAGGATGGCGCAAACGGACGCAGGAAGAAGATCCCATCGATGAACGACAAGTGCGCGGGCGGCACCGGCGCGGTCATCGACAAGATCAACGCCAAGCTGAAGATTCCGCCCGACCAGCTGTGCGACCAGGGCTACAAGGGGATCAAGATCCATCCCGTCGCGGGCAAGTGCGGCGTCTTCGCCGAGACCGATATCAATGGCCTGCAGAAGCAGGGCATCCCGCCTGATGAACTAATGGCCTCGCTCTTCGACGCCATTGTGCTGCAGAACCTCACCGTCCTCACACGCGGCCACACGCTGCGCCCACACGTGCTGCTGCTGGGAGGGCCGAACACTTTTATTCGCGGCATGCGCGAGGCCTGGCAGCACAACATCCCGCTGCTCTGGGAAGAGCGGGGAATCAAGTTGCCACCGGATGTTACGGCCGAGGACGCGATCAAGACCCCGGAGAACGCTCTGTATTTCGCCGCCATGGGGGCGGTGGAATTCGGCAAAGGAGAAGACGCGGAAATTGGGCAATACCTGGGGACGCAGAATCTTGAGCGCTACGTCTACGAAGAACGCCGCCAGGAACGAGCGGCTTCGGGTAACCGTGGGTTGATCGCTTCCCAGAAAGAACTGGAAGAATTCAGAGCCAAGTACTCGCGGCCGAAATTTGTGCCGGCAGCCTTCCGGCGCGGTGAGCCGGTGCGGGCCTTTATCGGCCTCGATGGCGGTTCCACTTCCACAAAAGCCGTGCTTTTGTCGGAGCGCAGCGAGGTCCTGTTGAAAGCCTACCAACTCTCCAAGGGCAACCCGATCCAGGACACCATTGACCTCTTCGAAAATCTGCGCCAGCAGGTGGAAACGCAAGGCGCGATCCTGGAGGTTCTGGGCGTGGGCACGACGGGCTACGCCAAGGACATCCTGCAAAAAGTGTTGCACGCCGACGTCGCCTTGGTTGAAACCGTGGCGCATGCCGAGTCGGCGATGCGTTTCTACAACGATCCACAAGTCATCGTCGACGTCGGCGGGCAAGACATCAAGATGATCGTCCTCAGAAATGGCCGCGTCAAAGACTTCAAACTCAACACGCAATGCTCGGCGGGCAACGGCTATTTTCTGCAAGCCACGGCCGAGGGATTTGGCATTCCGGTCGAGAATTATGCGGATGTCGCTTTCACCGCCACCACCATGCCGGTGTTCGGTTACGGCTGCGCGGTGTTCCTGCAGTCCGACATCGTCAACTTCCAGCGCCAGGGCTGGCGGGCGGAAGAAATCCTGGCCGGCTTGGCGACGGTGCTGCCAAGAAACGTTTTCTTGTATGTTGCCAAGGTGCCAAGCTTGGCGGCCCTGGGCACACGGTTCATTCTGCAGGGTGGCACGCAGAATAATCTCGCCGCGGTTAAGGCGCAGGTGGACTTCCTGCGCGCAAACTTCCACCCCTTGGGGATCGAGCCGGAGATTGTTGTTCACCAGCACTGCGGCGAATCGGGGGCGATTGGCGCCGGCATCGAAGCCATTCGCGGCTGGCGCAACGGCCATTTCACTACCTTCATCGGCCTGGACGCCGTTCGCAAGATCACCTACCGCACGACGCGCAGCGAAGAAACGCGCTGCAACTACTGCAAGAATGCCTGCCTGAGAACTTTCCTCGATGTGGACGCCGGATCGGAAGACTGGGTCTCGCCGTCCTTCCCCACCAAAGTGCCGCTGCAGCCCGGGGAGGAGCGAATCGTCGTCGCCACCTGCGAAAAAGGCGCGGTGGAAGACCTGGCCACCATGCGCGGCGTTAAGGCGCGCCTCGATGCCACTAAAGCCGCCAATCCAAACCTGGTGGAGATGGCCGCGCACGAAGTGTGGCGCTCGCGCTACCCGGAAAGCGTAGCCGATCCAATTCCCACTCGCGCCTGGAACTCCGCTGCCCGCCATCGCATTGCGCTCATGCAAAGGCGCAAACAGCTGCGCATCGGCATCCCGCGCGTCCTGAACATGTATGCCTACGCGCCGCTGTTCAGTTCCTATCTGGAAAGCCTGGGCGTGAAGGCGGAAAGCATCGTGTACTCGGACTTCACCACCGCGGATATGTACCGGGCGGGGTCGAGCCGCGGTTCGATCGATCCCTGCTTCCCCTCAAAGATCGCCCTCGCGCACGTCCACAACCTGATCTTCAACAAACACGCGCACAAGCCGCTGCAGGCGATTTTCTTCCCCATGTTCGATGTGCTCGCCTCCCCACTGGTAAACGCCAAGGGACACAACGCCTGTCCCACGGTTGCGGTGACGCCGGAGACCGTGGAAGCGGCTTACACCAAGGAAACCGACCTCTTCGCCGAGCGCGGCATTCGCTACGCACATCCGCTGGTGAACCTCTCGGACCGCAAGCTTTTTGCGCGGCAGATGTTCCAGGCATGGGCGCCCATTCTAGGCCTTTCGCAGGCGGAAAATGAACGCGCCATCGAGATCGGCTACCGGGAATTGGGACGATATGAATCGACCATTCGCCGCCGCGGCCGCGAAGTTCTCGATCAACTCGAGTCAGAACGGAAGTTCGGCATCGTTATACTGGGACGCCCCTACCACCACGATCCCGGCATAAACCACGAAATCACGGAACAGTTCCAGAAGCTGGGTTACCCGATCTTCTCGCAAAGCACTTTGCCGCTGGATGAGGACCTGCTCGAGCGCCTATTCGGCGACGAAGTGCGCGCCGGTGTAATCAGCCACCCGCTCGACATCTCCGATGTATGGAAGACCGCCAACTCAGCCAGTTCCAACCACAAGATCTGGGCCGCCAAGTTCACGGCCCGCCATCCCAACCTCGTGGCGGTGGAAATTTCCAGCTTCAAGTGCGGCCACGACGCGCCCATTTACAGCGTCATCGAGCAGATCGTGGAACGCTCAGGCACGCCTTATTTCTCCTTTAAAGACATGGACGAGAACCGTCCCGCCAATACCATTAAGCTGCGCGTCGAAACCATCGATTATTTCTTGAAGCGTTACCGCGAGGATTTGTTAGACCGGAAGGAAAAGCAAGCGGAAATCAACCGGCAGATTGCCGAATACGAGCGCGGTTTGCGAGAGTGCGCGACCGGCACGGAGTAGTTCTAGTTATGTCCGCTGGTCCTGTGAGCATTCTGTGGGACCGAGGAATTCATACATGTCAACTTGGAGGAAAGAACATGAAAAACCGATTACCGCAGATTCATAGGGCAGATGGCCGGCAGATACCGGCCACTCAGTCGCCAATACTAAATCTTCTACCCTTCTTGCTGATTGTCGTCCTGATGTGCGTTTCCGTTGCCGCCAAGGAAAAGCGCGATCCCCGGGACCCGTATGCCACGGCCGAATATGAAACGGCTCCGGCCGTCAATGCGGAAGACTTGGCCTATCGCACCATCTTATTCGAGGACTTCATCGTCCCCGCAGAATGGGAAGCGAAAGCTAGAAAACTGGTGACCGCAACCGAAGAACAAGCCATCAGCCGCCTTTCCAGTACACACGCTTTCACCACCGTTGCGAAAAAGCAGGACCCATTGCCGGAGGACCCATCCCTCGTCGTCAAATGCAAGCTCCTGAATTACCGAATGGTGTCGAAAAAGTCCCGTTTCTTTGCGGGGGCGATTGCGGGCACGTCCTACATTACCTACCAGGTGCAAGTTCACGACGGCAAGAGCGGCACTCTACTGTTCCAGCGGGAGGTTTCCACCGAAAACAACGCCTTCGCTGCCGCCTGGTCGTTCAACGACAAGAACCTTCCCACGTTCCTGGGCAATGTGCTTGGCGACTATCTCGCGCTGCGTGCGCGTAAGGACAAGGGGGTGAATGTGCTCCCTCTCGAAAATGTGGCTCAGGCCGGGACAGATGCCCCAGCGAAATAGCGGATTTCATCCCGCCAGGACGTGAGCATCGCACACCCTAGGGAGAATCCGCGGGCACACTGAACTCGGCCAGATAAGCCCGCGGGTCCATCATCTTCTGGGCGCGAGCGAGGATCCTCGCCATGTGGCCGATGTGGCGCAGATCGATATCCCGCGCCCACTCCCACCACTTCTTTCTCCCGGCAGCGTTGAGCACGGTGCGCTTCCAGGTCTCGCAGTAAAGGTCAAAGAAGCGCTCGACCGGCAGGCGCGGTTTCCAGAGCAGGTGGTGCAGATCGTACTGATTCCAGTCCAGAACTTTGAGTTGTGCCTTGCTCTGCTCGAAGTAATAGGTGCCCGGCAGTGGCGTGAGGATGGTAAAACCCACCCGGTAGAGCTTGTTAGTTTCGATGAAGTTCCACAACTCGGCGAAATCTTCCTCGGAGAAATCCGGATCGACGATAAAATTACCGGTTACTCCAAAGCCGCACTCCCGGGCCACGCGGACAGCATCCAATGTCTTCGATATGTCGGTTCCCTTGTTCAGGGAGTCGAGGCCCTTCCGCGTCGGCGATTCGAAGCCGAAGAAGATGTCGAAATTCCGCGCCAAGGGCCGCCAGAGCCGCAGTAGTTCGCAACTCTCGCTGACCAGGTCCACGCGCGACTGCGCCAGCATCCAGTTCTTGCGCTCAGTCGAAGCGAGTAATTCACGCGCCAGCTCCTCGCTGCGCGCCGAGTCGCCCCAGAAATAATCGTCGATGATGAAGACATTCTTACCGGTGTGCTCGAAATCCGCACGGACGTTTCGCGCGGCATGGAAGCGGCACGACCCCTTGTAGAACTGCCAGACCGAGCAGAAGTTGCACCGATGCCGGCATCCGCGCGTGGTCTCCAACGTCCAGACCGGCATGTAATTCAGACAGACGTAATGCTTGCGATAGGCTTCCACCGACGCGCGGTCGGGGTAGAGGACGTAGTCCAAATCCAGCCATTCACGCGCTTCGCAGGTCGCGGCAAACCGCCCGTCGCCGTTGGGCAACAGCAGAGATGGAACGTCGTGGAGTGGTTTGCGCTGCGACAGGGCATTGCACAAAGCGGGCATGGCGCTCTCACCCTCGCCGACGCAAATCGCATCCAGCGAACGGCTCTGCTCCAATGCCTTTGGATAAGAAGCCGCGGCATGGCCGCCCACCGCGACGAAAATCGCCGCGTCCATCTGTTTAATTTCGGAGGCAAGTTGCAAAGTGGCCTGCACGTCCAGAATGTGCACGCATGAAATACCCACGACTTCCGGCCGGAAAGACTTGATGAGGCGCGCCATGGGGTTGCGGCCGAAGTACTGGCGCTCGAAACACAAATCCACGATGCGGACTTGGTGCCCCTGCGCTCCAAGCGCCGCCGCGATGTACTCAAGCCCCAGCGGCTCAGTCCGGAAGAAAGGGGCAAGTCCGAAATGAGCGGCCGACGAGCGCGGTTTGATCAGCAAGACCCTCAAATCGAAATCAGCCCCTTCTTCCAGCGATATCTTGGGCAGGGAAGTAACTCACAACGGTTGTAGACAGTTAGTCTGTGGTGCGCCGGGTGACCCCGACGATCACCAGAGCGGCGCCACTAGCCATCCAAACCGCTCCTGTGGCCCTCCAGCCAATTTCCGTACACGTGCCCGAACTGCAAGCCACCTTGGTGTTTTGCCCGTGGACCAGCGCGGCCGTGCCGCCGACGATCAAGCCCCCGCCGACAACCGTCAGAATCTTGCCCGTCTTGCTCCAGTGCCGCCTCGGCGCCGGCCGTTCGGATGAACCCGTCCCCGTATCGAAGGCAACATTCCGGTTCGGAATGCCCGCTCGCAATCCGGACGCCGGAGGCAACAGCTTAGGAGAAACCAAGTCCGCCGCCGAAGCCGGCAGATACGTGACTAACATTGCCACAATAACAAGCATGGACAAGAAACGAGCTCTCATCAAGTATGTTCTCCTGAATTTGGAACCATCCAATTTTGTTTTAAAAACGCGCCCCAATTCTAGTGTGCTCCAATGCCTTGGGGAAGCCTTTTCTTAAAGGAGCTTCGGCGCCGCCAGAAAGCCGCCAATTCTTTTGGGTTTCCCCAGCGCAAGCAGCCGATGCTAAGATGGCACTTCAATCCCCGCAGCATCTCGAAAGCCTGGAACGGGCGATATGACAAGGTCCGCGATCTTTTTCTTGTTGTTTCTTGCGACCAACGCCTCCCTGGCTTTGCTGTATCCCTTCACCCTCTCGCGGTTCCTTCTCTTCGCCTTGATTTACGCCGCCGGCACTTTGCTCATGCTCTACCTGCTGTTTCATCCGCGCAACCAATGGCTGGTCGCCAATCGCTCGCGGGTAGAGGGGGCAGGTTGTGTTGCCCTGACTTTTGACGACGGCCCCGACCCCAAAGATACGCCCAGGTTACTGGACTTGCTCCACGAGAAAGGCGTGAAGGCAACGTTCTTCGTGGTGGGAAAGCGCGCGGACCAGTATCCGGAAATTGTGCGCCGCGCCTGGGACGAAGGTCACCTGGTGGCAAACCACACCTGGTCGCACCCCTCCTTATTTTGTTTTCTCATGCCCGGACGCCTGCGGGCCGAGATCGAACGCGGCACAGAAAGCATTCGTCGGAGCTGTGGTTTCCGGCCGCGCGCGTTCCGCTCGCCGGTGGGCCTGCGTCATCCCCTTTTGGGGCCCTATCTCCAGCAGGCGGGCCTTGAGTATATTTCTTGGAGTGTTCGGACGCGTGATACACTCACGGCGAATTCCACGGTTCTGGCCCAGCGCATCTTGAGCCAGGTCGCGAGCGGAGACATCATCCTGCTGCACGATCATTTACCAGCAGGAGCGGATGTGATGCTTGAAGCTTTGCCGCGCGTCATCGATGAGTTGAGGGAACGGGGATTCGAATTTGTCCTGGCCGGCTCCCGGGAGCATGTCAGCGGAAGAACACTGGAGCCCGCGCCATGCGAACCTGTGCGCTGATTCCAGCCTTCAATGAAGCCCCGTACATCGCCAAGGTAGTTAAGGGGACGCAACCGCATGTTGAACAGGTCGTGGTGATTGACGATGGCTCAAGCGACGAAACAGCCCAAGTTGCCCAAGCTGCCGGCGCCACGTGTCTGCGATCGGAAACCAATTGCGGCAAGGCCTCGGCTCTACGCAGCGGCATCGCCTTCGCGCGCGCCCAGAATTTCACTCACGCGATCACGCTCGATGGCGACGGCCAGCATCTGCCGGAAGATGTCCCGGTCATGCTGCGCGTCGCCGAACAGACGGGAGCGGATCTGGTGATTGGGGCGCGCTCCTTCGATCGCGCCCGCATGCCTCGCGCCCGCTATTACTCCAACACCATTGGCAGCCGCTTGGCCTCGGCGCTCGTGGGCTGCGAAATTCGCGACAGCCAGAGCGGATTCCGCCTCTTCCGGCTGGACAAACTGCGTGAAACCAAACTGCGGAGCCGGAGCTACGAGTTAGAAATGGAAATCCTGATCAAGATGGCGAGGTCGGGCTGTACCATCGCACACGCCCCCGTCCACATGGTCTATGACGATGGCCAGGCGCGCTCCAAGATGAAGCCGGTGCGAGACACGATCAGTATCTGCCTCTGGTCGCTCGCATTTCGCTTCCTGGGAGCATGAAGTGATCCGCCCGCCCCGACTATGCGGTCTGCTTGCGTTCTTGCTTCTCCCGGGAATGCTAGCCGCCCAGTCCGACGAGCTGCTGCTGACCCGCATCTGGGACGGCGTTCAGCAAGCGCAGAAGAAATACACGAGCGGTTGCGGGACCATCACCGAAACCCGCACCTCCAGCCTGATGGTGAGGCCCATGGTCCTGCACGGCAAGTTTTGCGCCGAGGGCACAACCCGATTCGCGCTGGAATACTTCGAACCCAACCCGTTGCGCATTCGATTCAATGAAAATTATCTCAACGTTACGATCGGCAGCAACACGCAGGTGATGGAGGTTGGAAGCAACGTACGCCGCGCCCAGTCCTATTTCAGCCGCGAAAACTCCATCGCCAACCTGAAGAAGAATTTCATCATCACCGTGCAGGAGGACAGCGGGAGTTACGACATGAAACTCGTCCCGCGATCGGAAGCTTTTCGGCGCCGGCTGAATTATCTTGTAGTGAAGCTGGACAAACGGAACTTCCTGCTGCGGTCGCTCGAAGTGGACGGCAAAAGCGGTGTGAACAGTGTGTTCGTCATCGATGTTAATTCCGTGAACCCGAAGATTCTGGCGGAAACGTTCGAGGTGTACAAATCCAAGTGATCGAGCGCAGCGAAATCCAGACGATGATTCCTCATCGCCCTCCCTTCTTGTGGATCGACCGGGTCGAAGAACTGGAGCCGGGCGTCCGCTGTGTGGCCGTGAAATTCGTCGATCCGAAAGACCCGATTTTCGCCGGGCACTTTCCCGCCAAGCCCATTCTGCCGGGTGTTCTGCTGATCGAAGCCGTGGCCCAGACCGCAGGCGTGATGTTGGGATCAGCCGCGCCGCACGGCCCTCGCAGCAGTGGCGGACAACTGGCCCTGCTGGCGGCCGTAAACCGCTTCAAGTTTTTGAAGCCGGTGACTCCGGGCCAGGAACTGCGCATTGAAACCAAGAAGCTGACCGACGCCGGGCAAATGGCTTACATCAGCGGCACGGTGTCGGTAGACGGCGAGATCGTGGCGAGCGGCGAGTTGTCGGTGGTGTCAGCCTGATGCGCAAACGAACGACCGAACCAATGACGGAAGAGGCCGCCCCGTGATCCATGCATTCCGGACCCGCGCGCGGCAGTTCGCAGCCTTCTTGCTGAAGGAAAAGCTCGACCCTGGCCACGCTGCCGCTGCCGTGTTCCTCGGAATCTTCATCGGCATCGTTCCGATCTATGGCTTTCAAACCCTTGCCGCCGTGGGCGTGGCTTTGCTCTTCCGGCTGAACAAGCCGCTGACCGTGGCCGCCACTTTCATCAACAATCCGCTGCTCCAGCCTCTGATTGTCGTGGCCTCTGTGGACCTCGGATGTTTTCTGCGCGGCAGCCCTTTCCTGCCATGGAACGCGTCCTCTCTGACCAGCGCTCACCTGAAGCAAGAGCTTCTAGCCTGGGTGATTGGCAGCGTCCCTCTGGGCATCCTCGTCGGCAGTGTTGGCGCTGCGATTACCGCGGCTCTGGTCCAGCTTAAAGCGCCCGGCAATTCGGGTTTACGCGACCGCGTCCGCTTTGTGAACGCCTTGTTTGCCAGATGCGCGCGAGCCGACCGCGGGTTCGTCCGGTGGAAACTGCGACTGGATCGCATCTTTGGATTGCTGGCCGCCGAAAACCTCGGATCGGGCACGGTGGTCGATCTCGGCTGCGGCTACGGCATGGCCCTCGGTTTTGCAGCTTTCGGCGACAGCGGCCGGCGCTTGGTGGGCTGCGACTTGGACGCGCATCGCATCGCCGTCGCTCGCCAGGCTCTCAGCGCCCTGAACGCGGACCTGACCGTTACGGACGTGCGTAGGCTCGATCTTCCGCCCGCCGGCCTGATTCTGATTCTGGATGTCCTGCAATATCTGCCCGCCGATGATCAGCAGGCGTTGCTGCAACGTTGCTGTTCGGCGCTCGTGCCCGAGGGGATGCTGATCTTCCGGGTCCACGACCGCGAACGCGGCCTCTGGTCCACCATCACCATGGCGTTCGACCGGCTGATCTTCGCCTGCGATCGCGCCGGCGTCCGGCCCTTGATGCTTTCGGCCGCCGAGTACCATGGAGTGCTGGAGAACGCCGGTATGCAGGTCGAACAGCGCCGCTTCCGAAACCGTCTGCCCTTGGCTCATATCCTGTTCATCGCGAAAAAGCCGTTGGCGGAGCCCGCGCCGTGATCGTCGAATCCATGATGATGCGATTCATGCGCGTGCTGGGCCGCGTGGTCGTCGATCATCCGTGGTCGGTCACCGCCCTCAGCCTGGTTCTCACCCTGTTCTTGTTTTCGAACATCCACAACCTGCGCACCGGCACCGACCTGACCGACCTGTTCGGCGAACGCGACCCGCAATGGCGAGCCGCAAGCCAGATCGGTAAAGAGTTGGGATACGGCAACCAGCTCTTCGTGCTGATCGAAGCCCCGGAGGCAGGTAACGACACCACCGGCGAGATGGAGGAAATGGCCGACCGTCTTACCGCCGACATGATGTCCAGCGGCCTGTTCAAGCAGGCGCGCTGCGGCTTGCAGGAAGAGGAACTGCTCAATATGGTGCGGTTCTTCACCTGGAACTTTCCGTCGTTCGTGCCGCCAGCGCAAACCGAAGATCTAAAACAACGGCTGGGTCCGCAACAGATTCATCAAACCGTTCGCCGCGCCGCCACCGAACTGGTCACGCCGTTTTCCTCTTTGGGAACGAATTATTTTGTCACCGATCCGCTGGGCCTGATGGAAGTGGCGGCGCAAAATAGCCGAGGCTTCTCGCAGTTCGCCAATTTCGACTTGACCTGGGGAGAAGGGAACCGGTTCTTCAGTAAAGATCACAAAGCCCTGCTCATCATTGCCGAGCCCAGGCAACCGGCCGTGGACTACAAGTTCGCCGAGCAAGTCGTCCAATGGACGCGGGCGCGCATCCAGTCCATCAGCGCAGAGCAAGCCTTCCGGGATGCCGGCGTGCACGCCGTGGCCGCCGGCGCATACGTTTACGCCGAGCAGGAGCACAGGTTCATCGAAGCCAATATTCGTCGAGTTTCTGTGATTTCGATCGTCGGCAACCTGCTGTTGTGCCTGCTGATCTATCCCCGCATCCCCTTGCTGCTATTGTCGCTGCTGCCCACGAGTTTGGGCATCCTCTGGACCACGGGCGTAGCCAGCTTCTATCCGGGAAAAGTGAACCTCATCAGCCTCTCCTTTATTGCAATTCTGGCGGGCCTGGGCGACGACCAGGTCGTACATTTCTTCAACCGCGTGCCGCAGGAATGGGCCAAGGGCGGAACGCTGAACGCGGCCGTATTGCGCACCTTCGAAACCACGGGGGCGAGCGTTTTCTTTTGCATCCTGACGGCCGCCACGGCCACTGCGGCACTGGCCACCTCCAGTTTCAAGGCCCTGGCGGAGTTTGGCTTCATCCTCACCGTGGGCATGTTCATGATGATGTTCCACACGCTCTTGACCGTGCCCGCGCTGATGCAGCTCTGGTGGCGGTTCTCCAAGCCGCGCGCGCCGGAGACGATTACCTTCCGCTTTCTTCCTTTCCTGGCGCGGAAATCCGTCGATTTTGTGGGCCGCCATGCGCGCCTCGTCATCGCGTTTTCGTTGGCGATATTTCTGCTTTCATTGTTTTTTCTGCCCAAGGTCAGAATGAACGCGCGCTTCGAGATTACTGGTGCCGACAACCCAGCCGTGGCCGCGCAGAATCGTCTTTCCGCGAGGTTCGGCATTGAAGGCAGCCCCGACGTGCTCTTGATTGCCGGAGGCCAGCAGGAAGTCCTGGAGCGGGCCGAAAATCTGACGGCCGCTTTGGAAGCCTATCGCCAGCGCGGCGTCCTCAAGTCGATTTTTTCCCCCACCAACCTGCTTCCGTCAGTTCGAACGCAGCAACAACGCGCCGCGTCGTTGGCGGGCATCAATCTGGCCGCCTCTGCCCGTGCCCTTGAGGCGTCGCTCCGCGAGAATGGTTTTCGAACCGAACCAGAACAGCCCCTCATCGATCGGCTGAGAAAACTCGCGCAAGGCACTGAGCTCATTACCCTGGAACAGGCCGCCGAGTTCCTGCCACCAGGGCTGCTCGACAACAGCATTCGCCGGACCCGCGACGGCAGTTACGTCGCCGCCGTCGCCTTCTATGCCACCGATCCCGACGCTGTTCAGGTCGTTCCGGAAACTGTCCTCGAGTCCTGGCGGCATCAATTTGGTCCGTTCGTGGAGTTCTCGTTCGACAAGATCAACCGCGACATGCAAAGCCGAGTCCTCCATGACAGCCGCCGGGCGCTGCTATGGACAGCCGCCGCCATCGTCCTCATCGTCTATCTGTGTTTCCGCAACCTCCGGGTGTCGCTGATCGTGCTCATGCCGATCGCATTCGCCATCATCGTAACTTTCGGACTTTTGTTGCTGGTCAGACACCGCTTCAGTTTCATGTGCATAACGGCGATTCCCCTCATCATCGGCATTGGAATCGACAATGGCATCCATTTGGTCCGCCGCTACCTGGAAAACGAGCGCAACGGGATTCTCGCGACCGCGAAAGCTTCGGGCGCGGCCCTGATTCAGTCGAATCTGACGACCATCGTCGGCTTCGGAGCGCTCATGGCCTCCAGTTTTGCGCCGCTTGCTGAAATGGGTCTCGTAACCTCATTGGGCGTCGCTCTGGCACTGGCCGGCGGCCTCTGGCTGGTTCCCGCCGTCATTCTCCAGGGGGAAGAGCCGAAGAGAGCGGAGATGAGCCGCCCAACGGAATGAGTCGCGAAAGCCGAACAGGGGTCGAACATCTACTACGAACGACCTTTGAGAGGGATTGAGGGGTCGCATCAGTACTTACTAGGGAACCCCCAGACCTTCGTATATACTTGACCGTTCTAAGCCTTAATCATCGATGAATAGATTATGACGAAGCCGCACGTTGGCGATACCGTCATCGATACCATTTCGTCGCGCTGCCCCGAGTGCGGCAAACCAATTACCTCCGTGATCGCCGATCAAGGAGGCAAGGTCTATCAACGCCCGCAGTGTGCCTGCCACGAATCCCCCGAATCCCTGATCTTTTCCGACGCCGATTTGTACCGCCGGCTGGACGACTGGAACAAGCTGATCTTTCCCGATGCCCGGCAGGCGGAGCCCGTCGATCCAGGGGCTTGCGACTGTGCCACCGCCAGTCACAACGAGCCATGCCTGGCCGTCATCGACATCACAAACCGCTGCAATTACAAGTGTCCCGTGTGTTTCGCGGAGGCCACGGGCGACGGGAACCACTACTTCCTCGAGACGAAGCAGGTGGGCGCGATGCTCCAGTCGCTGCTGGACCGTCCGGTCCCGTGCCGCCACGTCCAGTTCTCCGGCGGAGAGCCCACCCTCCACCCCGAATTTCCCGCCATCCTTCGCACCGCGCGCGATCTTGGTTTCAATCATATCCAAGTGGCCACGAACGGAAGCCGGTTTGTCGACCCCGGCTACGCCAAGCTTTGTGAAGATTCGGGCCTGCACACGCTGTACTTGCAGTTCGATGGCGTCAACGACGAGGTCTATCTCCAACTGCGGGGCCAGCGGCTCTTGGATAAGAAGATTGCCGCCGTGAACAATGTTCAGAAGACGAACATGCGCCTCGTGCTGGTGCCGACCATCATGAACTCCGTCAACGTCGATCAACTGGGGCCCATATTCCAGTTCGCTCTCGAACACAGCAGCCACGTCACCGGCATCAGCGTTCAGCCGGCGGCGCATGTTGGCAGGGTAGAGGTCGCGGACCCGAACTCCGAACCTTTCAACCTAGCGACTATGGCGCGCGAGTTTGGCCGGCAGACGGGATTGACCCGCTTTCCCGACGATTGGTTCCCGCTGAATTCGCTATCCTTGCTCAGCCGCGCCCTCGACCGCGTCCGCCGCGACGCGACTCTTCCTCCCCTTAGCGACGCCCATTGTTCGCTCGGCACCTTCTTCTACGTTGGCGACCACAACAAGCCAACCTGCCTTAGCAGTTTCTTCGACCTCGACCGTTTCTTTCGCAGCATGGGTGAAGTAAATCCCGATTCCGGCCAGGGCATCATCGAGCGGCAGGTTTCGCGTATCCGCCAGTTTGCGCAGTTGTCGCAATGTTTCGATAAGCGGAAGGCTCCGCCCGGACTCACCTTCCAGCGCATGCTGCGTAGCATCGAAGGGTGGGAGGACAAGTCGAAGGGAAGGTCCAACGGTTGGTTCCGCAAAGGCTTCAATGGCATATTCGTGGCGGGCATGCACTTCATGGACGCGCGCAGTTACAATTTGCGCCGCCTCAAGCGCTGTATCATTCAGTATGTCGCCACCGATGGACAACTGATTCCTTTCTGCAATTACAACGCGGGTGCCAGACTCCGCAATGCCGAGGAATCGGCTCGGCTCAAGAACAACCCGTTGCCCCAGCCAGAGTGTTGAGGTGATGCCGATCCCGCGGCGCTTGAAAGTGAGCGCCCAACGCAAGCCGAGGAGCTTACGGTAGTGGGCCAATTCGGTATTGCCCAGTCAATACGCGATCCGCTACGAATTGCGGGCATCGCCTTACTCATATCTTTAGCAACACGAATTTAGCCGACGACGCATCATAGATAATTCAAGGCACCGCACTTAAGTTAGGACAATACAATGAAATCGTCGCCGAAGTTGCCTATGCTGCCTTCCCTAAGGGTGGCAGGTTTGAGGCGAATTGCCGCTCTTTTTCTGTTTTTTATTTTCGTGTTCTTGTCGCGCACGGCCACAGCCGGCTTGCCCAAGGCTGCCATCTCCATTCCCGCGGACCAGAATCTTGCCGCGGGCTTAGCCGCAGCGCAACGGTGCGCGCTACCGGGCAAGTTGCTCGTGTTGCCGCCCGTGCTCTTCCAGGTTGCGGGGGACGCAAGCCCCGCTGGACTTTTCGAAGAGCAAGCACGGGCACTCCAGGGCATGCCCGAGGGATCGGAGGTCTGGCTACACGTCGTCGCAGGCTCCGGCCCCCTTACCGGTCAGGAAACCGAGAAACAAATGACCGAGAGGGTTGACGCTTTCCTGAAAGTGGCGCCTCTCTCGGACCGTGCTGTGCGCGGACTAATTGTAGAAATCAAGGAACCATTGACGGCTCCCGATCTGTTCGCGTTTGCCCTGCTGCGCCTGGGGGTGACCGCGAAAGCCAGCAACGCTAACCTGCGTCTGGCATACGTTTTCCAGCCCGGGTTTGTCGGCCGGCACGGCGATATAGTAACCCGGCTTGCCACCTATTCCGATATGCTGGGCACCACTTATTCCCCAACCTGGCGTCAGGACGCTGCATGGATCGCCGAGCGGGCGCTGAATAAGCCCCTCATTCTAAAGTTAGACGCTGAAACGTCAGCAGCCTCCGCGCCCTATCTCAACGCCGTGCTCGCGGCCTCGGGCACTTCCGTAGAAATCGTCTGGTCAGAGCCCCCAGACGCCACCGCCGCGGATCGAGTCTGCGCCGTGAACACCTTCCTGACGCATTACATTCCCGGCAACATGTTTCCGGCGAATCCCGCAACCTCGCCGTTCGCCATTGCGGTAGAGGGCACGGGAAACGTGGGCGCGGGGAAAGAGGAACACCGGTGGTTCGGCGGCGGGGAGTCACCGGACCAGGTAATTGTCGCGCACGTGAATGCCAGCCCCGACCACCCGAAGACGGTGCGGCTTCAGACCGCTGCCACGGAACCAGAACAATTCGAGATCCAGTGGTACGACCCTATCACCGGAGCCCGGCTCCCGGCTGGCGAACCAGTCAAGACCGGCAAGGGCTTTGCCCAAACCTGCGCTTGCACCAGCGAGCACGCCCTGATTTACATCCACAAGCGGGGCGAGGCCGACAAGACGGTGTATAGCTCGGTGGAAGTAAAAGGCGGGGTAGAACTCAAAGTCGAAGAAATCATCGCCCGCTGGCAACAGTACCGCGAGGCGCAGAAGCAGAAACTGGATAACTACATGGCCTCCAGTTTCATGAACCTGCACTTTGAGAGCACCAATCTGGGTCCGGGGTTCGACATCTCCATGCAGCTCAAGCAGTTTTTCAACCGAGCGGGACAGATGGAAATTGCCCAGCACGAGCTTTACGTCAACGGCGTGAAGTTCGGCAAGAACCACGAGTTCCCGCTGCCCCAAATCGAACCGGAAAAGGTGCTGACCCAGCCCCTCGAATTGAAGCTCAACGAACGTTATAAGTACAAGCTTCTGGGGACGGAGCAAGTCAATGGCGCCCTGTGTTATGTGGTGGGAGTCGAACCCCTCGCCGTGGACGAGAACCTTTATAGCGGCAAAGTGTGGATCGACGGCACGACCTTTCGCGAAGTGAGACAGACGCTGAGCCAGCGCGGTTCCAAGAACAACGTCCTGGTCAATGTTGAAACCCAGAATTTTGAGTTAATCCCCGACGGCAAGGGTAATCAGTTCAACCTGCTGCGGTCGATGTCCGCACAACAGTTGCTGAATGCCGCGGGACGCGATTTTGCGCTGCAGAGGACCGTGCAGTATTCCGACTACATGATCAATAATACCGCGCAGTTCAATGACGACTTGCTGGCCGAGCACAGTTCCAAAGATCCCATGTACCGCGACACCGACCAGGGACTGCGGTCGCTGGAAATCAAAGGCAACGAACGCGTTCTGGTACAGAAGAAGGAGACGCGCATAAGATCCCTGGTTGGCGGAGCCCTGTACGGAGGCACGTTCAACTATCCCATTCCGTTTGCCGGCATCAGCATCGCCGATTTCAATTTCCGGAACACCGGCGCGCAACTTTCGACTTTCTTTGCCGGACCCATCCTGGTCTCCGATCTCTCGAAGCAGTACCAACCCAAGTTCCGCCTGGCATGGGACCTGGCGCTCTCCGGACTGCCCGGTGAGAACCGTCTTTACAGCAACAACCAGGAATTGAAGCAAGGAGACGTATGGGCCTGGGGCGAAACCACCGGACTGCGGGCCTCCTGGCAGGCCACTACCCATCTCAGCCTGACCGCCTCGACTTACTTGTCCTATGAGTTCTTTCGCAGAACCAGCGACGCGGACAAGAAATACGTGTTGCCCCGGAACGGGGTGACCCTGCTTCCGGGCCTCGAGGTAAAGTACACGTACAAAGGTTATGTGTTCAGCGCTCATGGGACGCGGGGGCAGCGCATTAACTGGAGGCCGTTCGGGTGCGCTTCCATCGCCCCACAACCGGACGGATGCAGCTCTACTTCGACGAACCCACCGCCGCCGCCGCAAACTCCTTTATCGCTCCAGCCCGCGCAAAGCGGATACACCCTCTATAACGCCGAGTTCAACAAGGATTACTACATCGGAAAGTTCACCAAGGGCGGATACGCCTTCGCCTATTTTGGTGGGAACCAACTGGATCGCTTTTCTCGCTACTTTCCCTCGTTCTTGTCGCAGCCGCGCCTCCACGGCATTCCCGGCGGCACGGACTCTTTCGACGCCATCGCCATGGGTTACGTGCACTACGGTTTCAACGTGATGGACTTTGTGAAGTTCGATGCGATGTACAGCTACGCGCGCGCACGCAACCAGGGGGAGTTGCCCCATCCCTCCCATTTCAATAAGTTTGACGGCCTGGAGTTCAATTTCAATACCCCCGGTCCCAAAGGCACCCTGATACAAGGAACGGTTTCCTATGCTCTGGATGGAAACATACCGCGGTATAACTCGCGTTGGGGCGCCTATCTTTTGATTTTCAAGCCGTTGCACTTTTAATCGAGTCTATGGCTGAGATACGGGTTGAAGATCGGAAGACCGCGTT
The DNA here is from genome assembly GCA_049697355.1 of Terriglobales bacterium. Lineage (GTDB taxonomy): Bacteria > Acidobacteriota > Terriglobia > Terriglobales > Acidobacteriaceae > Acidiflorens. The sequence goes on from JBAVVP010000271.1 coordinate 20,891, forward strand.
AGTGACGGGCGCCTCGGGTATGATCGGTTCCGCCATCGCGCAGGCACTGGGAGGCGCGGGGTTCCGCGTAGCCGCGCACTATCATCGCGCGAAAGAGTCCGCGGGTGAGGTGGTGGCAAGCGTCGTTGCTGCCGGCGGACAAGCCTTGGCCGTGGAGGCCGATCTATCCCGCCGGGAGAGCGTGGCCGCGATGTTCGAGCGCATCGAACAGCAATACGGTCCGGTCGACTGTCTGGTTAACAACGCCGGCATTAACCGCGATGTCCTGTTGGCGTTTATGTCTGACGAGCAATGGGACGAAGTGATCGCCACCAATCTCCGCGGCACGTATTTGTGTTCGCGGTTG
>JBAVVP010000272.1:0-6112 GCA_049697355.1 Terriglobales bacterium
GTCTGTCCCATATTCATCTGGAACTTCAGCTTGAAGAGCTGGTCCGCCAAGTCCCGCTCCTGGTGCTTAAGCTCGACATCGGTTAAGTTGCGAATCTTTTCTACCTTCATAAGTCAGTTCTCAGTTCTCAGTTGTCAGTTCTCAGTAAAAGCTCTCGCGCACTCGCTTTTCACCTCTGCAATCTGACCTCTGACCTCTGCAATTTCTACAGCACTTCGCGCTTTACAAACGTCGTGCGCAGCGGAAGCTTGTGCGACGCCAGCCGCATGGCCTCTTTCGCGTCCGTAATGGTTACGCCTTCCATCTCAAACAAAATCTTTCCCGGCCGCACCACCGCGACCCAGTGATCGGGCGCGCCTTTGCCCTTGCCCATGCGGGTTTCAGCCGGCTTCTTGGTCACCGGCTTATCCGGAAACAGCCGGATCCAAACCTTGCCGCCGCGCTTCACAAACCGCGTCATGGCCACCCGGCTCGCTTCGATCTGGCGGTCCGTGATCCATCCCGGTTCGAGCACCTTCAGCCCAAACTGACCGAACGACAGCTCGCTCCCGCGCCAGGCCTTCCCCGTCATGCGCCCGCGCTGCTGCTTGCGGTACTTCACTTTCTTCGGCATCAACATAAAATCAGCTCTTAGCTTCTAGCTCTTAGCTCCTAGCCAGCAGATCAACAGCCCGTGGAGCTTTTGCTTTTACTTCTTCAATTTGACTTCTGACTTCTTACTTCCCTAGAACGCTCCCGTGGTGCTAACTTCCCGTGCCGGCGTCGCTTCCCGCTTCTTTGCCGGGAGAATCTCTCCCTTGTAAACCCAGCACTTCACGCCAATCACGCCGTAAGTCGTACGCGCCTCGGTGAAGCCGTAATCGATATCGGCGCGCAGCGTGTGCAGCGGCAACCGCCCCTGCAGATACCACTCCGAGCGCGCGATTTCGTTGCCATTCAGCCGTCCGCTCACGCGAACTTTAATCCCTTTGCAACCGAAACGCAGCGCCGAATCGACCGACTTGCGCATCGCCCGCCGGAAGCCCACGCGCTTTTCCAGTTGCAGCGCAATCGATTCCGACACCAGTTGCGCATCGAGCTCCGGCTTGTGCACTTCCTGGATATCGACATGCACCTCGCGCGACGTGCGCTTCTGCAATTCCTGCTTCAGCTTGTCGATTTCCGCGCCCTTGCGACCGATGATGATCCCCGGGCGCGCCGTCTTGATGATGATGCGCAGCTTGTTGCCCGGACGCTCGATCTCGACCGAGCTCACGCCCGCCGACTTGAGCTTTTCCTTCAGCTCCGCTTTCAACTTCACGTCTTCGAGCAGCAGCTTGTCGTAGTCCCGAACGACAAACCAGCGCGATTTCCACGGCTTGGTGTAGCCGAGCCGGAATCCGTAAGGATGAACTTTTTGTCCCATGTGTGCTCCTGAAACTCTCGCAGTGCGCTATTCGCTGTTGGCCATTCGCTGTTCGCTTTTCGCGAACGACGGTCCTACTTCTTCGCGGTCGGTTTTTTGCCGACTGCCTTTTTCTTCGCTGGCGCCTTGGCTTTAACTTTCGCCTTCGGCCTTGAGGGAGCAGCTTTCGCTGCTTTCTCGCCCGCTGCCGCCTCTGTCCCGACCGGCACGCCGTTCCGATTCTTCTCCGCCAGCACAATCTCGAGATGCGCAATGCGCCGCACGTAGTGGTAAGCGCGTCCCATCGGAGCTGGACGAATTCGCTTCATGCGCGGCCCGTCGTTCGCCACCGCATGCTTCACGTACAAGTTATCGAGATCGACATCCAAGCCCTTTTCGGTGCTCAAGAAGTTCGCGTTGTCGATCGCCGACTGCAACAGCTTCCCGACCGTCGCCGCCACCCGCTTCTTGGTGAATGCCAGCGTGTTCCTGGCTTCTTCCACGCGCCGTCCCTTGATCAGGTTCAGCACCAGCCGCGCCTTCTGCGGCGAGACGCGCATGTATTTTGCTTCCGCTCGAAATTCCATTTCTTGTCTCTCAGCTTCTAGCCTCTAGCTTCTAGCTCCTAGCCAGGAGCCAGCAGCCAGCAGCTGCCTTCTACGCCTTCGGCGCCGCCGGCGGCGCTGACGGCACGATCGCTCCAGGTCCGCCGGGTATACCCGCCGGTTTGGCGGCAACTTCGGTCGCCGCTTTCATCGAGTGTCCCTTGAACTGGCGGGTAAAGCTGAATTCGCCCAGCTTGTGCCCCACCATGTTCTCGGTCACATATACCGGGATGAATTTCCGTCCGTTGTGCACGGCAATCGTGTGTCCTACCATCTCCGGAATAATCGTCGAGCGCCGCGACCAGGTCCGCAGCACCTTCTTTTCGTTACGCGCATTCATGCCTTCGACTTTCGTCGCCAAGTGCGCATCCACGAACGGTCCTTTTTTTGTCGAACGAGCCATAAGTCAGTTCTCAGTTCTCAGTTCTTAGTTCTCAGTAAATCCGAACCAAGACTGGCGATACTTCTTTGAAACTTTGAAACCTGCCACTAACCTTTCTTCCTTCGGTTCACGATAAACGTATCGGTCCGCTTATTGTTTCTCGTCTTATAGCCACGCGTCGGCTGGCCCCACGGCGTCACCGGATGACGTCCGCCAGAGGTCTTGCCTTCGCCGCCACCATGCGGATGGTCCACCGGGTTCATCGAAACGCCGCGGTTATGCGGACGCTTTCCCACCCAGCGCGTGCGTCCCGCCTTGCCCCAGGTGACGTTTTCGTGGTCCGTGTTGCCCACCTGCCCAATCGTCGCTAAACAATCGAGCAGCACTTTGCGCGTCTCTCCCGAAGGCAGCTTCACCAATCCATAGTCGCCTTCTTTTGCGATCAATTGCGCCGAACCGCCCGCCGAGCGCACCATCTGCGCGCCTTTTCCGGGCTTCAATTCCACATTGTGGATGGTCGTGCCCGGCGGAATATTCCGCAGCGGCAAGGCGTTCCCCACCAGAATGTCGGCTTCCGGTCCGCTCAAAATCTTCTGCCCGACTTTCAATCCATCGGGCTGCACAATGTAACGCTTCTCGCCATCGGCGTAGCTCAGCAGGGCGATGCGCGCCGAGCGTCCCGGATCGTATTCGATGGTCTCGACCGTCGCTGGAATGCCGTGCTTGTCGCGCTTGAAGTCAATCGTGCGCAACTTGCGCTTATTGCCGCCACCCCGGAACCGCATGGTCGTGTCGCCGGAATTGCGCCGCCCGCCGGAACGTATCTTGCCCTCAACCAGCGGCTTGTGCGGCGTCGACGATGTAATGTCGTCGGTCACCAGCGTGGTGCGATAGCGCAGCGTCTGCGTTGTCGGTCTGTAGGTTTTAATTGCCATAAAATCAGCCCTTAGCTCTTAGCCGTTAGCTCTTAGCTTTCCCATTCACTCGACCGGCTGAATGCTGAATGCTGAGTGCTGAATGCTATAAATTCTGTGCGTACTCCGGCATCTTCTCGCCGCTTTTCAACCGCACGTACGCCTTCTTCCAATCGGGACGGTAGCCCGTAAACTTACCCCGCCGCCGTTCTTTCCCCGGATAATTCGCCGTGCGCACCGAAACCACTTTCACCTTGAAGATCGCCTGCACCGCTTCCTTGATCTCGGTCTTCGTCGCTTTCGGCGCCACCTGGAACACCAGCGTGTTCTGGGTCTCTTTGATCCCCAGGCCCTTTTCGGTGATCACCGGCTTCCGAATAATCTGATACGCGGATTTCATCAGGCCACCTCCGCCTTAGTCTTGCGCAGGCGCCGCGCCGGTTTCTTCTTTTTTTCTGCCGCCGGCTCCGCTTCGTGCAAGCGCCGCGATGCCGACTTCCGCAGCGAATCCTGCAGCTTTTCGAGCGCCTTCTGTGCGAACACCACGTGGGTGTAGCGCATGATGTGATAAGGATGCACTTCGTTCGCCCGCACCAGTTCCAGCCCGTCGAGGTTGCGCGAACTCAGTTCCAGGTTCTTGTTCTCCGCCGTCGAAAGATCGACCAGCAGCGTCGTGCCCTCGATCTTCAGCTTGTCGAGCGCCTCGCGAAACAGCTTCGTCTTCGGCTCTTTCACGTCGAACGAGGTCACCACCATCAGCTTGCCGTCGGCAAACTTCGAGGCCAGCGCCGAGCGCAGCGCGCCCAGCAGCTTCTTCTTCGGGAAGGCGTAGTCATAGGATCGCGGCTGCGGTCCGTGCACGGTGCCGCCGTGGCGCCACAGTGGTGAACGGATGGAGCCGATACGCGCTCGCCCCGTGCCCTTCTGCTTCCACAGCTTTTTGCCCGATCCGGAAACCCGCCAGCGGTTCTTCGTCGCGTGCGTGCCCGCGCGCGCGGAGGCGCGATAGTGCGTGATCGCCTCCCAGAGCAGGTCTTCATTGACCGCGCCGAAAACCTCTTCGGCCAGATCCATCGTCCCGGCCTTGGCTCCGTTCAAATTGTAAATATCAATAGTTGCAATATCTCTCTCGTCTTCATGCCGTACGATCTTGCCAACGACTAACGACCAGCGACTAACGACCGAGTTACGCCTTCTTTGAAGCGCGCTTCGCGGCCTTCAACGGATCTACTGTCGTCGCGCCCGCGAATCCACGGCGTTCTCGTGGCGGCTTCTTCGCTTTGTGAATCACGATGTATCCGCCATTCGCGCCCGGAACGCTGCCCTCAACCACTAAGAGATTCTCTTCCTTGTCCACACCCAGGACGCGCAGGTTGCGGGTCGTGATCCGCGCATTGCCCATGTGGCCCGACATCCGCATGCCCTTGATTACGCGCGACGGAAACGCCGACGCTCCAATCGAACCCGTAATCTGAAACATCGAACCGTGCGACTTCGCGCCGCCGGCAAAGTGATGTCGCTTCACCACACCCTGAAAGCCGTGCCCCTTGCTGACTCCAATCACATCGACAAACCGCTCGCCTTCAAAAATATCCACCAGAATGCGATCGCCAGGTTTGATCACGCCCTCGGTCTTCTCGCCCGGAGCGTCGACTTCCACCGCAACTTCCCGCACAAATTTCAACGGCGGAAGGTTGTGCTTGGCAAAATGTCCGCGCATCGCCTTGGTCAGCTTCTTTTCCTTCACAAACTCGACCAGACCAATCTGCGCCGACTCGTAACCGTCTTTGGTCTGGGTCTTGTGTTGTGTAATCACGCATGGCCCTGCCTGTAACACCGTCGCCGGCCGCACATCGCCCTTCGAATCGAAGAGTTGCGTCATGCCGACCTTCTTGCCCAGAATTCCAGTAACTCTTGCCATTGCCTTCTCCGTTCCCAGCTTGGCTCGCGGCTATTGGCTGGGCGCCTTCGGGCTAAAGCCCTCGGCAATTTCAGTCGTCCCTACGGGACTTGAATCTCTTTCTTGCATCTGCCCCAGCGCTGAAGCGCTGGGCTAAGCTTGGTCGCCCCTCCGGGGCTTGCCTCAGTGCTGCCGTCAACTCTTTCGCCTTTACTGACAGCTGATGGCTGAGAGCCGACAGCTACTTATGTTCCTTGCCGAACGCCTTGATCTCCACATCCACGCCCGCCGGAAGATCGAGTTTCATCAGCGCATCGACGGTCTGCTGCGTCGGCTCCAGAATATCGAGCAGGCGCTTGTGAGTGCGGATTTCAAACTGCTCGCGCGACTTCTTATCTACGTGCGGCGACCGCAGCACGCAGTATTTGTTCTTCATCGTGGGCAGCGGAATCGGTCCCGCAATCTGCGCGCCGGTGCGTTTTGCCGTCTCCACGATCTCGCCGGTCGACTGATCCAGAATACGGTAGTCGTAGGCTTTCAACCGGATGCGAATTCTTTCTTTTCCAGTCACTGTTCACTCTCTTTGCCCCTCCCGGCTTCTCCGGAAGGAAAGAACTGGCGGCAGGAAGCAAGCCGCGTTTTCGTTGTAGTGCCGGCGTCCTCGCCAGCCTGTGTCGTCCCTACGGGACTCGATTCTTTCTTGATGCCTACCCAGGGCTTACGCCCTGGGCTATCTCATTCCGCCCCTTCGGGGCTGTTTCCGTCCCGACCATCAGCTTACGGTTTCACTGACGGCTGATAGCTGACGGCTGAAAGCTACTTAATAATCTCGGCGATCGTGCCTGCGCCCACCGTGTGGCCGCCTTCGCGGATCGCGAACCGCAAGCCCTTTTCCATCGCCACCGGCGTGATCAGTTCGATCACCAG
>JBAVVP010000273.1:0-12220 GCA_049697355.1 Terriglobales bacterium
GGGGTGAACTGAGCGGCGTTCGCTGGGAAGACATCTGCTTCGAAGACAAGGTCCTGACCCCCAAGCGCTCAATCGTGAAGCAGCGCATCGGTAAGGTCAAGACGGAAGCTTCGAAAAAGAGCATTCCACTGGATGATGTGCTCATCGACGAATTGCTGGCTTGGCGTCGGGAGACTCCTTATGCCCAAGACAGCGACTACGTCTTCGCCAGCACGAAGATGAGAGGCAAGCAGCCGTACTGGATGAGTCGGATCATGCAGCATCACATCAAGCCAATCGCCGCGAAAAACGGGATCGAAATTAAGGGATGGCACACATTACGCCACTCCTACACGACCCTGCTGCGACAGAACAACAACAACCCCAAAGTGGTGCAAGGCCTGTTGCGGCATGCCTCGTACTCAATCACGATGAATGTCTACGACGAAGCCATGTCCGAAGAGAAGCGCAACGCCCATCGTGGAGTGATCCAGCAGCTAAACCGTAGCGTAACCCGTAGTGCGCCAAAACCGGCAATTCCGCAACTGGTTGATAGACTTGGCGTCCCCGATGGGATTTGAACCCATGTTACCGCCGTGAAAGGGCGATGTCCTAGGCCAGGCTAGACGACGGGGACGTTTCTGGTGAGATGGTGATTTTGCCGGCGAAGTCCATAGTAACAGGGCGTTTTTCCCGCGTCAAAACCAGCTGCGTTTGCCCCTTCTCTGCCGAACCCAACGCGGCTTCGATTTAGAATACATCCATGGGCGATTCGCTTTATTTGAGCCTGTGGTTTCCCAGTTTTGAGGAGTCCGAGATTCTGCCGCGAACGATCAGCGTGCTCCGGCAAATTCCGTTTTCTGCGGCGCGCGATGGGGTAACCTACGCGGCGATCCAACCGGTCTCGTGGAGTGAGCCCACCATTCTGGAGCGCCGCTTCCATCCCGGAGTGGCGCCGGAAGAGGCCGTGGCCGAGCTCGCGGAACTTCTCCACGACGACTATGCCTACTTGTTCGAGGCCTATTGGGATTTGTGGACTCCTCCGGAGGGCGCGGAGAAATGGGTATTGGAGCCGTCGCTCGTCCGTGTGATCGCGCATGGAACAGAATTTGAAGAGCACGCCGCGGAACAAGCCGGACACATTCAACTTGATTTCGGGTTGGACTCGTCCTTCCTCCACGAAGAAGTCGCCTTGACCTCCGAGGCGGAGCGCAACGTCCGGAGCAACGTCCAAAAACTGGTGGAGCTTACAGCCAGGATGGAAAAGAACGCTGGGGCAACCGGGCGCTTGCTGTGGTCCGAGTCGGAGGAAAATCTGGCGCAGAAGCTGATCGCACGGCTGCAGAGATTACAGTGAACGTCGCAGTGACGGTTCCAGCGGATGATAGGATTCGGTTCCAAATAAAAAGGCATCGAAACCAAGGTGAGTTGGCTTCGATGCCCTTCGACATCTACTTTGTCCGTCCCGCGTCGCTTTGCAGCTTCTCGCCGGCTGCTGCCTGGGCCGCCGCTAGCCGCGCGGTGAGCACGCGAAAGGGTGAGCAGGAAACGTAGTTTAGGCCGGTCTGGTAGCAGAACTCGACCGACGATGGTTCGCCGCCGTGCTCGCCGCAGATTCCCACCTTCAGGTTCGGACGCGTCTTGCGCCCACGTTCCGTCGCCATCTTGACTAACTGCCCTACCCCTTCGCGATCGAGAACGGCAAACGGATCCTGCTTGATGATTCCATCCGCCAGGTAGGTGGGCAGAATCTTGTTGACGTCGTCGCGCGAGAAGCCCCACGTGGTCTGCGTGAGGTCGTTGGTGCCGAAGGAGAAGAACTGCGCTTCCTTCGCGATCTCATCGGCGACCAGGGCGGCCCGCGGCAACTCGATCATCGTGCCGACCAGGTATTCGACGGTGCGTCCTTTTTCTTTGAAAACTTCTTTCGCGACGCGGTTGACGATGGCCGCCTGGTTTGCCATTTCGTTCAGCGTGGCGGTCAGCGGGATCATCACTTCGGGAAAGACCTTGGCGCCGTCTTTTGCGACTGCAACCGCGGCTTCAAAAATGGCCCGCGCCTGCATCTCCGTAATCTCCGGATAGGTGATGCCGAGCCGGCAACCGCGATGTCCAAGCATGGGGTTGAACTCGTGCAACTGCTCGACGCGGCTCAGCAGCATGGGCATAAGCTTCTTCAGATCGCCCACAGCTTTCGCTCCGTAGTCGCGATACTTCGAGACCAGCGATTTCTTCTCCTTCGCGTCTGCGTACTTGAGAGTCGCGATATCCACCATCAGATCTTCGCGGCGCGGCAGGAACTCGTGCAACGGCGGATCGAGCGTGCGGATCGTTACCGGGAATCCATCCATCGCCCGAAAGACGCCGTCAAAATCCTTGCGCTGCATGGGCAGCAGTTTCTTGAGCGCGGCGCGCCGGTCCTTTTCGTTGTCGGCAAGAATCATGGCGCGCATGTGCGGAATTTTTTCTTCGCCGAAAAACATGTGCTCGGTGCGGCACAGCCCGATGCCCTCGGCGCCAAACGTGCGCGCCTGAATGGCGTCGCGGGGAATGTCGGCGTTAGCACGGACCTTCATCGTGCGATACGGATCGGCCCAGCCCATGAATTTCTGCAGCTCAGGATCGTCCGGGGAAGGATCGAGCGTATTCAGCTTGCCCTTGATGACGCGGCCCGTGGTGCCGTCGAGCGAGATCCAGTCGCCGGCTTTGAAGACTTGGCCTTTGACCCGCATTTCGCGCGCCTTTTCATCCACGTCGACGTCGCCCGCTCCCGCCACGCAACACTTGCCCATGCCGCGTGTGACTACCGCGGCGTGGCTCGTCATGCCGCCGCGCGAGGTCAGAATGCCCTTCGCCACTTCCATGCCGTGAATATCTTCCGGCGTGGTTTCGGCGCGCACCAGAATCACGTGAACATTCTTTCCGGATGCGACCCTTTCGACAGCTTCGTCGGCGCTAAACACAATCTGTCCCACGGCCGCGCCCGGCGAAGCCGGCAGGCCCTTCGCCAACACTTCAACTTTGCTTCCCTTTTCGTCGAGGCGCGGAACCAGAAAGTCGTACAACTGATTGGGCTCGACCCGGAAGATGGCCTCTTCTTTCTTAATGAGGCCTTCGTCCACCATCTGCAACGCCACGCGGACCGCGGCCAGTCCGGTGCGCTTGCCGTTGCGCGTTTGCAGCATGTAAAGCTTGCGGTCCTGGATGGTGAACTCAAAATCCTGCATGTCTTTGTAGTGCGTTTCCAGGCGCGTGGTGATGTCGCGGAGCTGGGTGTAGACATCGGGCATGATTTTTTCGAGTTCAAGGATTGGAACCGGAGTACGCACGCCCGAAACCACGTCTTCGCCTTGCGCGTTCAGCAGGAACTCGCCATAAAACACCTTGTCGCCATTCGCGGGGTTGCGCGTAAATCCGACGCCGGTGCCGCTGGTCTCGCCCAGGTTGCCGAAGACCATGGCTTGCACGTTCACGGCGGTGCCGAGCATGTCATCGATATTGTTGATGCGGCGATAGTGCTTGGCGCGATCGTTGTTCCACGAGCGGAATACGGCGTCGCGCGCCAGGACGAGCTGTTCGATCGCGTCCTGCGGAAAGTCGCGATGGGCGTGCTTCTTGACCGCTTTCTTGTACTCCACGATCACCTCTTGCAGCGCCTTGGCGTCGAGGCCAGTATCGAACTTCGTCTTCTTCTGTTTCTTCTTGGCGTCGAAAATTTCGTCGAATACCGGCTTCTCGATGTCGAGCACGACGTTGCCGAACATCTGAATCAGGCGGCGATAGGAGTCGTAAGCGAAGCGCGGATTGTTGGCGCGCTTGGCGAGCGCTTCGACGCTCTGATCGTTCAGCCCGAGGTTGAGGATCGTGTCCATCATGCCGGGCATCGAAAACTTCGCGCCCGAACGCACGCTCACCAGTAGCGGGTTCTCTCCCTTGCCGAGCTTTTGGCCCTGAAGGTTTTCGAGTTTGGCCAGCGCCTCTTCCATCTCGCGGTTCACTTCTTTCGACACCGCGTTGTGGCGCATGTACTCGCGGCAGGCCTCGGTTTGGATGGTGAAGCCAGGAGGCACGGGCAGTCCGGCGTTGGTCATCTCGGCCAGCCCAGCGCCCTTGCCGCCGAGTACGTCTTTCATCTTGCCGTTGCCCTCGGCCTTGCCGCCGCCGAAGAAGTAGACATACTTTGTGCTCGTGGTTTTCGTTACCGCGGGCTTCGTTTCGATGATTGCCGTATCAGGGAGAGTTGTGGTTGCCATATCGGTCCTCTTTTCTATTATTTCGTAGATTCCTTGCCTTCGGTCACGATCTCGGAGAAGTCCGCGATGGTGGAGAATTCTTTAACCACGGTCTGCAGCAGAGCGAGGCGGTTGGCGCGAAGATTCTCGTCGTCGACCATGACCATGACCTTGTCGAAAAACTTGTCGATCGCGGGACGCAGCTTCGCAATCTCGAGCAGCGCCCCTTCGTAATCGCGAGCCGCCCGCAACTTCTCGACCGTAGCCACCGTCTGCGGGATGAGCGCGGCCAGTTCCTTTTCGGATTCTTCCTGCAACCCGGCAGGATCGACACGTAGGGCAATAACCTTAGTCTTTTCAGATGCCTGGCGCAGAATGTTCTTCATGCGCTTGAAGGCAACCGAGATGGATTCGAAATCCGCCGAGCCCCGCACTTTGCTCACGGCCTCAGCACGGGCAACCGCGTCCACTACGTCGTCGGAATCAACCGCAAGCACGGCGTTGACCACATCATACGTGTATCGAGGTTCATGCGCATCCTTCAAGTAAAACTCGAGGCGCTCGCGGAAAAACCCGCGCACCGATTCGGCGTAGGCGGCGTTGGAAAACTTCTTCTCCGCCTCGGAATCCTTATAGCGAATCCGCGCATCCGCCATGATCTCCGCGAGGCGCAACGGCAGCTTGTGCTCGGCAATCGTCTTCACAATGCCGTTCGCCTGGCGGCGCAGCGCAAACGGATCTTTCGATCCGCTGGGGATGAGCCCAAGCGCGAACATTCCCGCGATCGAGTCCGCTTTATCGGCGATCGAAAGCACCGCGCCCTCGACCGTCGCCGGGACGCTGTCCTCCATCGACTCGGGTTTGTAATGGTCATAGATAGCCCGCGAAATCTCTAGCTGCACGTCGGTTTTCATGCCTTCATCGAGTTCTTGCACGCGCGCGTAAAGGCCGCCGACAATTCCCTGCAGCTCGGTGAACTCCTTGACCAGTTCGGTGGTCAGATCGGTTTTCGCGAGCAGCGCCGCTTTGTGGACGATGCCGGGCCGAATTGTCATGCCACTCTGCTTCACGATCTCGGCCAGCCAGCTGGCCATGTGCTGCACCCGCATCGTCTTGTCGTAGTAGCTGCCGAGATCCTTCTGGAAGGTAACGTGGCGCAGCAACTCTACACGTTGGCGGAGGCTCTGCTTCTGGTCCGTCTGCCAGAAAAAGCGGGCATCGTTGAAGCGCGCCCGCAGAACCCGTTCGTTGCCGTGGCGGATCAGTCCGTCCAAGTCGGCAGCCGTATTGAGCACCGCCAAAAAGTGGGGCAGCAGTTTCCGATTCGCATCTTCGATGGCGAAATATTTCTGGTGGTCGCGCATCACCGTGACCAGCACCTCTTCCGGGAGAGCGAGAAACTCGGGATCGAAGCTGCCGAGGACAACGGAAGGAAGTTCCGTCAGATTGACGACGGTCGCAACCAGCGGCTTGTCTTCACGCCAGCGCGCTCCGGGGATGGTGCGAGTGGCCGCGTCGAGCGCCTTGCGAATCACTTGCTCGCGCTCGACGGCGCCCAGCACTTTCGCGCCGCGCAGGGCTTCGACATAAGCGCTCGGCTTCGAGATGGCCACCGCTTCGCTGCCGGACCTGCCGCCCATGATGCGATGTCCGCGCGAAGTCTTGCCCGCCCGGATGCCAAACAATTCCAGCGGCACAACCTGCTCATCGAGCATCGCCACCAGCCAGCGCACCGGACGAACGAACACTTCCCCGCGCTTGCGCCAGTACATATTTTTCGGCCAGTAGAGCGCGGAAATTTCCTTGGGAAGAGTCTCGGCGAGAATCTCGGCGGCGGTGCGGCCTTTGCGCATGACCGTGGCCGCGAGATATTCACCCTTGGGAGTGCTGACTTTCTCCAACTTGCCAACATCCACGCCGACTTTCTTGGCGAAGTGATGCGCTGCCTGCGTCGGCTGCCCATCCTTATATGCAACCTGCGCGGAGGGTCCGTTCACCCGCTCGGTGATGTCGGGCTGCGAGGTGGGAATTCCGGAAGCAAGAACCGCCAACCGGCGCGGCGTGTCAAGGGACGAAACCGCTCCGGCAGGTTCGAGGCGCTCGCGCTGCAATAGCGTGCCCAATCGCTCGCGCAACTCCAGAGAAGCGGCGTCAATCATCCGCGCCGGGATTTCTTCGCATCCGATTTCGAGTAAAAAATCAGCCATACTTTATTCGTTTGTCATCCTGAGCGTAGCAGAACCGTTCGCGAAGCGAATGGTTCTGCGAAGTCGAAGGACCCCTATGGCGGCGCTGTTCCGCCTAGGTGAGAACTGGAGCCGGCTTGGCCTTCCCACCCTTTCTATTCGCTGCTTTTGAGGTCTCGCCGCTCTTCTCAGTTTTTCTTTCGGCCGGGAACTGCTGGTCTATCCAGGCCTTGGCGATCCCCACGGCCAGCGCCCGCACCCGCGCGATCACGCCGACACGCTCGGTCACCGAAATCGCGCCGCGGGCATCGAGAATATTGAAGTAATGCGAGCATTTCAGACACAAATCGTAAGCGCCCAACAGTGGAAACCGCGACTTCTCCTGCGCGATGCCGTCAACTTTGCTCTTGTCCTTGCCTAAAGCAGCGTAACGCTCAAGGAGCGTCGTGCACTCGGCCTCGCAGAGTTCGAAATGCTTCCAGGTTTTCTCCACATCCGCCGCTTCGAAGTTGTACACCGAGAACTGCTGCTCGTCGGCCAGTCGCACGTCGCCGTACTTCACTTCCCTGCCCGTGTCGGGATCGCGCGCCCACACGATGTCGTAAATCGAATCCACATCCTGCAGAAAAGCACACAGCCGCTCCAACCCATAAGTGAGCTCGACGGAGATAGGGTCGAGATCAACGCCGCCGCACTGCTGGAAGTAAGTGAACTGCGTAACTTCAAGCCCGTCGAGCATCACCTGCCATCCAATGCCCCACGCGCCGAGCGTGGGAGACTCCCAGTTATCCTCTTCAAACTTGATGTCGTGCTGAGCGAGATCAATGCCGATTGCGGCCAGCGATTCAAGGTAAAGTTCCTGGACATTCTCCGGCGGCGGCTTCAGGATCACCTGCAACTGCAGGTGCTTGAATAACCGGTTGGGATTCTCCCCGTAGCGCCCATCGGCCGGACGCCGCGAAGGTTGCACGTAAGCGACCTTATAAGGATTCGGCCCCAGCACGCGCAGGAACGTCTCCGGAGCCATGGTCCCGGCGCCGACTTCTACGTCGTAGGGTTGCTGGACAACCGCTCCACGCTTGGCGAAAAAAGCCTGCAGCTTGAGGATGAGTTCCTGGAAGGTCAGCGAATTGGGGTTGGATGAATTCATCAAAATAAGCTGCTGGCTTCTAGCTACTGGCTTCTAGCAAACAAAATCCTCGCTCGCTAGCAGCCAGAAGCTAGTAGCTAGAAGCTGATCTTCTCCAGCATTCCCGCCGTCACTAGCTTCTTCTCGATATGCCGCTCCAGAATCTGAAGAAGAAACTTGCGCAGGTCGGCACACACCGCTTTCGGCCAGTCAATCTCCGCAAAATCGGAAACGCGCGACCGCAGCATCTGCGCCGCAATCTTTCTCGATTCCGACGACAACTCCGACGACGCGATGCGCTTATCGTCGATGCAGACCAAGCCGTCGGCAAGCGCGTGATAGAATGCCCGGCTGCCGCCGCCGCTGTCATCGCGGTTGTGATCAAATGACCGTCCGCAGATCACGCACTCTGAAAATTCCGGCAGAAATCCCATGAGCCGCGTCATCCACAGCTCAAAGTACGTGAGCGGCATCCATAACGCCGGGCCGCGCAGTTCCTGCAACACCGCCAGGCTCAACCGAAAGACCGCGTCGCTCGCCTCGCGGTCGGGCATCAACTCGTCCAGCAACTCCGCGACGTGTGCCAACGCCGCCGCCCGCGGATAACTGACCTCAGTGGCCAGCGGCGATTCGATCACTTCACAGGAATCGAGCCGCGCCAGTTCCTGCCGTTCGCGGTCGTCGTAAAACGCTCGCACGTAGGTGAGCGGCTCGAGCGCGCCTCCAAAGCGGCGTCTCGACTTCATGGCCGCGCGCGCCACGCCTTTCACCTTGCCTTCCATGCGGGTAAACAGCGTGACCAGCAAGTCCGACTCACGCAGCGGATACGTGCGCAGAACGATCGCTTCCGACTCCTTCAGCGCCATGGAGGGTCTACAGGTTAAGCAATGATTGTAACGGAGAAGGCGGGCTTTTGGCTGTTAGCTTTTGGCTCTTAGCCGGAATCTCACGGCTCGAAACCTCGCCGGTTCAAGCTAAAAGCTAAGAGCTAAAAGCCAAGAGCTGTTTTCCTACCGCCCGAAGTACTTCGCATTCCGCTCGGTATACTCTTTCCACTTTTCCGGGAGATCGTCGAGGGCGAAGATGGCCGAGACCGGACACACTGGGACGCAGGCGCCGCAGTCGATGCATTCCACGGGATCGATATACAACATCTCTTCGGTTGCGTACTTGTCGGAGTCCTTCTTGGGATGAATACAATCCACCGGACAGGCGTCAACACAGGCGGTGTCTTTGGTTCCGATGCAGGGCTCGGCGATTACATAGGCCATAGATTCTGATGCTCCTCGGCGCAGGGAGTGTGCTCGACTTCACGATTTTAGCAAGAACGCAGCTATCGGTACAGGCAGCGCCAATCAGCAGCGGTGACTTTCCAGGGTCGAGAGGTGCATAAGCGGCTTTCAATCGGCCGGAACCGCAATCGCCTGCCCCTCGCCACCCGATTGTGAGAACGTGTCTGCCTCTCCCGCGGGCGTAGGCATGGCGGGAATTCTCGCCGGCGCGCCGTGCCAAGCGCCCGCCTTGAACCCTTCCCTCACCAGCTTGAAGATGGTTCGCCGATTCTGCGCAATCACCTTCACCCATGCCATCTTCCCCAGCATTGGGAAATAGATGCCGCGGAAACAAATCCGCGCCAGGAAGATATTGACGCGATAGCCCAGCGGCTGATCGTTCAGCGACTCGACTGCAGCCGCCAGCGCCTCCGGACTATAAGCCTCGGCCCACCCGCGATTCACTTCGGCGTGAGCTTCTTCAATCGTCATCTTCAACGGCGTGTGCGCCATGGCAAATGGAATGAACTCCTGCCAGTGCTTGGGCCGCGTCAGCCGCCCGGCCTTTTCCAGCCGCTTGTACAAAGGAGTCGCAGGCAAAGGCGTAAGCAGACCAAAGATCGGCAGACCCGGCGGCCAGGTCCGAACCTGCCCCAGCGTCCGCTCGGCGACTCCGACGGTGTCGTTGTCCATGCCGAAAATAAACGACGTGATGGCGTACACATGGCGTGCCGCCAGCCGCTCCAGCACCGCCGCGTATTCACCCGGCTTATTGAATCCCTTGTTCACGTCTTTCAGATTGGCCGGGTCGATCGACTCCATGCCGATAAAAATCCACTTGCCTCCAGAATCCGCGATCAAGTCGACGAGTTCTTCGTCGCGCAATAAATTGGCGGAGATCTGCGCCACCCAATGCACCTGCGCACCGGCGGCAATAATGTCACGCAGCAGCGACTTGGTGCGCTTGATGTTGATGGCGAAATTATCGTCGATGAAGAAAACCGCCATCTGGCCCTTCTCTTTGCGGGCGCGGGCCTTCAACAACAGCAGTTCATTCACCACGCTCTCGTTGGTGCGGAAACGAATGGAGTCCCCGAAGAATCCGGTCACGGTGCAAAACTCGCAACCATAAGGGCAGCCTCGTCCGGATTCGACCGGAATAATGCGGAACGATCCCCAGCCTGTTCCGATTTTCTGCAGCAGGCCGGTCGCAGCCTTCGGCACCAGATTGAACTGTTTGAGATCGATCGACTGCCACGGAATCACCGGATATTCCTTCAACGACGGCTTGCTCTCCTGGCCAAAAGCATCCACCGGAGCGTAAACATCCTTAAGCTGGCCACGGGCTGCGTCTTCAACAATCCGCGGCCAGGTCGCATCGGCCTCCCCGAGTGCAACCGCGTCGGCGTGGCGCGGCCCGCCATCTCGCCCCAAAGCCTCGTCGGCCATCTCCGTCACATGCGGCCCGCCCATCACCACCGGAACGCCTGTGGCCCGCACCGCGTCCGCCATGCGATACGCTTTGGCGATCATCCGAGTCATGGCGCCGATCCCGACCAGTCCAATATTGTTGTCGCGCACATATTGCGCGATCCCCGCTTCATCCATGGGTTGCGCGTTGCCATCCACCAACAGCACCTCGTGGCCCGGCGGAGTAAGCGCCTGCAGTAGAAACATCCATAGATGCGGCATGAAATTACGTGTGACGCCGTTGTCGGGGTTATAAAGCAAAATTTTCATAGGCTTTTAGGGATTCTGTAAAGCGCGGTCTGCTGCGTTCTCAGTTGGGGCCAATCGATGGCACCAGGGCACATTCTTCCCCTGGTGCTTATTGGGTTGGATGTGTTCGTTAGAACGACCCCGCTCTAGTGTACATGGCACTCGCTAGCAAACAAGCACCAATACGCGAACCAGCGTAACATTTTAGGAACAAGGGCGGCGCGGCGCTGTCCAAAATTGAACACTAGGACCCAACTGTTGCCTTCGAAGGTTCGTACTCGACAATGTACCCGGCCACGGCGCTAGCGGCCACGGTCAACGGCGACGCCAAGTACATCTGTCCCGGCCCGCTGCGTCCGGGAAAATTTCGGTTCTGCGCGCTGATCACAACCTGCTCGGGACGGGTCGACACTCCGGGCCCGGCATTGATGCACGCACCACAACTGGGCTCGATCACACGCGCGCCCGCCCTTTCGAAGATCTCGATGTAGCCCCGGCGCTTCGAGTACTCGCGCGTTTCCTGAGAGCCGAACTGAATCCAGAACTCGACATTCTTCGAAACCCGCTTGCCTTGCTTCAGCGCATCGGCGAGAACCGCCGCGTACATGTCCATGTCTTCGTTCTTCCCCGCCGTACAGGTTCCGCCATAGGCAATTTCAATCGGCACACGCGCGCCCAAGTCGCGGATGTACCTGCCGTTACCGGGATCGCCGGGAGTGGCGACCATGGGCATAATCTCAGCCGCGTCAAGTTCGATCACCTCGGCGTATTTGGCGTCGGGATCGCTCTGCAGGCCCTCGATCATGCTCTCGATTTCGGCGCGCTTCATCCCCCGGCGTTCGATCAGAAACTCGACCACCTTTTCATCCGGAGCCACAATGCCGGTGAACCCCCCGATTTCAGCCGCCATATTGGTCATGGTCGCGCGCTCGTCCACGGAGAGCGCCTCGACCGCCTCCCCGGCATACTCCATCACTTTGGCCAGAGCCTTGCCGCTGCGGACGTAGTCGAGGGAAAGAATCTTCAAGATGAAATCCTTCGCCGTAACGTTCGGGTGCCGCTTGCCCCGAATTACGACCTTGACCGACGCTGGCACCTTGACGCGAACGTCTTTCGTGATCCAGGAGTTGAACACGTCGGTCGTCCCGATGCCGAAGGCAATGCATCCGATGGCGCCGACGTGCGGGGTGTGCGAATCCGATCCCACGTTCACCTGCCCTGGCAGCGCATAGGTCTCGAGCATCACCGAGTGGCAAATGCCCTCCGAGCCCTTCCGGTCGGCAAGTTCACCGTGCAGTTTGATTCCCTGCTGCCTGGCGAAATCCGCCTGCTTCAGCTTGAGTTGCGTGGCCAGATCGAGCAACCCAAGTTTCTTCTTCTCTTCCGAAATCACTTCGTCGAGAAAGGTCAGGTGGTCGCGAAAGAACCGGATGCTCGAAGCATCATTGACCGGAACGTCTTTGCCAACGTATTGCTCGTAAAAAATCGCAGCCATAGGCGTGACGTACTCATGACTGAAGCGCAAATCGACGCGAGTAAAACCGCTGTCGCCCGGTCGAACGAAACACGCACGGACGGACGCATTCGTCCGTCCAGCCGAGCAAAGCTCGGCAGTCTTGTCGGTAGCCTGTACGCTCGGCGTGACCATGTGCGCCGCAAAGATCTTCTCCGCCAAAGTCATCGGGCGTTTCGCAGTCGTGATCG
>JBAVVP010000274.1:0-2344 GCA_049697355.1 Terriglobales bacterium
ACTCCGATGTCCGCGACAGCCTGAAGCAGTTCACCGAAATCTACGAAAAGGTCGAGGAGAACTATGCCGCCCCGGTGAATCCCGACAAGGCGATTTATAACGGCGCCATCCCGAGCATGCTGCACCAGCTCGATCCGCACTCGAACTTTTTCGATCCCAAGTCCTACTCCTCGCTGCGCGAAGAGCAGCGCGGCAAGTATTACGGCGTGGGCATGACGGTCGGCCCCCGGAATAACAAGGTCATCGTCATCGCTCCCTTCGTCGGCACGCCGGCCTATCGCGCCGGCATCCGCCCGGGCGACATTATCGCCGCCATTGACGGCAAGCCCACCGACAATATGAGCACCTCCGACGTGGCCGATCTGCTCAAGGGACCGAAGGGCACCACCGTCCGCATCACCATGTTGCGCGAAGGCTCCGATCATCCGCTCGAGTTCGCCGTCGTCCGCGACGAGATTCCCCGCTACAGTGTCGACCTGCACTTCATGATCAAGCCCGGCATCGGCTACCTGCACGTTTCCGGCTTCCAGGAAACTACCGAGCATGAAGTCGCCGAAGCGCTCGATCAGATGGGCGATCTCAAAGGCCTGGTCCTCGATCTGCGGCAGAATCCCGGAGGCTTGCTCAGCGAAGGCGTAGGCGTCGCCGACAAATTTCTAAAGAAGGGACAGCTGATCGTCTCGCACCACGGCCGCTCGTCTCCTGAAAAGCGATACGTCGCAGCCCACGGCAACGGTGGCAAAGACTATCCGCTCGTTGTGTTGGTGAATCGCGGCACGGCATCCGCCGCCGAAATCGTCGCCGGGGCCATTCAAGATCATGATCGCGGACTCATCGCCGGCGAAGTCACCTTCGGCAAAGGCCTGGTGCAAACCGTCTATCCCCTGGGCGAAAATACCGGCCTGGCCCTGACCACCGCCAAGTACTACACCCCCAGCGGACGTCTCATCCAGCGCGATTACTCGAACCTCTCTCTCTACGATTACTACTACAACCGGGAGAGCGAGGAGAATAACGCCAACCACGAAGTGAAGCTCACCGATGGTGGACGCACCGTGTATGGCGGTGGGGGCATTACTCCCGACGTGAAGCTGCCGCCTTTTAAGTCCAACAAGTTCCAGGAGTCCTTGCTGCAGCACTATGCGTTGTTCAACTTTGCCAAGCATTACGCGCTTACTCACAAAATCACCCAGAACTTCGAAGTGGATGATGCAGTGCTGCTCGACTTCCGCAAATTTCTCGACGAAGAAAAAATACCCCATACCGAAGCCGAGATGATCGAGAACGACGGTTGGCTGCGCTCCAACGTCAAGAGCGAGGTCTTCGTCGATACCTTTGGCCAGGAAGAAGGCTTGAAGGTGCGCGCCGAAACCGATCCGGACGTGATCAAGGCTCTGGAGTTAATGCCGCAAGCGCGGGCGCTCGCCGACAATGCCAAGAAAGTGATTGCGGAGAGAAACGCGGCGAATCCGGTCACCCGCTAGACAACCGGTTCCCAGTTCTCAGTTCTCAGTTCTCAGTTCTCAGAAAAACCAGCCCTGTTTATTGAATGCCACTGAGAACTGGGAACTGAGAACTTTCTCTTGAGTGCCGCCTGCGAAAGCCCTAAAGTACAGGAAGCGAAACGCGCGGAGGCGTCTGTCTGCCGGCGGCGATCATGCTTCAATCCGGGTCATGGCTTCAAATCGGACCTTGGATTCCCGCGCTGCTGGTGGCGATGGCCGCAGGCGTTCTGGACTGGCGCTACCGGCGGATCCCGAACTGGCTGACCGTGTCGGGGCTGGCGGCCGGGGTCGCGGTCAACACGATTCTCTACCGCTGGCCGGGACTGAAAGCCGCCCTGCTGGGAACGGCGTTGGGTTTGGGGCTGCTGCTGCCGTTCGTGCTGGTCCGCAGTCTGGGCGCCGGCGACTGGAAACTGGCCGGCGCTTTGGGAGCCTGTCTCGGCGCGCGGCAACTGCTTTCCGTGCTGATGGGCACGGTTTTGGTTGCGGGAGTCATGGCCCTGGCCGTAGTGATCTGGAAAGGGCGGCTGAAACGGACGCTGCTGAACATCGCACATCTGTTGGCGGCGTTGTTCAGGCTGCGGATGCCCGGGTCCGAGCTGTCGCTCGACGATCCACAGTCCACAAAAATTCCGTTCGGCGTGGCCATGGCGCTCACGGTTGTGTTTTATGGGATAGGGAGAGCGATGGGCAATTTGTAATTGGTGATTTGTGATTTGTAATTGGTAATAATTGGTTATTTGTAATTCGATTTCTGATTTGGCATCCATTTAAGATTTGTCATCCTGAGCGAAGCGAAGGACCTATGCATTTCGCCGCCAAGATGCATAGGTCCTTCG
>JBAVVP010000275.1:0-8516 GCA_049697355.1 Terriglobales bacterium
TTGTGGACTTCACCTCCGACGGCCCCGGCGGCTCCATCCCATGCTCAGTGCTGCCTGCCGGGTAC
Organism: Terriglobales bacterium; assembly: GCA_049697355.1. Classification (GTDB taxonomy): domain Bacteria; phylum Acidobacteriota; class Terriglobia; order Terriglobales; family Acidobacteriaceae; genus Acidiflorens. The sequence continues at coordinate 66 of JBAVVP010000275.1, forward strand.
AACGTGCGGTGGACGAGCATCATGGACTTCGCGGACGACGATTCGCTGACTTTGGCCTTGGCTGGTGGAGGACCTTGGGTTTCGGGCATGACTTACACGACTGATACTTTCATCATGCCAGTCAACAACATCACAGGCATCCAATACTATATGTTCCAAGCGACCACTTCTGGAACTGCGGGAGGCACGGAACCGCTCTGGAGTACGAATTGCCCCGCCGTCGGAAACACGTGCACTGACAATGGCGTTCCCCTCGTAAACATCGGCAAGGTGGATGGGCAAGGACCGGGATTCGACGTGATCCACTTCGATCCCCACCGCGGCTGCTCACGCGACAACACCCGCCTTGCTAAGCGCTACCGGGGCACGAACGAAGGCCCAAACTGGCCGAGCGCCGGGACACCGGATGTTGCTGGGCAGTGGATCACCGATGACGCCGTGGTCGGTTACCGCATGAACGGCTCGGGCTGGACTCCGGGAACCTTTGTCAACCTGACCGATGAATTTACGCTGCACGCCGCCGGATCGTACCTCAACAGCCGATACGGGCACATCGGGCCAACCGGAGCCGGCGGGATCAACAGCACGTTCGGCACCGGAAGCTGCACGCCTGCGATCCCCTACACGTACTTTCCGGGCTGGCCGAACAACATCGCCTGGTCATCGTCCTACAACACGCCCACCGGCTACTCGTCCAACAACTATGTCGTTTCGCCCATTGACCACAATTACTACAAGTACAAGGCAGGCACTGGACTGACTGCTGATCCCTCAACGGACCCCACCCACTGGACCTTTGTCGCGAGCCTTTGCTACAACTACATCGCCGACTGGTACTCGAATGTCATGCGGATCAACACAGAGATTGGTCCGGGATATGGCGGTGACGGGCACTCGGCGATTGGCTACGTATATGACTGGCGCGGCGGGACGTACTTCAGCCATCTGCTCTCCCAGCCGAATTGCAACACCACGACTGGAGATTGCGCCGGCCTCAACGTCGGGCATCCGCACCCGAACGTTCAGGCGCTCACGCTCAGTCTGCCGAACGACGGCCACCCGACCTACCGCAACGACGGCAAACAGGACCTGCAGCCCATCGTCGATCCCACCTTCAGCGCCCCGTCCTGGGGAGGCGTGAGCTTGATGCCCTCCTGTTATGGAGTCGGGGGCACCAGCGGATATTGCTCCGCCGGGTATGGCGAGATGCTCGCCTTTTCCACCGACGGATTGCAGACTCTCTACCGGTTCGGGCACAACTGGAACACCGGCTCGAACCCTGGCTTCGGCACGCAAAGCGACATTGGAGTCGTGTCCCAAGACGGCAAAATGCTGGCGTGGTCCGGCGACTTCATGAACACGCGCGGGGATAGTTCGGCGTCGTCCACGACCTGCCAGAATCCAGTAAGAGGCCAGTACCAGCCGAGTTCCGGCCAGTGCGTCTCGCTGAACGACTACGTGTTCCCGGTGACGAACAACGCGAACGCGAGCATCTACAAGATCACGTCCACCGGATCGGCGGTGCAAGGCTCCTGCGCGAGCGGCCAAGTGACGGAGGGAACCATACCCGCGTGGAGCGGATGCCAGACATCGAGTAGTACCTGCGCTGATTCGGCGGGAGTCGTGTTCACGAACCAAGGGCCGAACTCGTGCCGTCCCGACATTGGCCTGATGGATCTCACGGCGGCGCAACCCGCGCCGTAGTTCCTAAGCCAATCCATTATCCCATGACAATCTCAGAGCATTTCACGCTGGAGGAACTGTCTTTCTCCGAAGCGGCAGCGCGGCTCGGCCTTGACAATACTCCGGACGCAAGCGTCATCAGAAACCTCGGCTTGGTGGCGACGGTTATGGAGAGAATTAGAACGCTGCTGGGCAACAAACCCATCGTGGTTCACAGCGGCTATCGCTCGTTGAAAGTCAACCAAGCCATCGGCGGGGTGGTGACCAGCGCTCATTGCCTGGGGCTGGCTTGCGACTTCGTTTGTCCCACGTTCGGGGTGCCGGCGGAAGTGGCGCTAGCTATCCTGCGTTCGGACATCGAATACGACCAACTTATCCTCGAGTACGGATGGGTACACGTTGGACTGGCGCACGAAGGGGCGTTATCCCGCCGGGAAGCGCTGACAAAACGGTCACCATTCACCCCGTATGAGAACGGTATCAAGGAGTAACCGATCTCGCCATACCACCCGAACGACACAAGTATAAGTCTATCGTAAGGAGATATCACCGTGAAGAAGTACGCTGCCTATCTACCCACTGTTGTCCTTCTGCTTACCGCGCTGGCGAATACCGCTACCCCGGCGATTGCTGTGTTCTGGACAAACCATGCCACCGCTGCGGCAGTCTTTGCGCCGCTGGCCGTCATCGTAGCGCATTGGCTGCCCTCACCGTATGGAACCGTCGCTTCGAAGTAAGTCAGTTGACGGTCTTAGTAATCCAAGTAATCCAAGGAGAAACTAGTTATGAAGAGAGTTCTTGTCGTTGCGCTGTCTGTTGCCATGTTCTGCACCGCCTGTTCGACCGCCTGGGTGTCAACGCTCGATTCCATTCTGGCGGCGGCGGCGCCGGCGCTGATCAACATTCTGCAGATTGTCGCCGTGGCCAACGGTAAACCAGTGGACAGCAATCTGGCCGCTAAGATCAATGCCGACGCCGCGGCGATCAAGACGCTGGCCGGCGACTTCGCCAAGGCTTCGGCAGGATCCGCGCCCGGCGTTTGCCAGCAGTTGCAAGCGGCCGTCAGCGCATACCAGGCCGATCAGGCACTTGTGCTTCAGGTCGCGCAGGTAAGCGATTCAAACACACAGACGAAGATCACACTGCTCGCGAATCTCGTTGCCGGAACGGTGCAGGCGATCACGGCGGTGATTCCATCGTGCCAAGCCAATACGCAGGCATCGTTCAAGGCTCTGCCGCCTTACAGCGTCTCCACCTTTACGGATCATTACAACAGCATCCTGGTTGCGCCAACCGGTAACGCGGCGGTGGATGCGGCGACGCCGGCGCTGAAGATTCATCAGCACTCGAAACTGGTGCGGGCGCTGACTTTCGGCCGACTCCAGTGATCGATTTCGCGGCAATCAAGCAGTCGACCCGGCGCAAGTTCGGCGCGCTTCGCGACGTTCACGATGTGCGGGATCGGATGTACCGGGCTTCGCCGCGAGCCGAACCGGTTCCGCAACATGTGGATCTGCGAGCGTGGGGCGGGCCGATTAAGGATCAAGGCGAGGAAGGCAGTTGCACCGGACATGCATTCTCCTCCGCGCGCGAGTGGATTGCACGGAGGTATGAGAAGACTTCGCCGATCCTGAGCCCGCAGTGCCTGTACGTCGAGGAACTGATTGCCGATGGGTCCTTCCCGAAAGACGAAGGCGCGATGCCGCGCACGGCTTGCCAGGCGCTCACCGCGAAAGGCTGCTGCGAAGCGTTGCTGTATCCCTACGTCGCGGGCAAGCTCACTGCTCCGACGGCGGCGCAGGCGCAGAACGCGTTGAAGTACAAGACGGGCGCCTATCACCGCATCGGAACTTTGTCGGACTTTCTGCGGTGCCTGGCAGACCCAACGCCGTGGCCGGTTACAGTCGGGTTCGCGGTTTACGAGTCGTTCATATCGCAGCAGGTGGCGGACACCGGTGTCATGCCGATTCCGAAACCGGGAGAAGCGCAGCAGGGCGGACATGAAGTGCTCTGTCTCGGCTACGACTCGGCGAGACAGTTGGCACTTATGCAGAACAGTTGGGGCGATGGTTGGGGACAGCGGGGGGACTTCTGGATGCCGCTGGAAGTAATCAGTGCGCCCGACACCGATCTGTGGATGGTGCACACGGGCGGACCGTGGAAGTGATGGAGCGATTCGCTGCGCGGCGATTACTTGCTTTCTTGCGTCGTTTTTTGTTGGGATTTCATCTAACACGAAACAAGCAGCGATGAGGCAGGAACAATGGCAGAAACGGGCAATGCCGCGCAGCCGGCTAAAATTGCTAACGATACCCTCAACCAACTATTCCGCCAGGCTCGTACGCATTCGGCATGGCTTCCCAAGCGCGTGCCGGTCGAAGTGCTGCGCGAAGCTTATGAACTTGCGCGCTGGGGGCCGACGAGCGCGAATTCCACTCCCGCGCGTTTTGTATTTCTCGAAAGCGAAGCTGCGAAAGCGCGCCTGCTGCCCGCTCTTGCTCCGAGCAATGTCGAAAAGACAAAAGCCGCGCCGGTCACCGTGATTGTCGCCTGGGACACGGAGTTCTACGAAAAGTTGCCCCAGCTATTTCCCCACGCCGACATGCGTTCTTATTTTGTGGGGAAACAGGCGTTGATCGATGAAACGGCCTTGCGCAATGGGTCGCTGCAGGGGGGCTACTTCATACTCGCCGCGCGAGCTCTGGGATTGGATTGCGGCCCGATGTCCGGCTTTGATGCCGCAAAAGTGAACGCTGAGTTTTTTCCCGATGGCAAATGGAAGGCCAACTTCCTATGCAATTTGGGCTATGGCGATCGCAGCAAGCTGTTTCCCCGCAACCCGCGGCTGGAATTTGAGGAGGCTTGCCGGGTGCTGTGATGGGCGCGTGGCGAGCCGGCGGAGACTACTTTATAGCCATGACAAGACAAAAAGGGATGAAACGAGGAAAAAGAGGTACTCGGTCGATATACAAGAGATGTTCACTCGTCACATCCCTCGGCATCGCAAATCGTTGACAATGCATCTATAATGAATATAGAGTCTAGGCGAAGTAAAGGCTTCCCCTCCGGTGTATTCGTATGCGCGTGATGGTCCAAGCACAGTTCCAGCTTTTTGGCATGATGAAGAAGGAGAACGGCTGGTACGTCGCCTATTGTCCTCCGCTCGACATTACCACCCAAGGAAGAACTGAAGACGAAGCAAAGAAGAACCTTATCGAAGCGTCAGAACTTTTTGTTGTGAGCTGCTTTGAGCGAGGAACTTTTGAGCAAGCTCTGCGAGAGCTTGGTTGGCGCGTTGTAGCTGGGCACCATGTGCCCCGGCACGGAGAGCATTCTGTACTTCCGCGAGATGGCGGTTTCCGTTTCCCTGTCCCTATCCCTTTTGGCCTTGAGAAAGCCGCCTCGGGATGTCGCGCCTAAATCCGCTTTCTTGGCACAAACTGGTTTGCGTATTTGAGCAACTCGGCTACCGGCAGGCAGGTCAAAAAGGTAGCCACATAAAGCTGGAAAAGCCCGGTGTCGCTCGGCCTTTGATCATTCCAAAGTATGATGAGGTTGGGCGCGACATCATTATGAATCTGATTCGAACGGCTGGGATCACCCGAGAGGCATTCCTGGCTCTTTTGGACAATTGCTAAGGGGCTGTCCCCCCCTCGCTTCCACCATGCTTTAGCGGCCTTCTTGGCAATTTTAGATCGCCCTGCCTTCGTCGTGGTGATGAGACGGCGTTGACCGCCGATCTGTCCCCCAACGGCGACGCATTTCAGCCATGATAGCGGTCCACTACCTGGAAAAGCATGAGTTTGATTTTCACCACAGGCTGTCTACGTTCCCGATTTCTTCTCGATCTTTTTCTCGACTTTGGCCCAGGTATCTTTCAGCGCCACGGTGCGGTTGAACACTAGACTCCCCGGTCTGGAATCTGGGTCCACGCAAAAATAGCCGAGGCGTTCGAATTGATAACGGCCGCCAATCGGCGCGTTCCCGAGCGATGGTTCCAGCTTCGCCTCCGCGATCACTTCCAGCGAGCCCGGATTCAGGTTCGCCGTGAACTCCTGCCCTTCTTCGACCTGATTCGGGTCTTCCTTGGTGAAAAGCTTGTCGTAGATACGGACTTCGGCGTCGACGGCGTGCGCCGCTGATACCCAGTGGATCGTTGACTTCACCTTGCGTCCATCGGGAGCATTGCCGCCGCGCGTGGCCGGGTCGTACGTGCAGTGCACCTCAACCACTTCTCCCCTTTCATTCTTAACCACCGACTTCGCGGTGATGAAGTAGCCATAGCGCAGCCGCACCTCGCGGCCGGGCGATAGGCGGTAGTACTGCTTGGGCGGATCTTCGCGGAAATCGTCCTGCTCGATGAAGAGCACCTTCGAAAATGGCACTTTGCGCTTCCCGGCGCTTTCGTCCTCGGGATTATTGACGGCCTCGACTTCTTCCGCCTGACCTTCCGGGTAGTTATCGATCACGACCTTCAATGGCCGCAGGACGGCCATCACGCGCGGCGCTCGCTTGTTCAGGTCTTCGCGGACAAAGTGTTCGAGCATGGCAAGTTCCAGCGTGCCATTGGTCTTCGAAACCCCGATGGCCGCGCAGAAATTGCGGATCGCCTCTGGGGTGTAGCCACGACGCCGTATGCCCGAGAGCGTGGGCATGCGCGGATCGTCCCAACCAGTGACGTGTTTTTCCTGCACCAGAGTGAGCAGCTTGCGCTTGCTGAGGAGCGTGTAGGTCAGGCTGAGGCGATCGAACTCCATTTGCTGCGACGGAAAAATGCCGAGTTGCTGGATGAACCAGTTGTAGAGCGGGCGGTGATCTTCAAATTCGAGCGTGCATACGGAGTGGGTCACGTGTTCGATGGAGTCGGACTGTCCGTGCGCGTAGTCATACATGGGATAGATGCACCACTTGCCGCCAGTGCGGTTATGCTCGGCGTGCAGGATGCGGTACATGACCGGATCGCGCAGGTTAAGGTTGGGCGAGGCCATGTCGATCTTGGCGCGGAGCACGCGCGATCCGTCGGGAAACTCGCCTTGGCGCATGCGCTGAAACAGGTCAAGGTTCTCCGCCACACTGCGGTTGCGATGGGGACTGTCTTTGCCGGGCTCGGTGAGCGTGCCGCGATGCTGGCGAATTTCCTCCGCGCTTAGATCGTCCACATACGCTTTGCCATCGTTGATGAGCTTGACCGCCCACTCGTAGAGCTGATCGAAGTAGTCGGAAGCGTAGTAGAGACCGTCCCACTCGAAGCCCAGCCAGCGAACGTCCTTGGTGATGGAGTCTACGTACTCCTGCTCTTCTTTTTCCGGGTTGGTGTCGTCGAAGCGCAGGTTGGTCTTGCCGCCGAACTCATCGGCTAAGCCGAAGTTGAGGCAGATGGACTTGGCATGACCGATGTGCAGGTAGCCGTTGGGCTCGGGAGGAAAGCGGGTCTGGATTGCAGCGTCGCCGAATTTCTTGGTCTTGAGGTCTTCGATGATCTGGTCGCGGATGAAGTTTGAGGGGCGCGACTCGGGAGACGAGTTCGGGCCGGCTTCGTTAGACGAATTTGCAGCGCTCATGCTCTTTGTATTTTATATGGGAAGAATAGATTCGCACGGGATGGGGCGCGGAAATCCCACCCCTTCGACTCCGCTCAGGGCAGGCTCTAACGTCGCAAAAGACGCGACGTTAGGATGGGGCACCCGACGGCTCGCCACTACCATCGTGATAATCTGCGTTGAGATGGCTAAATGCGTTCAATGCGGTCGTCAGCTTCCAGCGCTCAGCTTCGGCAGGAAGCTTTGCCAATGGTGCGTGCAGCATGAGGCGGCGCAGCGCGGCGAGGATTCTCCCATTCAGCGAGTCGAACCCGCGCCGTGGACGCGGTCGCAGTCCAGTTCGATGGCGGTCACGCAGGCTATTTTCGGCATCAACGTTGCGGTGTTCATCGCCATGACGTTGGCGGGCGTTTCGATGCTCGACAATCCTTCGGGCCAAGACCTCGTGCGCTGGGGAGCTAATTTCGGGCCGCTTACCGTTAGCGGGCAATGGTGGCGCCTGCTGACTTGTGTTTTCATTCACGGCGGCTTGCTGCACATCGGGTTCAACATGTGGTGCCTGTGGGACCTGGGCAGACTGGCGGAATCGGTCTACGGACACTGGACGTTTGCCACGGTGTACCTGATAACGGGATTGGCAGCGAGCCTTGCGAGCCTGATTTGGAATCCTGCCATCCTGAGCGTCGGGGCTTCCGGGGCGATTTTCGGGATTGCGGGGGCGCTGATCGCATCGTTCTATCTGGGCGAATTCGCTGCCACGCGCGGCGTTAAGCGGAACGCTGCGCAGCCTGGTCGTGTTTGTTGGCTTCAACCTCTTTTTTGGTCGAGTGGTCGCTCGCACCGATAACGCGGCGCACGTTGGCGGGCTGCTCATGGGGCTGCTTCTGGGCGCACTCATCGCCAAGGTCGCTCCCGGGCATGACGATTATCTGCGCCGGATCGCAGTGCTGCTGGTTGGGGCTCTGCTCGTTGTGGGCGGCGTAAAGTGGCTGCAACGTTCCCACGGCTATATGGTTCATGCACAAAACGGCGTCGCGCTTCTCGACCAAGGGAAGACGGACGAAGGGATTGCGGAGTTGCGGAAATCGGTAAGCCTGAAGCCTGACTTCGCCGCTGCTCATGGGGCGCTGGCGCGCGCTTACAGCACGAAGCGAGACTTCGAAAATGCCGCGGCGGAAATGAAGCGTGTGATCGTCCTGAATCCGCGGAACGTGGCCGCGTATTACGG
>JBAVVP010000276.1:0-2682 GCA_049697355.1 Terriglobales bacterium
GAATGTGCCCAACCGTGAATTGCGCCTAGTCTGGCGTGCCAATCGGCGAACCTGTCGCGAAGTGCACGGCCCCTTGGTTGTTATAATGAAGGCTCCGTCGGGGCGTAGCGCAGCCTGGTAGCGCACCTGCCTTGGGCGCAGGGGGTCGGAGGTTCGAATCCTCTCGCCCCGACCAAACAAATCTCCACATATCTCTCCTGTCCGCCGCGTTCGCTCGGCACAGCTCTGTTCCGGGTGCGCGTTTACCGTCACCAACCCTCGTGACACCGGTCACTGCGGGCCCGGTAGGAGCTTGCTACAACTACCCACATGAATAATGTGGGGAATCGCTGCCAAACCCTATTGGCCCCTGCACGCCTTAGAACGGCGTTAGCCGGGATCGGAACGAGCGAACGTTTCTGCTGCCAGTCCGTTCTGTTCCATGCGGGTCAAAAGAATGCCGGCGTATTTCTTATTTGTGCCGGTAAAGTGTCCCTTGAGGTGCCAGGCATCCCGCAACTCAGCCGCACCTTCTCCGCCGGCTCCGTACTCGGCTTACCATCGTCGTTTTCGGAGAGACCCTACAGCCTGACGGCGGTTTCGGAGACCGATAGCGAAGTTGTACACGTAAGCAAGAAGAAGTTCCTGGACTTGATGAAGGCCGAGCCCGATCTCTGCCGTGAGGCCACCGACATTCTGAGTCGGGAAGTCACGTTCATCATGTCTGCTCTGCGCGGACAACGCTCGTCCGTTGCTTCCGAGACCGAGGCCGCCAGCGCCACCAATAGCGTTCGCCGGCGCGTGGCCAACGGATAACAGCGAGTCCTGCGACACGCCTCATCCTTCGCTTCGCGACGATGGGCACTGCGTGTCTTCTGCGTCCTACGAGAAAAGTAAGCTACGGCAAGCTGGTTGAGATGTTCAGATCGATTCCCGAGGCGTGACGATCTTGCGAGGCGAAGGCCCACGCCATGCGCGGAGTGTTATGCGCCAGTCCGTAGCGTCCTTGGGCGTCAACCACGATGATGCCGCCGTGTCCGTTGAGGCGCTTTTTCAGGTACGCAAGTGCGCGCTCGGCGGCTTCTTGAGGCGGCAGGCCCTGTTCCACGCGATCCGCCGTCCACTTGCCTAGCACAAGCTTCATCATGGGCTCGCCCCAGCCAGTAGTGGAGACGGCAGCGCTGCGATTATCGGCATAGCAACCGCAGCCGATCAGCGAAGAATCGCCGACCCGTCCCGGAGCCTTGTTGAGCGTACCGCCGGTGGAAGTTCCCGCCGCGATGTCGCCCTTCGCGTCGAGCGCAACCGCGCCGACGGTGTCGTGATACTGCGAAGCAGCGCCGAATTCCTCCGGCATTTTCAGATAGCTCTGCTTCTTGGCCTCGCTCAGCCGCTGGACTTCGCGCTCGATGACGAGATCTTCGTTGGCTACCAGTCCCAAGCCATGCAATTGCGCAAAGCGCTCTGCGCCATTGCCAACGAAGTAGACGTGCGGGCTCTCGGTAAGGATCTTCTTCGCCGCACGAATCGGATTGCGAATGTGCTCGACGCACCCCACCCCACCGGCACGAAGCGTCGCGCCTTCCATTATGCAGGCATCGAGTTGCACCCGGCCATCCATGTTGAGGAACGAACCGCGCCCGGCATCGAAGGTCTCGTCGTCTTCCATGATGACAACCGCCGCTTCGACCGCGTCAAGACAAGTTCCGCCTGCACTGAGCACCTTCCACCCGGCTTCCGCAGCCGCTCGCACGCCGCGCAGATGCGTTTCTATGGCGTCGTCAGGAATGGCCCAGGCGCCGCCGTGGACCAGCATCATCGGTTTCAGACTCAATCAGACCTGCCAGGCGAAGAAGTTGGAGGCAAACCCGAAAGAATATCAGAAGGCTCTTCCCGACGTGACCTACATTTCAGTGCGTTTTCTCCGCATTCGTGACCGCGATGCCGCTGTATTGCGGACCAAGCGCGGCAACCGCCGCCCGCAAGTCGCCGATGTCTTCTGCGCGGCGGTAGAAAGCCACTTTGCCGTCGGCGTCGATGAAAACCTGCCAAGGCACTGCGCTGCCAGCGTGAAATGCGGAACGCATCGAGTTGTCGGCGTCGTGCAGGTTCTGCCAAGTTGCGTTCTCGTCCTTAAGCAGTTTCCCTGCTGTGCCCGAATCATCGGCAACGTCAACGCTCAAGAGAACGACTCCGTGCGCGCTCAGGTCGTTGTTCAGCTTCTTCAATTCCGGGAGCATGGCAACACATGGCCCACACCATGTTGCCCACACGTCGATAAGGACAGGCTTTCCGCGATAGGAACTAAGGCTGACAAGCTTGCCATCTTCGGACTTGAGCTCGACATCGGGAGCGGCTTTGCCGAGTAACTCGGCATTATCTTTTTCCTCGACGGCAGCGAGAGCCCGTTGCTGTGCCTCGTATCGTTTTTGCGACGGAAACTCGTCGACTAGCTTCGCCTGGGCTGGAGGGTTGAAGACGAATGAACTATCCGGGAGGGAAGGGTTTAGGTCCACGGTGGTGAACACCGACACGACCTCGTTCTGGCTGGCGACGCGCTCCGTCGAACCTTTGCGCGTCATAGCGCTGGTCATATGGCGCTCGATCTTCACGATCACCATCCGCTCCTTGTCGATCCAGTAGGTGCCCTCGTCGGTCGATTCGTGCTGCACGTCCTCCGGTTCACGAACATCTCTTTTTTTC
>JBAVVP010000277.1:0-4207 GCA_049697355.1 Terriglobales bacterium
CAAGAACGCCCTATCCTTAATCACTGCGCCGCCCGCGCCAAATCCATACTGCTGGCGGCTGTATTTCGGACTCCCCGACGGGAACCCCGCCAACCCAGCGGCCCGGTCGCGCAGATTTCCAAACAGATCGCCGTGCCATTCGTCTTCGCCCGAGCGCGTCGTCACGCGCACCGCGCCACCGGCGTTCAGCGATTGAAACAGCTCCGGGTTGGCCCGCGAGACGATCACTTCCCGCACCGTATCCGCGGGCAGGTTCAGTGTGGACGCGCCGCGGGTCTCATCCATCGACTCGACCTCATCCACGTCGTAGTGCGTTGTGCGGCCCAGTTGGCTGTTGATTGAGAGCGATTGAAACCCGCTCTTTCCCGGATCGAAGATCCTTCCATCCACTACCTGCACGCCCGGCTCAAACTGTCCCGCGTTCAGATAGTTCCGCCCGTTAATCGGCAGCTTGTCGCTGACCTCGCCATCGAACTTGCTCTCCAGCCGCACCGGCCCGGGATTGATCCATTCCAGCTTGAAATCCGCCGTTGCCGCCGCTCCCAGCGTCACCGTGACGTTGGTCTCGACCGGCACCATGTCCCGGCCTTCCACTCGCACCACATACGCGCCGGGCGGCACCGGCTCGGAAACGTACGCCCCGTCCTTGCCGGAGCGCGTCACCCCCTTGGTGTCGGTGGTCACCGAACTGTACAAAACTCGCGCCCCTTCGACGGGGCTGCCAACGTCATCCCGCACCGTGCCTTGAATGGTGCCGGTTGTCGGATTTTCCGGGGCCTCTTCCTGCGCCCACAACGAAACCACAGGCAAAACGGTGAATGCGGCAACTACGAAGAGCAAGAGGCCAATGCGAATGAACAGGGAACGACGAAAACGCAAGCCAGAGCGATCCAACAAAGTGCCACTCTCCTGGGGGCAGAACCTCAAGTAGAACCGGGAAGCGATTCCGCGTCTAAGGGTCTAGTTTTCCACTGCCATGATTTTCGACTGAAATCGAATAGAACAGTTTACTAGATGCGCCCACTTCCCCGGGGCGATGTATGGAGTTTTGAGTCAGGAGCCAGCAGGTACTCGATCTTCACACGGGATTCCGAACCTAGTAACATCCAGCAGATGCGGACTCTTGTCTTTGTCTTGGTCTTGATCTGCACGATCGGGTGCCGGGCGCAGCGTCCTGAGGACCAGGTCCTCGCCGTATACGGACAGATGGAGAAGGCGGTGCAAACTGGCGACGCGAACCACACTTTTGTAGGGTTGTGGTCCCGCGAATCGGCGTCGAAAGCGGAGGGGATGCTGCCCCTGCTGCACCCGCAACCCGACGTCCATTACACCTCGTCCAGGGTTTTCGTGCAGGGAGACGAAGGGGTGTTGCTCGGGCAATACGGCAAAGACGACTTCTGGAGCATTCGTTTCGTCAAGGAAGACGGACGCTGGAAAATCAAGGACTTTGCTTCGAGTGATAAGGCGTACCCTGCGGACTCGGTTTATGCCATGATTCCGCCGCCCGCCGGAGCTTTCGAGCGCGCGGGGGCGCCGTGGCAGAATGTCGCGCCGGCATTCGATAAGGCGGATGCGGCCAAGCAGGGCTGGCAGGTACGGGCAGTTTACGATGAGTCGTTTTTGTATATTCGGATCGAATCGTCGGAGCCGATCCCTGCGCCCGGCACCCCGGCGGAGAAGCCGCCCGGGGGATGGCCGGTGCTGAAAGTCGGCGTTTCCAGCGTTGGCGAGTTCGTGTTGCACGCCAATGCGAATATCGGAGACCAGGCGACGTTCGATAAAAGTGGCCGCTCCAACAGTCATCGGCCTTACGTGGCGTATTGGCTTATGCTAGAGCGCGCCAACCTGAAGATCTTCCCGGGGGGGTGGGCGGGCTTAGATCCCAATCCGCGCGCCGACCAGATGATCTTCCAGGCGTGGGCGGGCTTAGATCCCAATCCGTTGATTCAGGCCGGAGACCACTTCTTCGACGTGCGCGTTCCGCTGCGGACGATGGGCGTCGCGGATGCAAGGCACACCAAAATCACGATCGGCGACGCGCAGTGGCCAAAGAGCGCGCTTTTCAGCCTTGAAGTACAGCCATATCGATAGGGATCGATCCAGCCCTAGAACGTCCCCTTCCGCGTGTAGTACCCCGCCCGGTAGTGGGACTGATACGGACCGCCCGCGGGCGCGTTCTTCAGGTCCACCCGCAGTTGGCGGAATTCAGAATCGGAATAGCGTTCGGAGGGATAGTACGCCAGCAGATACTGCGTCCGCAGTTCGTCGCTGATCTCCTGAAACGCGTTATCTAGTTGCGGCAGGGAAGTAGCATAGAAGTACTTCCCGCCTGTGTCGTTTGAGATCTGCACCAGCGCATGCTCGCCGCCCGTGTCCCGGCCCGCGTCGGCTTCAATGGGCACGATGATGATGCTGTAGATGATCGCCTCCGCCTCCTGCGCCGCGCGCAGGGCTTCTTTGTAGTCCACCTGGCTCACGGTGTCGCCGCCGTCGGTGATCACCACCATCACTTTTCTTCCCTGCCGCCGGGTCAGCGCTTGCGACCCCAGAAAGATCGCGTCGTAGAGCGCCGTCGCCGCGCCATTGTGCACCCGGTCGATTCCGGCGTCGATCTTTTTCAAGTCGGAGGTGAAGGGCACCATCTGGTTCACTACCTCGCTGAACTTGTACACGGCCAGCCCGTCCTGGGGCCGCACAATGGTGTGCGCAAACTTGCGCGCCGAGATCAACTCGAGCGGCAGATCTTTGCGCGTGCTCAGGCTCGTATCCACCGCCAGCACAATCGACAACGGCAGCGCCGATTCCCGGCTGAAGATCGCGATCTTCTGTTCTTTGCCGTCTTCCTTCAGCAGGAAATTTTCTTTCTGCAGGTTCGCCAGCGGAGCCCCGTGCGCATCCGTCACCGTGACGAACACGTTCACCAGCTTCACGTCGACTTTGATCGTCGTTTCGGGCTCCTCGGCCAGCACGGAGATGGCGCTGCCGAGCAAGGCGCACATCATCAAGGAAGCTACGAGCTGCGGGCTGCGAGCTGCGAGCCACGAGCGAGCCTTTACCGCGTTGGCTCGTAGCTCGCAGCTCGTAGCTCGCAGCATCGTTTGGATTCGATTCATGCGGGAGTCAATCATTATGATGCGGACTTTCCCCGGCCGTGCCTTCCGGCCGTCGAATTTCTTCGGGAAACGCCTCCCCATCCGCCCACACCGCGCCATCTTCAAAGTATTCTTTCTTCCAGATCGGAACCGTCTTCTTGAGTGTGTCGATGATCCACCGGCACGCCTCAAACGCCGCGCCCCGGTGCCCCGAAGCCACCACGATCAGCACGCTCGTCTCCCCAATCTGTAACCGCCCCAGCCGGTGGACGATCGACGCTCCCCGCACTCCAAAACGCGCCCGCGCCTCCACCGCCAGAGATTCCATCTGCTTCAGCGCCATCGCTTCGTAGGCTTCGTAGTCCAGATAGAGCGTGCGCCGTCCCCGCGTGTTGTCGCGCACCACGCCGTCGAAAATCACGGCCGCGCCGTCCGCCGGCCGCTTCAACCGCGCGACCACGGCCTCGGTATCAATCGGTTCGCGGACGATCTGAACTTCTCCGGGAACTTCGTCGCCGCCCTTTGCGGATCCGCCCTCGGAAGACCCGCCGCTCACTGGCGGCAACAGCCCGACTTCGTCGCCCTCACGCAGAGCGCGATCCGGTCTGGAGTATTCCTGATTCACCGAAATCGCCAATGACGGCACCATCGCTTCGAACCGCGGAGATACTGTCGAATAATAAAGGATGACTTCCCGCACCCGTGCCCCTTCCGGGAGATCGATCGTGTCGACCGACCGCGCGAGCATGTCTTTCAAAACTCCAAACAAAAGCACGCGAATCTTCATCTAGATTCCGGGTACAGGGTACAGGGTACTGAGCACTGGGTACTGGCTCTCCAGTGTAGCGCGCCAACATCCCAAAGGACCTGTCCCTTCGTGGATTTGCCCGCCCTCGCCCTCCCGGCTGGTCAATTACCTCCGTAATCGTGCATCGAGTCACTTTACCGCCTAAGCTTATTGCGAATACTCCCTTACCGAGAGGAGCCTGTCATCGCCAACGTCGCCCAAACCGATGCCGGTCGCAGCGCGTCCGCTCGATCGTTCCTCCACAGCCTTAATATTTTGATCAAGTACACCCGGCTCTATGGCGTGAAACACAAGCGCACCGTAGACC
>JBAVVP010000278.1:0-16338 GCA_049697355.1 Terriglobales bacterium
GAGCGATTGTCGGCAACGGCGGGAGTGTGGATTATCAGGAACAGAATGGCTATGTGCTCTATTTCTCGGATCGCCGGGGCATGCTGCTAAACCCGAAGCCGCCTATTAATCCTGCAGGCGGGGCGGCAAAGAGTGGCGACTCGGGCCTGGAAGACGTGATCAACTCCTCCAGTTCGGTGGGTACGCCGAACGGAACGCTGGAGGCTCCGGTTGCCAATTCTCCCGAGGACGACAATCAGAACGGATTCTTGGACAATTTCGGCCCGTTGAACATGGGCTTGGGCTTCTATAACGGCGCTACCGGCAACGGCACTACCGGCGCTACCAACCTGAATACTGCCATTAACTCCCCAGCCCATCCCGATCCCTTCGGCACGACGGCGGGGAGCGTCCGGATTACCAGTTGCATGGCCACCGCGCGCAAGAACTGGGTGAGCGGAGCGCGGCACGTTTTGCGGCTGGTGGATGGTTCGCTGGGCAACGTACCGGTGCGAACCGATGGAGGGCAAACTACGGCTAGCCCTGGCGGGTTCACCGTGGCATCGGAGAACCCGGTGTACATCCTGGGCGACTACAACAGCAACGCGGCCGACTCGGCGAATTGGCCCAACGACACCACCGCCGCTTTACAGCTTGCGGACGATAACGCGAGACACGCGGCGGCGGCGGTAATTGCCGACACCGTCACTTTCCTCTCAAACAATTGGACGGACTTGGAAAGCATGACTACGCCCGTTACCAGCCTGGGCAACCGCAATGCGACCACCACTACCTCTTACCGGTTGGCCATCGCAGCCGGGAAGAACAGGTCCTTCCCCCATTCGACTACGACGCTCTGGACTTACACGGCAGCGGACACCGGCACCGACGGAGGCGTACACAACTTCCTGCGCTACCTGGAAAATTGGGGAACCACCGTGCATTACAAGGGCTCGCTGGTGAGCCTGTACTACTCAACCTACAATACGGGGATTTATAAGTGCTGTCAGACCGTATATAGTCCGCCAACGCGAGCTTACTCTTTCGACTTGGACTTTACCTCACCGGGGGGCCTGCCACCGGGAACGCCGTTGTTCAAGGACGTGGAGAGCCTGGGCTTCCGCCAGCTGTTTACGACACGCACCAACTAAACCCAAGGTCAAACCAGTTCAACCCAACCCCCGGTCCGCGAGGATCGGGGTTTTTCTTGTTGGCGCCAATACCAACAGCCACGTGGCTCCATTCACGCAACTTGCCGCTTTAGGCCCGGCCACCATCGGGTGGGAGGGACGGGCGTCTCGTCCAGCCGGGCGGGGACGCCCGGCGCTCCACCGGCAGGGCAATACGACCGGCTGAAGCCGCACTCCTTCAAGACTAAGTCGAAATCCAGGGTTTTTCCGCAGCCAGCCATCGCGCGGAACCCAGCAAAAATGCGGCATTCCACTCAGATTGTGGCTGCGGCGGGGCGGCGGCGGCCATCTGGAGGCTGGGAGGTACCTAGTTCCTACCGGGATTACTTCGGTAATCAGGGCTTCTGTTACGGTATTTTCCGTGATATAACGCCGATAGCTGCTGGTTAGGCTCTGGGCTGGGAGTTTGGTGGTTCCCCGGCTGGTTTTCTGACTTGGCCTTCTGGCCTTGGATGGAAGCATAGAGCGACCGCAGAGGAGGAGTCGTGGCCGAAGCACGTACCGGGAAAAGGTTTCCGTTGCATTTGCCGATCAAGATTCATGAGGAAGGCAGGGCGGGCGCGGCCAGCGGCATGACTGGCGATCTGAGCGCCGCCGGAGTGTACATCCGCGCCGACGCTTCGCTCGAGGTCGGGTCGCCGGTGGAGTTTGAAATCACGCTGCCTCCGGAAGTGACGGGGGGCAAGGAAGATGTGGTGATCCAGTGCCGCGGCCGCGTGGTGCGGACCGATGAGCCTAATGCCAGCGCCGGGACCGGGGAAAACCGGGGCGTCGCTTGCGTAATCGATTCTTACGAATTCGTTCGCCAATAGTTACGCGAGATGCAAAGCGGGAGTGATCCATGTTGAAGCTTATTCTGGCCGACAATCAGGCGATTTTCCGCGCCGGCATCGCCAAGGTGCTGGCCGTAGAAGACGAAATGCGCATCGTGGCCCAGGCGCAAACATCCGAGCAGATGTTTATGGCGCTCGACAAATTTCGCGCCGCGGTGCTGATCATTGCCGGAGGATTCCACTCCGATTTCAGCTCCGTGCTTTCGGCGGCCAACAAAAACAAGACGCGGGTGGTGGTGCTTGCCGATACGGGCGAGAGCGCGCAACGGTACATGGCAGCGGGAGCCCATGGCGTGGTCTATCGCAACGTGACCAGCCCGGCGCTGGTGGACTGCGTGCGCAAGATCGCGCGCGGCGAGAGCTGGGTGCAGGACATGGCGGTGCCGAGCGAGTTGACCGAGAACGATATGGTCGGGCTGCGGGTCCGCGATCGGTTGACGGCGAAGGAACTGCGGATCGTGGCGCTGATTGTGCAGGGCTACAAGAATAAGGAAATCGCCACCCAGTTGGGCACGACCGAGCAGGTGATTAAGAATTACCTGCGCAACGTTTACGACAAGATTGGCGTGTCCGACCGGCTGGAGTTGGCGCTGTTCACCATTCATCACCGCATCTTGAACGAAGCGGCAGCGGCTACGGCGGCGGCGTCCATTCCGCAACCCGCGCCGAGTGCGGGGATCGGCAACTAGTTCCCTGACCGCGTGAAATCTTCTTTTTCTGTCACCCTGAGCGGAGGTGGCCACTTCCGAAGGAAGGGGCCACCGAAGTCGAAGGGCCCCTATTCCACCCTCGCCTCCAGCGATGCGCGGCGGGCGACAGGAATGCGCCGATGACGTAGGGGTGCTTCGACTCCGCGAAACGATCCGCTGAGCGGACCGTTTCGCTCCGCTCAGCATGACAGCGATAACCAACGGCCCTTACGTGGTGGGCCTGAGCACCGTACAAACGGAAGCGCAGATGGGCCCTCCGATGTTGAACGTCGCTGCGACGCGCGGATTCTTCACTTGCAGCCCGGCGGGAGCCTTGCCCCGGAGTTGCCACGCGCACCATCCCAGCATGGCGATCCCGGTGGCGCCGATGGGATGGCCCTTGGCAATCAGTCCGCCGGAGGTGTTGATAGCGCACTCGCCGTCCACGGCGGCTTTGCCCTCGCACCAGTAGCGCGCCCCTTGGCCGGGGGCGGCCTTGCCCAACACTTCCGTGCCGATGGCGCCCATCACCGTGAAGCAATCATGCACCTCAGCCACGCTCACATCCCCGGGCTTGACGCCGGCCATTTCATAGGCTTTGTTCATCGCCCGGTAAGCGCCCTCGGGCCGCAGCACGTCGCGTCCCGCTTTCTTCAGGGGATCGGTAGCTTGCGCGTAGCCGGCGATCTCGACGCAGTCGGCCTTGTTGACGCCGAGCTTCTTCAATCCCTCGTCGGTAGCCAGGATGAGGCTGGCGTAGCCATCCGTGATCTGGGAGCAGTCGTACGTTTTCAGGGGCAGGCCCTCGGCGATGTAACGATTGATGCCTTCGATCTTCATCGCCTGCTCCAGAGTGATCTGCACCTTTTGCATCTGGGCGTAAGGATTGTGGCGAGCGTTGGCGTACTCGGCGACCGCGATTTGCGCCAGATCCTCCTCCCGCACGCGATGCATTTTCAGGTAGCACTCCATGATCTCGGCGAACAGGTGGGGGAAGATGAACACCTTGCCCGCGCGCTCGTCGGGATGGGAAAAGTAGCCAAGCGCCTTGCCGATGAGCTTGCCGTCCATCTTGCCTTCGTTGTCGCGCATCTTCTCGTAGCCGACCGCGATGCCGACGTCACCGCACCCCACCAGGAGTTTGTGGATGACGGAAAGCACCGCCTGACCGCCCGAGGCGCAGGCGTTCTCCACGGATTCGATGGGCTTGCCGCCGAGGCCCGGCACCATCGCCATCAGGCCGGCGAGCAGGCCCTGCTCGTTCAGCGAAATGTTGCAGGTGGCGCCAATCGAGCCCACATCCAGCGCGGCGGGTTCGACGCCGATCTCTTTGCACGCTCCATTGACAGCGTTCTGGATGATCTCCGGCACCGGCATGGCCAGGAGCTTTCCGAATTTCGATTGATGGTAGGCGGCGATGTAAATGCGCTTCATGGAACACCTCTTAATTAAGATGACTCGCGCTCTGGCGTGACCGTATCGCTTCCGTCGGCGCCAGGCTTGAGGTTCCGCAATCGGCTCTGGAGTTCGAGTTTCAGGACCTTGCCATAGGCATTGCGGGGTAGTGCGTCGATCACAACGATTTGCCTTGGTAGTTTGATCTTGCCGATCCTGGGACGAAGGAACTCGATGAGTTCGATGCCGCTGACGCTCACACCTGATTTTAACGCAACGAAGGCGATTGGGACCTCGCCCCACTTCTCGTCGGGCGTCCCCAGGACGGAGACTTCGGCAACGGCCGGATGATCGAGCAGTTCTTTTTCGATCTCCGCCGGATAGATGTTCACGCCGCCGCTGATGATCATGTCTTTGGAGCGGCCCGCGATGTAGAAGAACCCGTCTTCGTCGCAACGCGCCAGGTCGCCGGTGTGGAACCAACCTTCCGGGTCGAGCGCTTTGGCGGTGGCGGCGGGATTGTTCCAGTAGCCTCGACAAACATGTGGCCCTCGCAGACAGAGTTCACCAACCTCGTTCGAGGCCACCTTATTACCCTCGGGATCGAGGAGCTTCGCCTCCGTGAACATCATTGGCTTACCAATCGAGCCGGACTTGCGCAGGGAGTCTTCATCGCTCATGGCAAAGCAGTTCACGCCGACCTCGGTCAGCCCGTAGCCTTGGCGAAAAACCAGCCCGCGCTCCTGGTAGGCACGGAGAAGTTTTAACGGAAGCGGAGCACCTCCGCTGGCACACCAGCGCAGATGGCGGCAATCGAGCGCTGTGAATTCTGGCGAATCGAGGAGCATTTTGAAGATCGTAGGTACGCCGAAAAGAAGCGTGCACTCGTAGTCCCGGCAAGCTTGTAACACCTCGGTAACATCGAAGCCATCATGCAAAACGATGCTGCCCCCGATGGCGAACAGCGGGGTCAGGAATACCGTGAGGCCGCCGGCATGATACATGGGCGTGTAGACCTGAACCCGGTCGCTCTGGCGCAATTGCCACGAGACCACCGAGTTGTAGGCGTTCCATGCGATCTGCCGGTGTGGAATCATCACGCCCTTCGGCCGTCCGGTGGTGCCGCTGGTATAGAGCAGGCAGAAAAGATCTTCCGGTTGGAGTCTTATCGCCAGGGAATCGGGACTAACCCGATTGATCGTCTGGGCATAACTCAGTACGTTCGGAAGACCGTCTTCCGCGTCCAGACTTACTAAGTGCTCGAAAGCCACGAGTTGTATGAGTTCTTTCGCGAGGGGCGCATACCGCGCTGAGTACATGAGACAGCGCGGTCCGCAGTCCGCGAGTATCTGATGCAGTTCGTGAGCTGTGCTGCGTGTCCCTAGAGGAACGAGGACGATGCCGGACTTACCCGCCGCCCAGAAGGCATCGACATACTCCACACGGTTCTCGGAAAGAATGCAGACGCGATCGCCTGGGACGAGCGAGCAGAGATCGGTCCAGACCCGCGCGCAACGCAAGGCCCGCCGATTGAGTTCCGCATACGTGAACTGGCGGCGTGTGGGAACGTGGATCAATGCGACCGCGTCGGGACTAAGACGGGCTCGCTCTCCGAGAATGTCGCCAGTGATAGCGATCACGAGTTCTCCCCCGATGGTCTGGAAACAGCTTGCGCGATGGCGGGCGTGCGAGACGAATCTGGCGCGAGTGTTTGCAGCAAGACTTGCGTGAATTCGCGGGGACGCTCAAGTTGCGGCGCATGGCCGCAACGCTTAATGACCGTAAGCGTGCAATGCGGAAGCTGCGATTGCAGTTTCTTCGCATATTCGAGCGGGACGAGGAGATCGGAGGCGCCCCAGATGAGATCGACCGGCAGTTGGAAGGTTGCAAGTTTGCCTTCGAGCAGGTATTTCGAAATATCTTCCACGCCGGCGGCCAGCAGTCGCGAAATCGGACCTCGATTCGAGATGCGAACCAGATCATCGAGGACGAAATTCGTCGGCCGCGGAGTCGAGGGATCGAGCACGGCATCGAACGCGCGCCGAGCCTCGTCGCGGTTCTTGGGCATGAGGCCGATCTCCGATACGTTCTCGATGGGGCCGCCATCGATGAGGATAACCCGCGTCACCCGCTGCGGGTGTTTCTGGGCATAGAGCATCGCCATCCAGGCCCCGAGCGAATTACCGGCAAGCACCAGTGGCGCGTTTCGCCAGGGCATTGCATCGAGTACTTGCTCGAGTGCGGTGAGCAGCGTTCCCAGACTGAGCACGCCCGCAACCGGGTCGCTTTCGCCATGGCCGGCAAGATCCGGCAGCACCAGTTGAAAATGGCGCTTCAGCTCGGGAGCCACCTTGCACCATCCTCCGGCTTCATGGCCGGCGCCATGCAGCAACACCAGTAGGGGCCCGGCACCGCCATGCCAAACGATCTGTTCTCCCACGGTGGTCGTAAGCCGTGTCTTCCGGAGGCCGGCTCGGCGAAGCGCGTTCCTCCGGAACCAGACCATCGCCGCGATGGGTCGCAAAAAGAAGAGAACAGAAAAGACAATCAGAGCGGTAACTGCGGCGAGAACCAGCAGCAGCACAATTTTCGTTGCCAGGCCCATTCCGTTCCTTTCGGCCGGCCGAATTGAAAGTCAAGCCTGCAACGCCCTCTAGGGCATACGAAACGCGCAGCCCGCCTGGTTATATCCGACTCCGGAGCCAACCAGCACGACCAGGTTCCCGGACTTCACCTTGCCCTGCTCGATCGCGTGGTCGAGCGCCATGCCGACGCAGGCGGAGCCGGTGTAGCCATACTGCTCCATGATGGTATGCGCGCGCTCCGCGGGCACACCAAGCCGCTCCATCACGCGTTGAATGGTAGGCTTCCGCACCTGGGTAAAGATGAAGCAATCGACGTCGCGCAGAGCAAAACCGCCGTCCTTAGCGAGCCGGTTTACGATGAGCGGCCACGTCTCCTCGTTCAATTCCGGAGGATAGCGGTTCTTGATCGTGCACGCCGTGCGCCCCGCCTTAACCGACTCTTCGGTCGCCGGTTCGAACGTGCCGCCGGAATAGATTCCCCAATAATCGTGATAGGAGCCGTCGGCGCGGAAGGTGGAAGTGATAAAGCCCGGAGAAGCTGCGGGTTCGAGCACCGCCGCGCCCGCGCCATCACCATAGAAGAAGACCATGGGATCGGCGGCCGTCGTGAGTTTGTGCATGAGATAGACGCCGATGACGAGCACCGTCTTGATGCCAGGGTTGGCGGCGATGATTCCCGCGGCTGCGGAAAGGCCAGTGGGAAACGAGGCGCAGGCACAACCGACATCAAACGTCCCGGCATTCTTTGCGCCCAGCTTATACTGCAGCACGACCGAGGTAGCGGGGGTTATGTAGTCGGGCGAATCGGTGCCGAGGATGATGAGATCGAGATCTTCGGGTTTCTTGCCGGCGCGCTCCAGCGCGAGCTTGGCGGCGGGCAGAGCGACATCGCTGGTCGCCCAGTTTTCGGGAGCATGCCAGCGCGTCTTGATGCCGCTGCTGGCTTCCATTTTGTCCACAAACTCCGGGATATGTTTGAAGCGCTCGCGCAGCATGTCATTGGTCACTTCTATCTCAGGTACGTACCTGCCGGTAGCGACAATGGTTGCGTAACGCGTCATGAATAAGTCCCCTTGAGTTACTGTAAGTTATGTCCCCAGTACGAACCCGCCATCGACGGAGAGCACGGTACCGGTAATGAACGATGCCGCATCGGATGCTAACCACACATAGGCCTCGGCAACGTCCTCGGGCTTTCCCATGCGGCCGAGAGGCGTGTGCGAAACCATGGCCTGGATGACCTTCTCCGGCATCTTCTGCACCATTTCGGTGGCGATGAAACCAGGAGCGACGGCGTTTACTCGGATATTGTATTTTGCCAGTTCGCGCGACCACGTCCGGGCGAAGGCGATGACTCCTGCTTTGGTGGCGGCGTAATTGGTCTGACCGAAATTGCCATACAGACCCACGACGGAAGAGGCGTTGAGGATCACGCCTGAGCCTTGGCGGATCATGTGAGGCACGACGGCCCGCGAGCAGAGAAAGACGCCTTTGAGGTTAACCGAGATGACGGAATCGAAAGCATCTTCGGTCATGGTTCCGGCGACCGCGCCATCTTTCCACTTCACGAACTGCGCGTCGCGCGTGATGCCGGCGTTGTTGATCAAGGCATCGACCGTATTCCAGCGGGCGACGATTTCCTGAACGCCAGCCTCGACGTCGCCGGAGTCGCAGACGTTCGTCTTGCGGAAGAGTGGCTCTCCGCCGAGCGCGGATAGTTCGCGCAGCAACTCGACCTGCCCGGCATCGTTGACATCCCATGCCGCCACCCGGCAGCCTTCGCTCGAAAACTGCCGGGCCGTGGCTCGGCCGATCCCCGCCGCGGCTCCGGTAACGATGACGACCTTACCGCGCAGTCCTGTGTCTTTCATGCGCCCCCTAAAAGTTGTACTTCAGCGCAAACTGGATCACTCGGGGCCCCGTGGTGGTTGCCGCGATCTGCCCAAAGTTGGCCGAGGATTGTATGTTCACGGGGTTTGCCCAATTTACGTTGTTGAACAGATTGAAGAACTCAGCCCGGAATTCCAGTCGTTGGCTTTCCGTGACCGGAATGTTCTTCATGATGGAGAGGTCCGTGTCGATCTGTTTCGGTCCCACTATGATGTTTCTTCCTAACTGTCCGAAGTCACCGAATGCCGTTGGTGACGCAAAGGCGCTGGTGTCGAAATAGGCGCTCAAGCGGTCCTTCACGTCCCCGCTCTTAATCGCGGATGCCAGCGTTCGGCCAGACGCCAGGTTAGCCATCGTTGCCGAAAACGCGGCATTCGATCCGTAGATGGAGAACGGCGTGCCGGATTGCAAGGTCACGATTCCCGACACGCTCCATGAGTTCAGCGCTTTCTTTCCGAAAGCCGAGCTGCCGTGATAAGCGTCCGGGAGGTTATACAAGTAGCTCGCGACGAAGCGGTGCCGCCGGTCGAAATCCGAGGAGCCATAGTTGTGCTTTTCGTTGACCATATCGCCCGGGAGCAGCGTAATGTCGCTAACGTTACTCGCGGAGTAGTAGTCCAGAGAGTGTGACCAGGTGTAGCTGAGCAGCATTTGCAGGCCGCGGGAAAAGCGCTTGTTGAGGGTTGCCTGCAGCGAGTTGTAACTGGAGTTAGAGTTGCTCTTCATTAGGAAGCTGCCTAGTCCTGGAGCCGTCAGATTGCCAAAAGCGGGGAAGAGAGGCCCGCCCAGACTCCCGGCCGTCCAAGGGAACCCTACCCCGAGCCCGAATGGCGGGAGTGGAACTCCCAAGGTGACCTCCGGGGTAGCCGCCTGGTTGAATGAGAACAAGCGCGGGAACTTGCGCCCCAGAGAACCGACATAGCCCAAGTCGAGCATCCAGTTATTGGCGAAGCTGGTTTGTACGCCCAGGTTGAAGGTCTGCACATAGGGAATGCTCCAGTCATGCAGGTCCGGATAGAGTCCGGAGGTCGGAACGGGGGCAACCAAGGGACCCACAAAGGCCGAGGTGTACGGCAGGAACGCAGGATATCCTCCGAGGGGAAAGATGCTGGTATCGCTGAGATTCAACGGAAAGGCACTGGGCAGTGGAACTTGCACAAATGGGTTTGCGTTCGGGGTGAACAGCGCAGTCGCCAGCATTTCGTAAGGCATGTTGAACAATTGGCTGTTGAACAGCCGCATGTTGGGCCGATCGAAGAAAATGCCGTAGCCGCCGCGCAGGACGATCTTGCCGTTGTCTGTCATTTGATAAGCGAAGCCCACCCTCGGCGCAAAGTTCTTGTAATTGGGATTGACCAAGCCGTTGCCGACTTTGGGAAATCCGGGCAAGTTTCCATTGCCGGCCTGGACGAAGCCACCGGTCACGACCGAGCCGCAGGTGCTCGCTCCGCAACCGAGGAAAAGATCTGAAGCGGGCAGAGGCACGGTGGTCGCCTTCGACGGATCGAAGCCGACAAAATGGCCCTGGGTTTCTGTGGTGGGACCAAAATAGTCATAGTGCATACCGAGGTTTAGCGTGAGGCGCGAGCTCACCTTCCAATCGTCCTGGAAGAAAGCCGAGAAATCGTTGGCGCGGTTGTGGAGGCTATTCGTTCCAGAACCGATTGCGGACAGGCCAGTGAGGCCCTCTAGAAAATCCGAGAAGGGATTGCCAGTGATGCCGAGGTAGAACAGTTCGCCATTGGGGAATACATTGAAATAGGGAGCATCCAGTTGCTGCCGCTTGTATTCACCACCGAATTTGAGCGTGTGTGCACCCTTCGTCCACGTCATCATATCGCTGACGCCGTAGGTGTTGGTCTTAGCGTAGTTGGTGGCCAGCGGAGATGGCCCCAGAGTGAACATGTTCGTGAAGGACATGGTCGGCATTCCAGGGAACAAGGGAGCTGACGGCGTATCTAGCGGCGAGGAAATTCCTAACTGATTGGATGTGATGGGTTCAGACGGTTTGCTGGGGCCATAAATCTCACTCCAACCGAACCTGACCTCGTTCAGCAGATGACTCGATACCAGTGACAACATCCCTGCCGAAAGCAGACGCTGGGTGACGTCTTCTTCGGTCGGCCAGCCGGGCGCCTGCAACGGACTGCCGTCACCGAACTGATCGTAGAGCGCCTGATTGGTGCGATTGTTGGCATAGAAGAATTTGCCGAAGAAACGGTGCTTGTCATTCAGCTTGAAATCCAGATTCGTATTGAACTGGTCTTCTTTGTAAGTAGAGTTAGAGGGAATCGTCTGCAGCACCGGGCTGGAGGACGACCCCGCAGGACAAGCACCGGTGGTAGCGCCGGGGATCGAAGGAATCATGTACTGCCCGTTGGGGAGCTTGGCTGTCAAAGACGCAAGAGCCACGGGATCGAGATATCCACCTAAGCCATAACATATCGAGAGGTTCTCCAGTGATGTGAGATCGCGCTGCGATCCCAAAAAGGCGGGCAGGAATATTGTGGAGAGCGAGTTGGTCAGTGACGTGCCGTTGGTCTCGCGCGTACCCTGATATGAGACAAAAAACCAGGCGCGATCCTTCACCACCGGACCACCCAAGGCGCCTCCAAACTGGTTGCGCTTGTAGGTGGGCCGCGGAGTGACCACGCTCACCCCTGCTGCGTTTTTCTCTGCTCCATTCAGGAAGAAATTGTTGGCATCCAGGACGGTATTCCGTATGAACTCGTAGGCATCGCCATGGAGGCTGTTGGTACCTGACTTGGTCACTGCGGCTACGACGCCTCCCGAGTTGCGGCCCGCCGAAGCATCGTACATGCTGGTCTGAACGATGAATTCCTGGAGCGAGTCGATGGAGGGCACGGCGAGATTGGGCATCGAACCCGTCCCGATGGAGTTGGCATCGACGCCATTGATCACCACGCTGTTGGAAAGCGCACGCTGTCCGTTGACGTAAATGGCGGCATCGCCGCGCCCCAGATCGGAGGAGTTCTGGAGGGAACCCGAGGCTCCCGTGGTCAGGGCCAGCAATTGCTGGAAGTTGCGGGTCGGCAGCGGCAGTTCGCGCACCTGATTCTCATCGATGACCGTGCCGCGGGCCGAGCTTTCCGACTGCACCAGCGGCGATTCGCCCGTGACCGAAACCGTGGTCGGCGCGCCCGCAACCTTGAGGGCGACGTCGATGACCGTGCTTTCGGTGATCTTCACGACGATCCCTTGCAGTTTGACCGAGGCGAATCCGGCGTGGGTCACTTCGACCTGATAGACACCGGGATCGAGCAGGGGAAACGTGTATCGGCCATTGCCGCCGGTTGTGGTTTGGCGGCGCACGCCGGCGTCGCTCGTCAGCGTGACATTTGCGTCAGCCACAACGGCCCCGGTGGGATCGGCCACGACGCCCACGATTTGCCCGGTGGTAGCCGTTTGCGCCTGCGTCATCGGCGTCATGAAACAGAGAATGGCGGCGGCCGCCAGCAGCGTTACCAGTGTTCGCGTTCGCATACTTCCTCCTTGTGTTACCGATTACGGTGTCGCAATTACGGCTTCGCAACTCGATCCTTGCGGCTGCGGGTGTACAGACGGACGAACTGATCGATCGCTTCTTCGTCACTTACGCCCAGATAGCGCTCGGCGCCGAAGAGTTTTTCCACCAGAAAATGCGTGACAAACTGCAGGTACAAACTGACATAGGCAAACCCGGGGTTCACATCGCTGGGGAATGGAACGGGCGCCTTTTGAAACAAAGCCGTCGAATAGGTGCGCAGGCCTCCGGCAACTTCCCGGTAGCTGTGAATGAAGTGCTTATGACGAAACTCGACGACGTCGACGTACATCAGCCGCCAGTAGTCGAGATTCTCTGAGACGACGCGGCCGACGGCCCTCCCCAGCTTCTTCAACGACTCCGGATCGGGGGATTGCATCAAGGGAAGAATCTTGCGCTGTCGGAGCACTTCCATTCTTTGCTCCATGTGCTGGACCAGGCCAATGAAGATGTCTTCCTTGTTGGGGTAGTAAAGGTAGAGCTTGCCCATGGAGACGCCGGCACCCTGGGCGATTTCGCGGACGGTGGTGCCGTGAAATCCCTGGCGGGTAAAGAGCTTGAGCGCGGCGCGTTCGATCTTGAGCCGGTTCCTGGCGACGGTGTCGTCCAAAAGCTTGGGCATAGATTCATGCGCCCGCCGGTAACAAGACGAGCGCTCGCTCTCGGTGGGTAACTGTAGAACGCCCGCTAAGGGCTGTCAAGAGGATTTTTGTGGCGGGAGCCGGGCGGGCGGTTTGAGCTTTCAGGTGTCAGGTCTTAGGTCTTAGGTGTCAGGTCTTAGGAAAACCACGTTCTGCCTAAGACCTGGCACCTGACTACGAAACCTGAGTTGCCCAGCCTGCTAGATCTTTTCGCCCACGCTCTTCGCTTGGGTGAAGAGGTAGAGGTAGTCGGGGCCGCCGGACTTGGAATCGGTGCCGGACATGTTGAAGCCTCCGAAGGGATGCGCGCCTACCATGGCTCCGGTGCATTTGCGGTTCAGGTAGAGGTTGCCGACGTGGAACTCGCGCACGGCGCGGTCGAGTTTCTCGCGCGAACTGGAATAGACGGCGCCGGTGAGTCCGAACTGGGTGTCGTTGGCGATTTCCAGGGCGTGATCGAAGTTGCGCGACTTGATCACCACCAGCACCGGTCCGAAAATTTCTTCCTGTTCGAGCGTCGACTTCGGCGGGATGTCGGCGATCACGGTCGGCTGGATGAAGTATCCTTCGCCCGCCTTGGTGTCACGCGCGCCGCCGGTGATGAGGCGGCCTTCCTTCTTGCCGATCTCGATGTAGCGGAGGATGTCGTTCATCGAGCCTTCGTTGATGACGGCGGCCATGTTTGGGTTCATGGCGGGATCGCCGACGGTGATGCGTTCGGCACGGGCTTTCAGTTTCTCGAGGACCTTGTCATAGACGCGCTCGTCGACGATGGCGCGGGAGCAAGCCGAACACTTCTGGCCCTGGAAGCCGAAAGCGGCCTGGGCCACGCCTTCGACGGCGGAGTCGATATCGGCATCGGCATCGACGACGATGGCGTCTTTGCCGCCCATTTCGAGGACGGTGCGCTTGATCCAGAGCTGGCCGGGCTGCTGATGCGCGGCGGTCTGGTTGATGTGTAATCCGACTTCGCGCGAGCCGGTGAAAGCGATGAAGCGAATCTTGGGATGCGCCACCAGGGCGTCTCCGAAGGTGGCGCCTCCGCCGGGGCAGAAGTTCACGACGCCTTCGGGCATGCCGCATTCTTCGAGCAGTTCGACGAACTTGGCCGCCGTGGTCGGCGAGTCGCTGGACGGCTTCAGAACTACGGTGTTGCCGCTGACGATGGAAGCCAGCGTCATGCCCGCCATGATGGCGCAGGCAAAGTTCCACGGCGGGATCACGGCGCCGACGCCGAGCGGGATGTAGGTCAGTGTGCCGCGCTCTCCGGGCAGTTGCACGGGCGGCTCGGCTTTCGCGAAGCGCAAGGCTTCGCGGGCGTAGAACTCGCAGAAGTCGATGGTCTCGGAGACGTCGGCGTCGGCTTCGAGCCAGTTCTTCGAAACTTCGAACACCAGCCACGCCATGAATTCAAGCTTGCGCTCGCGCATCACATCGGCGACGCGGAACAGAAGCGACGCGCGCTCCTCGACGGAAGTGTGGCTCCAGTGACCAAAAGCTTGACAGGCGGCCTGGACGGCGGGTTCGACTTGCTCGTTTCCCGCCTTCTGGTGGATGCCAACCACTTCCGACGGCTTGGCGGGATTGATGGAACGGATCTTGCCCGAGGTCTTCAGGCGCTTGCCGCCGATGATCAGGTCATACTCGCGGCCGAGTTGTCCGCGCACTTTTTCGATGGCGGAGCGCATCTTGCGCACGTTGTCTTCTTTGGTGAAATCGACGAACGCCTCATTCTTGAACGGGCCTTCGTGCAGGCGGACTTGCAGACGCGGCGGGGCTTCCATGGTGGCCATAGGGGATCCTTTCCAGGACGGGATGTAGAACGTTAGACGTAAGCGCGGATATTCGCGACCTCTAATTTTACACCGGTGGAGGCGTTCGGGCAGACAGCGGAAAGCACCTCAGTGGAAGTTTTCGGCCATCATCAGGCTGCTGCGGCCCTCGTCGAGTTGCACGTAGAGCAGATATTTTCCATCGGGCGCGACCGACAGGCCGGGAGCGCCTTCGTAGGGGGATTTCTCCATGTCTCCCATGACCGTGATCTTGCGGGTCCGAAAATCGAAGAACTTGAAGCCGGGACGGCTTTTTGAGGGAGTCCCGGTGTCTCCCACAAAATACAGCCCATCCGGACCGACGGCGTAGTATCCCCAATAATTCTTGGGCGGATCGTTGGTCACCTTAATTTCCTGGCCTCCGTCAACCGGGACTTGGAAGATGCCATCCTCGTTGAACTTGGTGTAGTAGATGGATTTGCCGTCGGGCGATTCGAGCGCTGCGAATCCTCCATTCTCGGTAACCGGGACGGGTTGCCCGCCCGTGACGGTCCTTTTCCAAACTTGCCACTTACCGCTGCGGTTGGAAGCGAAATAGATCCAGCCTCCGTCGTGCGACCAACTGGCCACGCCGTCGTCCGAGGTATCGTTGGGGAGACGGCGAACTGGCCCGCCGTCGGCGCTGACGATATGAATGTTGGGGTGTGGGCCGGGACGGGTGTCGAAGGAAATCTGCCGCCCATCGGGAGACCAGCGCGGCGTGCCGGTGAGCGGGCCACCGAATGAGGTCAACTGCACCAGGTTAGTTCCGTCGGGGTCAGAGCGCCAGATTTCAAAGCTGCCGGAGCGGGTGGACTGAAAGGCAATGTGTTTGCCATCGGGCGAGTATTGCGGGCCTTCTTCTTGCATGCTGGAAAAGATAAGGCGCTCGGGTTTGCCGAGACGATGACCGGCGCCGATGGGGGCGCGCCAGATGTTCTCATTCCAGAATCCGCTGGCATAAATAAGGCGATTTCCCTTGAGGCTGACGGTGGGAAAGTAGGCACGTTCGGATCCGACCGACAGGCGTTCGGGGGTGCCGCCGGCCGCTGGCATGCGCCACAACCCCCGACTCTGACCGCCGCGGTTGGAGGAGAAGATGAGTTCTTTGCTATCGGGCATCCAGGCAAGGCCGGAGAGGAGCCGGTTGTCGAAGGTGACGCGCTGCGGTGCACCGCCCGCCGCAGGCATGACATAGATATCTTCGACGTCTTTGGTGTTGTGGATAAAGGCGATGCTCTTACCGTCGGGGGAATACTGCGCGTCCCAATCGCCGGTGGATGGGACGGGAGGGAACGAAAGTTGGCGGACGCTGAGGTCTTCGATGGTGAGCCGCTTCACACTGCAAGGTTGATCTCCAGAGCGGTCGGAGAAGAGCAGGAATTTGCCATCGGGAGACCAGTTCAATGAGGGCCGGCAGGAAATGTCGGGCTGAAAGTCAGTCAGTCTGCGCGGCGGCCCACCCAGCGCCGGAATGACAAAGATGCCCGGAACTTCGCCGCGATTCCCGTGCAGAAAGGCGATGTAGCGGCCGTCCGGTGAAAAGATGGGGAAGAAGTTGTAGCCGAACTGGTGCGTGATCTGGAGTGCCTTTTCGACGCCAATCTGCTTGACGTAAATATCGATGCCATCGCGTTCCTCGTCGCCGTTCCAGGAGAAGGCCACCTGGTTGCCGTCGGGGGAAAACGATCCCTTCGAAAACTTGTTCGAGAAGGAAGTGAGAGGCACAAGCCGGACGGGAGCGACGCTCGCGAGGCTTGGCGGGCGCCACGGTCGAAACC
>JBAVVP010000279.1:0-1596 GCA_049697355.1 Terriglobales bacterium
TTGGAGTGTCTGATTGAGTTGGAAGGGCCGCGTGGCAAGCTGCGCATTCAGTGGAAAGGAAGCACGGCGCCGGATCTGGCTAGCCTGAGCCGAGCGTTGTGGGAGTCGGCATGATCCAGGCGACGGCGCAAACGCGCATCCTGGTGGCGGTGGAGGCAGTCGATTTCCGCTGCGGGATTGATGGCCTGGCTCGCCTTTGCAAGCAGCATCTCAGAAGCGATCCTTTTTCCGGCACGTTGTACGTGTTTTGTAATCGGCGCCGCACGGCCATTAAGGTCCTTGGGTATGACGGGAGTGGATTCTGGCTCTGTCATCGGCGTCTGTCGGCGGGCCGCTTCCGGTTCTGGCCGGTCAGTGCAACCGAAGCAGTTCATAAGCTGGCGGCGCACGAGTTCCAGCTGCTGATTATGGGTGGCGACCCGACGTCGGCAAAGGTTCCCCCCGCATGGCGCCCGTTGTCGCTGCCGGGGTAAGTTCCGATATTCGGCCGCAACAGAAAAAGCTTGCGTTCCATTTTGAAATTGGCTACGCTGCTGTTCATGGAAGCCAAGCTTGTCTATCGGCATCGGCCGGTCACCGAAGCGGATGTAGGCTTCATTCAGCAACTCATGGCTGCCCACCCGACGTCCAGCCGGCGTCAACTATCCAAGTTGCTTTGCCAGGCCTGGAACTGGAGACAACCCAACGGTGCACTGCGGGACATGGTATGCCGCGGGCTGATGTTGAAGCTGCACCGCGAAGGGCTGATCCAGTTGCCGGCATTAAAGATGAAGCCGCGCAATCCGCTGGTGGAGCGAAATCGCCCCACTTTCGTGGCGGTCGATGCGCACCCTCTGACGGCCAGGCTGAGCGAGATCCAGCCGCTCGAGTTTCGGCAAGTGCGGCGCACCCCCGAGGAGGCATTGTTCAACAGCTTGATCGAGCAATACCACTACCAGCATCATGTCCAGCCTGTGGGGGAGAACTTAAAGTTCCTGGTCTGGGCGCAAGGGCGGCCGATTGCCTGCCTGGCCTGGTCCTCGTCCCCCCGCCACCTGGCCAGCCGCGATCGCTTCATCGGCTGGTCGCCGGAAGCCCGTCGCCAGAACATTCACTTCCTGGCCTACAACCTTCGTTTTCTGATTTTGCCCTGGGTCACTGTGGCGCACGCCGCCTCGCACATTCTTTCCGGCATGGCTCGCCGGTTGAGTGCGGAGTGGCAGCAGATGTACGGACATCCGCTCTATTTCCTCGAGACGTTTATCGATCCTGCGCGTTTTCGCGGCACCTGCTATCGCGCGGCCAACTGGAGGGTGCTGGGCTCGACCACGGGCCGCGGAAAAGACGACGTCTACCATCACGGGCCCAACCGATCGATCAAGGAAGTGTTGGGATATCCGCTCTGCCGGGATTTCCGGCAGCGGCTGGCCCAGATCGGAGACTGATCCGTGCCGCCCGTCATTCCACCGCTGGAGCTGAATCGACAAGAACTGGAGAAGATCCTGGAGCGCGCGCTCACGGCGCCGCTGGGCCAGGACGATTACCAGAAACTGCACGCCGTGTTGGAAACCCTGGCCTACATGACGCAGCTCCTGGAGAACAAGAACACGACTTTGC
>JBAVVP010000280.1:0-6923 GCA_049697355.1 Terriglobales bacterium
GCACCGTTGCGGAGCGGACAGTCCAATCATCGCGGCAATCACCGCGCCGTCGCTGTGTCCCCAAAGAACCGCGCGCTCGATCCCGAGCGCATCGAGTACCAGCAACGTCTCCTCTGCGGCGCGTTGATGAAAATCGGTAGGCAGTTGCGTAAGCAATGGAGAGGAGCGCCCATGTCCGGACCGATCCGGAATCACAAAGCGCACGTGGGCCTTGAAGGCCGCGATCTGCCGCTCGATGGGATACACCCTATAACCCCATCCTCCATGCAAGAAAACCAGCGGCCGACCACTGCCCACATCACGATAATGAATCTGAACCGGTCGAACCCCGGCCGCATGCGGCGAGTTTTCCAGTTCCACAAACGGCATCTGATCTCAGCGCGTTGCCGGACGTTGCCGGACTTCGTCCGGCTGGACAGCCGAGGGCGGCTGTCCCTACGTGAGCAGCAGCAACTTCCCCGTGGTCTTGCGCCCTTCCAGATCGCGGTGCGCCTGCGGCGCTTCGGCCAGCGGATACACGTGTTCGATCCGCAACTTGAGTTTACCGTCTCGAATCATGCCGAAGACCGCTCCGGCCCGCGCCTGCAACTCCTCGGCGGTGATCACGTAATGCCCCAGCGAAGGCCGCGTCAGGAACATCGACCCCTTCTGGGTAAGCGCCAGCGGATCCAGCGGCGCAACCGGTCCGCTGGAAGCTCCGTAGAGCACCATCATGCCGCGCGGACGCAGCAGGTTCAGACCCTTTTCAAATGTCGTCTTGCCCACCGAGTCATACACCACATCCACGCCTTTGCCGCCGGTCAGCCGTTTTGTCTACGCCTCAAAATCAACCTGGGTATAAAGAATGACTTCGTCGGCTCCCGCGGCCCGCGCCAGCTTGGCCTTTTCTTCGGTCGAAACCGTCGCAATCACGCGCGCCCCAATGTTGTGCGCCATCTGCACCAGCAGCAACCCAACTCCGCCGGCTGCGGCATGGACCAGCGCCGTGTCGCCCTTCTTCAGTTGATACGTGTCATGAGAAAGGTAGTGCGCCGTCATGCCCTGTAAGATGGCGGCCGCCGCGTCGCGCGCCCCAACTCCGGCAGGAATCTTCACCAGACGATCGGCCGGCACCGCGGCGTACTCGGCATAGCTCCCGAGCGCCAGGGTGTACGCTACACGATCCCCCACCGCGACCTGGTGTGCGTCGCTGCCAACCGCCGAAACCACGCCCGCCGCTTCCTGTCCCGGCACAAACGGCAGCGCCGCCGGGTAACGGCCTTCGCGGTTATAGACGTCGATAAAGTTCACGCCCACCGCTTCAATCTTCACCACGGCTTCGTTCGGTTTCGGCTGCGGAACCGGCAAGTCCACGAGTTCCATGACTTCCGGCCCACCGGTTCGCTTTACCTGTATGGCTTTCATAGTTGGCTTCGATGTATCCGGAACGATGTTAGATTCGTCGGCAACAACCTGATTCCCTTTAGACGTCCAGCCCCTAAAGGGGCGTCTGATTTTGAACTTATGGTATCGCTAAAGCGATACCCGGATACGAACCCTGAGTTTCAGCGGCATGCTAAGGCGATACCTTGATACGAACCCCGGGCGCCACGGCCCCGCTTGCTATCTTCCGCCGGGCTGCCGTAACCTAACCATCGGTTCCCAAGGTAACCGAGTTCATGTGTCTTAGCGTTGACCCAACGAATTTTGCGATAGTACCATCTCAATACTAGATAACGTTCGCTCTGGCCCGGAATCGGTTGCGGTAAGTTTTTGAAAATATGAGGCTTTCTTCTCACTCGTATCTGGCGATTCTGCTCGCGGCCGCATTGTCGGCAACTTTGGCGTCGACTCTCGCTTGCCAAAGCGCCCAGAAATCGTCTCCCTTCAAGCCTCCGGCTCAAGCTCAGGCACCGGCCCTGGTCGCGGCCAGCAGCCCGCCCGATCCGCAAAAGCAGAAAGCCGCCGACGCCGAACCGCAATCGAAGCCGCAGGTTCCGCCGGCGCTCCAAGTCGATCCCGTAGCCGACCTGATCGGGCGCGTCGAAAAAGAGTACCAGTCAGGGCAGGATAATTATCGCGCCGGGCACCTCGAAGCCGCCAAGCAGAATTTCGACTCCGCCTTCAACCAACTTCTGGGCAGCGGATTCGATCTACGTTCCGACGATCGCCTGGCACGCGAACTTGACCGCATCCTCGACGGCATCAACGGCCTCGAACTTGCCGCCTTGCAGCAGGGCGACGGTTTTGCGGAGCAGAAGTCGGAACCCGCGCCGATTGACGAAGCGAACGAACTCACTCCCGCCGTCGACCAGGCCATCAAGGCCAAGGCCGAAGCCGAACTCAAATCCACGCATTCCGATCTGCCTTTGGTCATGACCGACCAAGTCGCCGGTTACATCAGCTATTTCTCGAACCGCGGACGCGGCACCCTGGAACACGCCCTGGCCCGCTCCGGGCGCTACGAAGACATGATCCGCCACACCCTGCAGGAAGAAGGCGTTCCCCAGGAACTGATCTATCTTGCCCAGGCTGAGTCCGGATTCCATCCCCTGGCCGTTTCCCGCGCCGGCGCTCGCGGCATGTGGCAGTTCATGGGCACTCGCGCTAAGGGCTACGGACTCGAGCGCAGTTGGTGGGTCGATGACCGGCAGGATCCGGAAAAGGCGACTCGCGCCGCCGCTCACCATTTGAAAGACCTCTACGCCGAGTTCGGAGACTGGTACCTGGCCATGGCCGCGTACAACTCCGGTCCCGGCACCGTCCAAAGCGCGGTCAAACGCACCGGCTACGCCGATTTCTGGGAACTCTACCGCCGCAACGTGCTGCCGAAAGAAACCCGCAACTACGTTCCCATCATCGTGGCCGTCACCATCATGGCCAAGAATCCCACGCAATACGGGCTGGATTCGGTGGTGAAGGAAAAGCCAGTTCCTTACGAAACGGTCAAAATCGACTATCCCATCGATCTCAGGCTCGCGGCCGAGTGCGTCGATGTCACCACCTCCGACCTGCTCGAGCTCAACCCCAGCCTGCTTCGGCTTACCACGCCCAAGGATCGTGCATTCGAACTCCACCTGCCCGCCGGGACGGCCGACAAATTTCAGACCGCGGTCGCCTCGATTCCAACCGACAAGCGCGTTTGGTGGCGCTATCACAAAGTGCAGAGTGGGGAGACGCTGGCCTCGATTGCCCGAACTTTCCACACGACTGCGAAAGCCATCGCCGAAGCCAATGATCTGAATGACAAAGACCTGAATGGCGATTCGCTCCCGCCCGAAGCCCGACTGATCATCCCCATCGCCCCCGGCAAACAGAGCGATACCAGCACTTACGCCCATGCCATCACCCACTACAAGGTGCGCAAAGGCGATACGGTGGAGTCGGTCGCCGAAAATTTTGGCGTCTCCGCGAAAATGCTTCGCGGCTGGAACCACCTCAAAGGAAGCAGCCTCGCGGGAAGAAGGGTTTTGTATCTCCACCTGCCCGTCACGCGGAGCGCGGGCGAAACGCAGGTCGCGAGCAAGCATTCCAGCCGCTCAAAACGTTACGCCGCAACCCAGACCGCATCGGCCAGCGCCCATCCCACCGTGAGGCATCACAAGGTCAAGCGCGGCGAAACCCTGTCTTCGATTGCAAACTCCTACAACACGACGGTTTCCGCCCTGAAGCACGACAACCAGAATGTCGCAGCCCTGCGCCCCGGCATGATCCTGGTCGTCCGCAACCTACGCTAACGCAACTGGCAGCCCCTGGTGCCCAAAGGATCCCAATAAACCTGGCTACATGAAGCAGCCAAGAGAGCTTTAAGGAAAATGACTAGAAAAGCGAGTATGCCCTATAAGGTAGGCGATTGGTTCGCAGTTCCCATGAGGGATGGAAAAGGATATGCGATTGGTAGAATCGCACGGGTAGCGCCGCGGGGAAAGATCATTTTCTGCTACTTCTTCGGACCGCCTTTAGACAACGTTCCGCGGGCTGACCAGATCCCAGAAGCTTCCCCGCAAGCGGCAGTTTTTGCTGCACGATGTGGCGACTTGGGACTGATAAAGGGTGAATGGCCTATCATTGGATTCTCTCCTTGGGATCCCAACCTATGGAAGATGCCCACATTCACTAGGACTGAGTCAATCTCTGGGGCAACTTTCGAGGTTACCTACGACGAAGACGACCCGAGCAGCGAAGTAGGCGAACGCAGGATCGACCCGAAGTCGTCCGCAGGGCTGAACGAAGGCGACTTATTTGGTTATGGGGCAGTTGAAATCCGCTTGACCAGGATGTTCAGCAAGGGCTTGCCAAAGTAGAGGCTTCCGATTTGCGGTGCGCTCTCACCCACAACTGGAAGGAAAAAGTGAGACCCATGTCAGGGCATGCCTTTCGACGAGTTCCCACTTCCCCCACGGTGCGATCCCATGCGCGCCATGCGAGGAACGATAATCAGAGCGACCGCGTAGAGAAAGATCGAGATGGCGATGGATCCTGAGTGCCCGTGGGGCAAGTCTTCGAACAGAAGCTTGGCCGTGACCAGGGCCAGTGTGCCGTACGCGGTCCACACCAGTTCGATGTGCTGCCAGCGCGAGCCTCCGAAGGCGAGCGTGAGCGCCAGAGCGCACGTAATGAGCGTACGGATCACGGCGATATGGGATGCCCCGGGAGTCATCCCCACCGACGCCAGCCAAACCAGGGCCGAGACCAACAGGGTGGCGGCGGCGCTGACGGCCAGTATTGCCGAGAGCAGCCGCATCAGCCGCTGGTTCCACCGTTCTCCCGGGAATCGCCCTCCAACGGCGTAGCAGAGAAGCACGGAAGCAGCCACCAACCAGACCATCCAGCCCGGGGCGTTGGGAAACGTTCCGGCGAGGGCGCGGGCGGCATACTTTAACAGGCCGGATGCAAAAGCGGCCGCACCCAGATACACCAAACCATGGAACTCCAGCGTCAAGCGGGAGGTTCGGACGCCGACCACAGTGACAACAATTGCCGCCGCGCTCAACCAGAACGCCAGCAGCGCCGGCGGCAGACAAAGAAAGCTGCCCGCCAGGAGCAACAACGCGCTCCAGATGGAATACACCCAGTAGTTACGTCGCTCCCGCCAGCGGTCGAAGCGGACAAACGCTACCAGGTAACAAGCGGCCGAGACGAACAAGCAGAAAATCCCCAGGCCGACGCGATCGGCAGGCTCGAACCAGAACCAACTGAAGGCCGCCAGCAGGAACGCGATGACGGTCTGCACGATTTCGAAGATGGTGATCCGCTGGCGCAACCAAGTAGTTCGAAAGGCAACGCTGGCCCCGTAAATCAGAAATAGAGCAGACGGGAGCGTGAGCAGGGCGATTTGGACGGGCGCGTAGTCCACGCGGGCACTTTCCGGCAGCGAGTAGATGTAGATCAGAATCCAAACGGCCAGGTCCGCCGCCGGCGCCACCAGAAAACGGAGGCGCAGCCAGCGATTACGAGCGGCCGCGAATTCGCTGGCCAGAGCCATGATGAGCAGCGCCGCAGTGAACGGCGCCAGATCGTGCGCGGCAATCATTAACGCGAGAGCCGTGAATGCCGCGGCGATGTTGGCGATCCAGACGACCGGCGCCAGATTGCGTTTCCATGCCAGGGCCGATGCCCCGGCCACAAATGCGATCAGCACTCCGGCGGCCGCCGAAGCTGGCAATACCTTGAAACGCAGCGTGAGTTCCCAGAGCATGGGAGCGAGAATCAAGGCCGAGGTTACGGCGTACGCGACACTGGCAAAAGAGGTGTTGGCCGGAACCCGAGCCGCCCATAGCAACCACATTCCCGCATACGCAAGGGCAAGCGCTACGACCACCCACTGCGGCAGCGCCCCCGATTCCGCCACGGCTCGCAGCAGGTAGGCGCCCGCAATCCCGAGCATGGCTTTGCCCACAACCGGAAACACTCCTCCCTCTTGCGGAAGGGCGATCGGCGCCGTGGCAGGCGTTGCGCTCGCCGCCGCGGTTGCCGGGGAGGGGCGGGAGTTGGCGGCTTTAGGGGACCGTTCCAGGGCGGAGACTCGGCTCTCCAGGTGCTCCAGTCGTTCGGCAAGCCGCGCTAAAGCCTCGTGAGATTCGTCCATAGTCTCCACCGCTTTGAGGCTGGCAAACGGATACGGTTGAACGTCGTGCGCAAAACTTAGTCCGCGAGTGTGGCTTCCGGCAGCGAGCCCGAAGTTGCTTCCGGCCATGGAGGCAGGAGTTTCACCAGTACCCACAAGATGACGAGTGGCAGAACGGTCAGCACAATCGCGACCAGCAGTCCTTCGCGCGTGACCAGGCCCATCTTGTACGTCGTGTATCCCAGAAAACTCTTGGAGAACAGCTGTCCCCCGATCACGACGTTCCAGCGCATGGCAAAAATGCCGATCAGGGTCAGGCATCCAGCCAGCGCGTAAATGCGTTTGCGGGTCATTTCGCCGAGCTTCAGCACCTGGGTCAAAGCGAGAAGGGCAATGGGAGTAACCGTGCCCAGTACAATCTGCACTACGATATGCGACATGTACAGTTTGGTATGGACCATGAAATCCAGGCTGCGGAAACTTTCATCGGCCTCGTAGATGCGGTGGATCAGGTCAAGCATCTCTAAACTGAAATCGATAATGAAGATGTAGAACAGGTAGCGCGCGATCGTGTCGACGCAGCGCATATCGATCGTCTTACCGCGGGACCATGTCATCAACATGTAGAGCAGCATCACGGTGGCGATCCCCGACACCATGGCCGAGAAGATAAACACCACCGGCATCAGCGGCGACGACCACCACGGGTTCGCCTTGACCGAGCCAAAAATAAACCCGACGTAGCCGTGCAGCAGGAACGCCGAAGGGATGCCGATCAGCGTAATCAGCCAGCCCACTCGCTCGTCCACCGCAAGTGCGCGTTCGCTGATGTTCGTGGACCCCAGGGTCATCAGCCGGTAGAGCCAGCGCTTCCAGC
>JBAVVP010000281.1:0-1937 GCA_049697355.1 Terriglobales bacterium
AATGGACACTCAGTTCAGCGTTTTCGCGGCCACGCAAGTGGTCTGGCTAGCCGTTCTTCGGCGGTTCGGCAGACGCACTGGCTGCTGCACTTCGGGGGATAGCGCTAGCGATCCGTTCGGAAGCCGAGTGTGCGTCGTTTGCTTTTCGCTCCGGATTTCTTGCCGACCGAAACCGTTCCTCTAACAGTCTGTTGAAAAAGTGCCCTTGACGGTCATGGTATATTGCCCGCGAGGTTCATCAACTCACCGCAAGGAAGCAAGGGCATGGCACTCGGAAAACGGAAGACCGAACAACAGGCCGCTTGGATTGCTACAAACGAATTGCCCAAGTCGCCGGGGCACCCCTTCTACAAAAAACTGAATGTCCTCTTGGCGGAGGCCGGCTTCGATCAATGGCTCGAGAAGCTTTGTGCGCCCTACTACGCCGCCAACATGGGGCGCGATTCGATCCCACCGGGCGTGTATTTCCGCATGATTCTGGTCGGATACTTCGAGGGCATCGGTTCGCAACGCGGGATTGCTTGGCGGTGCGGTGACAGCCGTTCGTTGGCTGAGTTCCTTGGAGTGCCACTGCACGAAGAAACTCCCGACCACTCCAGCCTGTCGCGGATTCACGACCGGCTGCCGCTGGAAGTCCATGAGGCGATGTTCGTCTTTGTATTGAAGCTCGCCGCCGAGCATCAATTGCTCGCGGGTAAGACCGTGGCGGTCGATTCGACGATGCTGGAGGCCGACGCGGCGATGAAGAGCATTGTGCGTCGTGCCACGGGCGAAGATTGGAAGACCTACCTGCGCGGCTTGGCCGCCGAAGCCGGCCTGGAAAACCCGACGGACGAGGAACTGCGGCGATTCGACAAAACTCGTCGGGACAAGAAGGTCTCGAACGATGACTGGATGTCGCCGAACGACGCGGAAAGCCGAATCGCCCGCATGAAAGATGGCACGACGCATCCGGCCTACAAGGCTGAGCACGTCGTCGATCTCGAAACGGATTTGGTGCTTTCCGCCACGATCTATCCGGCCGATCGGGCGGACACCGAGACCTTGGCCGAGAGCGTGGTGCAGGCGCAGTTGAACGTGATTGAGGCCGAAAGTCCAGCGAACATCAAGGAGGCCGTGGCCGACAAGGGCTATCACGCGGCGGAGACGTTGGCGGTCGTTAACGAGACGTTGGGAGTCCGGACATACATTCCTGAGCCGAAGCGTAAGCGCCCTTGGAAGTGGAGCGAGCGATCCAAGGCGGAGCGTACGGCGATCACCGACAATCATCGTCGTGTCCGCGGTCCGCGGAGCAAGAAATTGCAGCGGTTGCGGAGCGAATACGTCGAACGGACGTTTGCTCATGTCTGCGAGACCGGCGGAGCGAGACGCTGTTGGTTACACGGGTTGTTGCAAGTCTCGAAACGTTATCTGCTCCAGGTCGCGGCGCGCAACCTGGGACTGATTATGCGCAAGCTGTTCGGAATCGGCACGCCGAAGGGGTTGCAGAAAGAAGGGGGTCTTGCCGCGCCTGCGTATCTTCTCATGTCAATCACGTGGTGCATTGTGAGCGCGTATC
This sequence comes from Terriglobales bacterium, assembly GCA_049697355.1. Taxonomy (GTDB): domain Bacteria; phylum Acidobacteriota; class Terriglobia; order Terriglobales; family Acidobacteriaceae; genus Acidiflorens. The sequence goes on from JBAVVP010000281.1 coordinate 1,559, forward strand.
GGCGCGAGTTGACTTCCATGCGCGCGTCGGCGGTCCGTCATGGCCTCCGATGGCCGGCACTCGCGCCGCTGCCTGAAAGTCGCACAAGTTCAACAGCCTGCTAGGTGACAATAGTGCTTTATTCGGAAGACCTACATGCCCGAAGCGTGAGCGAGGAAGGCAACCTTTTATGCGGCGAATTCAATTCGGCGTGTCCCTGCTCGTTGTCGCGGGATTCCTTTGCGGCCTGCCGAGCGTGGCCACTTCTAATGATCCCGAAGCGCTGAAGATCGGCAGTACGGCCCCCGACTTCAATCTGCCCGGCGTCGATGGCAAGACATACTCTCTGGGCAGCTTCCATGACGCGGAGGTCCTGGTGATCGTCTTCACCTGCGACCAC
>JBAVVP010000282.1:0-23962 GCA_049697355.1 Terriglobales bacterium
ATGCGGTTCCCGAAGCTGTGCTGGAAGCCGAAGAGCGAGAAGCGGAGGAGTTGGAACTCGAAGAAGCGCAAGCCGAAGCTGAGGCGCTGCTCGAAGCCGAGGCGATTGGCGATGGTTCCGTGGATGCGAGCGCGGAGGTTCGCAGCCCCGCACCTGAGGCGAGGCTGTTGCAACGCACGCAGCGTCGCGGGCCGGAACGAGGGTTCGATCGAGGAGGGCGCGGACGGCGCGGTGGACGCCGCTTCCGCAGCCGCGAGAACACGGTGGTGCCGCAGATCAGCGAACTGCTCAAAGAAGGGCAGGAGGTGCTGATCCAGATTGCGAAAGAGCCGATCGGCAAGAAGGGCGCACGCATCACCAGTCACATCGCGTTGCCGGGGCGATTCCTGGTCTTCATGCCGACCGTGAACCACACCGGCGTGTCGCGCAAGATCTCGTCGGAAGAAGAGCGGCAGCGGCTGAAGCGGATTATCCAGAGCGAGCGTGAAAACGGCGGCGGCGGTTTCATTGTGCGGACCGCGGCGGCCGGCGCTACCGATGAGGAGCTGCGAGCCGATATTCACTTTCTGAAGAACCTCTGGAGCGAGATCAAGACGCGCTCCGAAAGCAGCAAGTCGCCGGCGCTGATCTATCACGATCTGAACGTGGTGGAGCGGGTGCTGCGCGATCAGGTGAGCTCGGATTTTTCCGTCATCTGGGTCGATACCGAGCAGGAATACGAGCGCATTGTCCGGTTTGCGAATCGCTTCCAGCCGGGGCTGGTCAAGCGCGTCAAGCTCTACACGAAAGAGACGCCGCTTTACGAGCAGTTCGGGCTGAACGAGGAAATCAACAAGGCGCTGAAGTCGAAAGTCTGGCTGAAGAGCGGTGGCTACATCGTGATCAATCAGACCGAGGCGCTGGTCGCCATCGACGTGAACACGGGCAAGTACGTTGGCAAAACCGCCCGGCTCGAAGACACGATCGTGAAGACCAACGTCGATGCCATCAAGGAAATCGTGCGCCAGGTGCGGCTGCGCGATCTCGGCGGCATCATCATCATCGACTTCATCGACATGGACGAGCGCCGCAACCGGCAGAAGGTGATGCAAGCCCTGGAAGAGGCGTTGCGCCTCGATCGAGCGCCCTCGAAGGTACTGCAGTTCAACGATTTCGGTCTGGTGGCGATCACGCGCAAACGGGTGAAGCAGTCGCTGGAACGGACGATTGGATCGCCGTGTCCGTATTGCCAGGCCACGGGCTTTGTGAAAGCCGTGAACACCATCTGCAACGAGGTGTATGTCGAGATGCGCAAGATCTCGCGCCATCTGGAGCACAGCGACGTGATGTTGCGAGTGAACCCGGACGTTGCCAAAGCGCTGAAGGCGGACAACGCACGGTTGCTGAACGAGATGGAAGAGCTCACCAAGAAAACGATCATCGTGAAATCGGATCCGGCACTGCACCAGGAGCAGTTCGATATTCACTGAGGCGAATCGTGGAAGGACGGGGACGGGCACTTTGCCCGTCCCTTTTTTTCGTTGTTTTCGCTCAGGACACTTCTTGAAATGGTATGAGAAATGGCAATTCCCATGGTATAATGCCATTATGAACACCACGCTGAATATGGACCGGGCAGGCCGGCTGGTTCTTCCCAAGCCGGTTCGCGAGCAGCTGCAACTGGAGCCTGGAGAGCCACTGGAACTGGAGTCGTTCGACGACCATATCGTTTTGCGTCCAGTGCGCGGCAATGCCACGGCCTACAAGAGACAGGGCATCTTGGTTTTTCGAACCGGCCCGTTAAAGGCGTCGGTTGTCGATGAGACCATCCGTAAGGTTCGCAAGGAACGTGAGCGGCAAATATTGGGCACGAAACGGTGAAATCCTTCTTCGACACATCGGTCCTGGTCGCATCGTTTCTGGACGGTCATGAACACTATGAACGGAGCTTTGCCGTTCTTGCCGATGCCGACCGCAAAAATGCGTGCTGCGCTGCGCATAGCCTTGCGGAACTCTATGCGACTCTGACTCGGTTGCCTGGAAAACTAGGCATGAGAGTGGACCAGGCGCTGTGGGCTCTCGATTCAGTTGCGGAACGGCTGGAGTTGATATCGTTGGAGGCCCCTGAGTATCGACACGCGATCCGGGAAGCTGCAAGCGCGGGTATCGTCGGGGGGACGATTTACGACGCCTTAATGGGCCAGTGCGCTTTAAAGGCGCGCGCAACAAAGGTCTACACCTGGAACGTTGTCCACTTTCAGAGGCTCGGAGCTGAAATTGCTGGGAAAGTGCGAACTCCTTAATCCGGAACACCCAAATGCGGCAGAGAAATTCCTGACAAAAAGCTGACGGCAACCGATCGAACCGGTTGTTACGCTTCGGCGATGAGTTTGGCGGCTTCGCCGGTGCGCTCGCGCAGCTTTTCGAGCGACCCGCGGAGAGGCTCACTGTTGGCCTGCGTTTCTGCTTGCTGGCCGATGGTCAAGGCAAGCCGGTCCACGGCTTCGGCCAGCCGCTTGGCCATGTCGACGAGGACTACTAAAGAATCCGCGTGCAGCTTCCACACCGAGCGGGAATTCCGAGAGCGCTTGAGTTCTTCAATATCGGTGGTGATGCGCGCGGTTACCGCGACCACCCGCAGCAGCATTCGGGCAGCGTCGGCGCGCGGGCCGGTTTGTTCGAGATAGTCGGCGGTATAGGCCTCAATCTCGGCGGGACTGAGCATCAGGTTGAAATAGCGCATGGGCACGATCTGGCGAAACTTGGGATCGGCTACGCGCACGAAGACGCGAATCGATTCTTCCACTCTCCGTAATTTCGCTTCTTCGACCGAAAGCGCCTGGGGCGTGATGGCGGCGGGAACATACTTCTGAACTGCAACCGGGGCGAGCGCGGGAGCGGCAGCCGCGCCGCCAGCACTCACGGCGTGTGCGGCGTGTGCGGATTCCGAACTGTTGCGCCGAATGGGCGGCCTGCGCTCCAATTCTTTTTTCAGCCGGGCGACGCGGCGGAATTTTTCCAGGGCCGCGCTGTAGTCAACCTTCAGCAAGGACTCCTGATTCAGCGCGGCGACGTGCTCGACGGTGACTTCGACGCCGTCGACGGTGCTCAAAATGCTGCCGCCGAGTTCTTCGAGGCGCTCGGCGTAATCCTTGATCTCTTTCGCGGCGGCGTTGAACAGGGAATGGAAACGATCGCCGAAGGCGACGTTGTACGGCGCGAGAGTCGCCAGCACTCCCGGATGATAGATCGCTTCGCCGAGCGAGGCTTTCAACTGCCGAACCCGCGGAATGATGCCGGAGTCCATGAGCGCGCTGAAATCCTGAAAGCGATTTGCCTGGTCGAGCAGGGGGCCAAACTCGCGGAGCAGTTGCACATCGGCCTCCGACAGCACCGGCACGTCGGACTCAGACAGGATTTCCAGCAACGCGATTTCAAACGGAGACAGCGGAATCGATCCATCGAGGCCGTAGCCACGCTGCTCCCACTGGCCGGCCACACGGGGATGACGAAACAGAAAGGTTGCCACCAGATCGGTCTTGTCGCGATTGGCGCCGGAATCATCGCGGTGACGCGCGAAGTAGCGCAGCAGCGCCTCGGCAACTTCGGGATCAAGGTCGGACTGCACCCCGAGCCGCAGCATGGTCGGAGTGATCGCCATGTCGAGGAGCTGGATCCAGAGCTGCATGCGAGCGAGAGTGGCGCGCACGTCCTGGGTGTGGCTGATGACGTCCGGGGCGAGTTCGGCGGGCGCGGGCAGCTCGCCGCCGAGTTGGTCACTCAACAGCCGTTGGTAGAAGCTCTGAACGGTGGCGAGCAGCGCGAGTTCCCATTTGGGATCCTCAACCAAAATGAGCTCCTTCGAGATCGGACAGTAACGTGGCCGAATGGGCGATGTCCTTCAGTACAGCCTAGTAAAACGGCAACGGCAGCGCAATTGGTTACCCGGTTACGGAAGTGACTGCACTAGTAACCAGTCGCCAGTTGCCGGTTCTCAGTTCTCAGTACCGATGGGGAGAGCCCGCGCGGCGGGACGATAGTTTTGGCCAGATTTTAGGAAAGGCACGGCTTTAGCCTTGCCGCTCGGGGCGACGAACAGTACGGGCTTCAGCCCCTGAGGGCATGGGGCTAATGCCTCCAAAAATGGGGCTATTGAAAGACCACGGTCTTGTTTCCATACAGCAGAATGCGGTTTTCCACGTGCCAGCGGACGGCGCGCGACAACACGATTTTTTCGATATCGCGGCCTTTTTGGACCAGGTCCTCGACAGTATCGCGGTGATGAATGCGAACGACATTCTGCTCAATGATCGGGCCGTCGTCGAGTACTTGAGTAACGTAGTGGGCGGTGGCGCCGATCAGCTTGACGCCGCGCTGAAACGCCTGGTGGTAGGGTTTGGAGCCGACGAACGCGGGCAGGAAAGAGTGGTGAATGTTGATCAGATTTTCGGAGCCGAGCGTGGCGATGAACTCGTCCGAGAGCACCTGCATGTAGCGCGCGAGAACGACCAGGCTGCATTGGTGTTCGCGGACGAGCGCGATCTCCTTCTGCTCCGCTTCCCGCTTGTTCTCCTTCGTGACCGGCACGACGAAGTAGGGGATGCGGTAGAAGTCGGCAATTCGCTGGTTGTCGGGGTGGTTCGAAACGATCAACGGGATTTCGCAGTGCAACTCTCCGCTCTGGTGGCGGTAGAGCAGGTCCTGCAGGCAATGGTCATGCTTCGAAACAAAGATGGCGATGAGGGGGCGATCGGTGGAACGGGCGAGCCGCCAGTCCATCTGGAAATCGCGAGCGATGGGAGCAAACCGCTCGGAAAACTCGGCCAGGTCAAAATCGAATTCTGCGGGATCGAATTCGACTCGCGTCAGAAAGAGATTGGATGCCTCGTCTCCATGCTCATCGTTGAACAGAATGTTGCCGCCATGGCGAAAGATGAAATCAGCAATCGAGGCGACCACGCCTTTGCGGTCAGGACAGGAGACGAGCAGGATGGCGGAATTGTGCATAGAGCTTCCAGTTTAAGTCGGGTTTCCTCTGTGTACCTCTGTGTCCTCCGTGGTAAAGAACTTCTTGAACCACAGAGAACACAGAGGTGCACAGAGGAGATCTAGTGCCGCGCTACTTCTTGAGGCTCTTTGCAATCTCGCGCGCGGCGTTGGCGCCCGAGCCGCCGGTCAGGCCCGTCCCAGGATGCGTTCCACTGCCACACAAATACAGGCGTTCGATCGGCGTTTCGTACCGTGCCCAGTCGAGCAGCGGGCGCATGGTGAAGAACTGATCGAGCGCGAGCTCGCCGTGGAAGATGTGGCCTCCGGTGAGACCGTAGGTTTCTTCCAGATCCTTGGGGGTGATGATCTGGCCGTCGAGGATGGACTGCGGCAGATTCGGCGCGTACTGCGCGATTGCGCTCACCACGGATTCGCCGAGTGCGCCGCGCTGGCTTTCCCAGTCGCTGTTTTTCAGCTTGAAGGGCGCATACTGCATGTAGATGGACATCACGTGCTGGCCGGCCGGCGCAAGCGACGGATCGGAAAGAGATGGAATCGCAATTTCAAGGTACGGCTTCCGCGAGAAGTTGCCGTATTTCGATTCGTCGAAGGCGCGCTCCAGGTAATCGATCTCCGGGCTGATCTGGATGCGGCTGCGGAGCAGGTTGCCGTTACCCTTGGCCTTGAGCGCGGTGAATTCGGGAAGCGCGGAGAGCGCGAGATTGATTTTTGCGACCGTCCCCATCGAACGGTAGTTCTTGATTCTTTGTACGAAGTCTGGCGCGAGATGCGAGGGATCGACCAGGTGCATCAGCGTGCGCTTGGGATCGGCGTTCGAGACCACGGCGCGCGCGGAGATTTCTTCCCCTGAGGCGAGCACGACGCCAGTGGCGACGCCGTCCTTTACGCGAATCTCCGCGATGTCAGCGCCGGTGCGAATTTCTGCGCCCGCCTGTTTCGCCGCCGCGGCCATGGCTTGCGTGATCGCGCCCGCGCCACCGGCAGGGAACTGAACGCTTCCGGCGGGAGACGGATTGGACGATGCATCGGCGGCGGCGCGCAGCATCAACACCAGCGCACTGCCCGCCGACCACGGACCGAGGAAGGTTCCGAAGATGCCACGGGTGGCTATGGTGGCGCGCAGCGGTTCGCTGTCGAAGAACTCCGAGGCCAGGTCGGCAACGGCCATCGGCGCCCAGCGTAGGACACGATACAAATCTCTCTTGCCGAGTTTCCGGAGCGACCGGCCCGTCTTCAACATCCCCCAGAGATCGCCACTGCTCGGGTCGTCGATGTCCGGCGGCGCGAGCGCGAGCGCTTCGGCCATGACCTTGCCGATCTTGCCAAGCGCTGCGCCAAATTCCAGGTAGGAAGCCGCGTCTTTCTGCGACCACGCCGCGAGTTCCTGCGCAGCTTTCTTCGCGTCGGAGTAAAGGACGAGTGACCGCCCGTCGGGTAGCAGCGAAACGGTGCTAACGTCGGGAGTCGTCAGCTTGAGCCCGTGCTTCTCCAATTGCATGTCGCGCACGATATCGGCGCGCAGCGGGCCCGTGTTATGCGCGAGCGTGGAGCAACGAAAGCCGGGATGAAATTCTTCCGTAATGGCGGCTCCGCCCACCTGGGCGCGGCGTTCGAGCACCAGCGGTTTGAATCCGGCTTGCGCAAGGTAAAAGGCGGCGATCAGGCCGTTGTGTCCGCCCCCGACGATGATGACATCGCGCGTTTCGGACATGGTCTTATGCCCCCTTTCCGTCTTTCAAGATTTCGAGCGCTGCCAGGCGTCCGTTGGCGCCCATGATGCCGCCGCCGGGATGCGTGGCCGATCCGCACATGTAGAGATTCTTGATGGGCGTGCGATATCGCGCCCAGCCCGGCACCGGGCGCAGAAAGAAAAGTTGTTCGAGCGAGAGTTCGCCCTGGAAGATGTTGCCTTCGCTCAGCCCCCATTCACGTTCCAGGTCGAGCGGGGTGACGACCTGGCGGTGCAGGATGATGTCTTTGATGTTGGGCGCGTATTCGGCGATGGTGTTGACCACGGCGTCGCCGAATTTTTCCTTCTCCGTGTCCCAGTTGAGGCCGGCCGCCAATTTGTAAGGCGCATACTGCACGAAGCACGAAAGAATATGTTTGCCCGGAGGCGCAAGCGACGTGTCGGTGAGCGTCGGAATCACCATGTCGATATACGGATGCGACGACCAGTGCCCGTATTTCGCTTCGTCGTAGGCCCTCTCCATGTATTCGACGGCGGGCGAGATCGACATGGCTCCGCGCAGATGCAGGCCGTCCCCCGGCATGCATTTGAAATTCGGCAAGCCATCGAGCGCCATGTTGACCTTGCCGGACGACCCGCGGAACTTGTAACGCTGTACGCCTTCCATGAAATCATCGGGCAGATGGCTGGGTTCAATCATTTTCGTGAACGTGAGCCGCGGATCGACGCTGGACGAAATAACGTCGGCGTAAATCTCGTCGCCGTTTGCGAGCGCGACGCCGGTGGCGCGTCCATTCTTCACGAGGATCCGCGCAATCGGAGATTTCGTACGAATTTCAACTCCCGCCTCGCGAGCGGCGTCGGCAATCGAATTCGAGATTGCCCCGGTGCCGCCGCGCGCGAATCCCCAAGCGCGGAAAGCGCCGTCGATCTCGCCCATGTAGTGATGCAGCAGAACGTAGGCAGTGCCGGGTGAGCGCACGCCGAGAAAGGTTCCGATAATGCCCGAGGCCGACATCGTCGCCTTGAGCACGTCGGTCTCGAACCACTGATCGAGAAAGTCGGCGGCGCTCATGGTCATGAGCTGGACCTGGTTGTACTTGTCCCCACTCGACATGCCCTGGAAGCGGCGTCCGATGAAGAGCAGCTTCATCAGTTCGCGAGGATTCAGTGTCATCGGGTCGGGCGGGATCATGCTCAGGATCGGCTTCACGAAGCGGCACATCGCCTGCATGGCCTTGCCGAACTCGTCATACGCTTCGGCGTCAACGCGGGAGTGGCGGGCAATTTCGCGATGCGTCCTGCCGTGATCGTTCACGCGCCACAGATAGTCGCCGCTCGGCATGGGAGTGAAGGTGCCGTCGAGCGGGAGAATCTCAAGTCCGTGGCGGGGAAGCTCGAGGTCGCGAATGATCTCGGGCCGCAGCAACGAGACGACATACGAGCAAACGGAGAATTTGAAGCCGGGAAAAACTTCGTCGGTACAAGCGGAGCCGCCGAGGATGTGGCGGCGCTCGAGCACCAGCACTTTCTTTCCCGCTTTTGCCAGGTAGGCGGCGTTGACCAGGCCGTTGTGGCCCCCGCCAACCACGATGACGTCATACTTCGTAGCGCTCGCAGCAGCCATAAATTGACCTAGAAAGACTGACCTGGACGGATCCAGATCGACGTGTAACTTTCAGGGTAAAGTGACTCGCCATTCTACCGAGAAACTAGCAGGTTGTCTCTACTTAGGTGTGACTAATGACCTGTGGTCAATGCCCTCTGCGCTTGCCGCGGAGGTGGAGCGGTGCATATAATCCGGCGTCAGAGATTCTTGAAACTTGCGCGAGGCCGCCTTGCCCATTGGAACCGCATTTCACGAAAGAACGTTCGCCCTCTGCCACAGTCTGAATTACCGCGAATGGTCGGGATACTACACGGTCAGCGTCTACGAAGTGCACCACGAGCATGAGTACAACGCGATCCGCAACGCGTGCGCGCTGATCGATATTTCGCCCCTCTACAAGTATCTGGTTACTGGGAAAGACGCAACCAAACTGGTCAACCGCGTGATCACCCGCGACATCAACAAAATTGCTGTGGGGCAAGTGATTTACGCCAACTGGTGCGATGAAGACGGCAAAGTCATCGACGACGGCACCATCACGCGCCTCGAAGAAAACAAGTATCGTTGGACGGCCGCCGATCCTAGCCTGCGCTGGTTCAGCCAGAACGGCCTCAACATGGACGTTCACATCGAGGACATCTCCGAGCAAACGGCAGCGCTGGCACTGCAGGGGCCGGCCTCGGCGAAACTTTTGAAGACGGTGGCCGAAGCCGACATCACGAATCTGAAGTATTTTCGAAAAACTTCCGGCAAGATTGCCGGCGTGCCGGTGGATATTTCACGCACGGGATACACGGGCGATCTCGGCTACGAAATTTGGATGCCGTGGAATGATGCCGTCAAGATTTGGGACGCGCTGATGGACAACGGCAAGCAGTTCGACATTCATGCCGCCGGAATGTTGGCGCTCGATGTGGCGCGTGTGGAGGCGGGACTGTTGCTGATCGAGGTCGATTACATCAGTTCAAAGAAAGCGCTGATTCCATCGCAGAAATATTCGCCGTATGAGTTGGGCTTCGGCAAGATGGTGCATCTCGAGAAAGAAAACTTCATTGGCAAGCGCGCCCTGGCGCGAGATCACAAGCAGGGCGTGGCGCGGCAGTTGGTTGGCCTCGAAGTAGATTGGGTGGAAGTGGAAGAGCAGTTCGACAAGTTCGGACTCTCTCCGGCCGCTCCCAGCCAGGCGTCGCGCGTTGCGGTGCCCGTGTATGTCGGCGACAAGCACGTGGGCAAGGCCACGACGACAGCCTTCTCTCCGCTGCTGAAGAAGCTGATCGCGCTGGCCAGCGTGGGCACCGAGTATTCCAAGCCAGGCACCAAGCTGCAAATGGAGTTGACGATCGAAGCGCAACGGATGAAGACGACGGCGACGGTGGTGCCGCTGCCGTTTTTCAATCCGAAACGGAAGACGGCCGTGCCGGTATAGGCCTTTGTTCACGACGGAGACTCGGAGGGTAAGTCCGAGCCTTCGATTCTCCGCAGCAGCAGCCGCGAAGCGGCGGAACAAGATAGCCCGGCACGGCAGTGCCGGGAACATGGGCGTAAAGACCCGAGTCCCGCCAGGGACGGCACCCTAGCCAAACACCTGTTCCGGCTCGAATCCCAGGCCGGTCTTCCTAAGCAACGCGAGGAACTCATCTTCGTACGAGCGCTTGGCATGGTGTTGCTGCTGGCGCTCAATGTAGTCACGTACCACTGGGAGATGTGAGGCGCTTACACTGAACGCTCCATAGCCCTCCTGCCATGCGAAATCGATGCCGTGTTCCCCCATCCAACGGGACGAGTTCGCCTTGAGAACCTGGACCGCCTTGGCAACGGGCATGTCCGTGGGCAATGCGATCAGAGCGTGAACGTGATTGGCCGTGCCGCCCGCGACGAGAACAGGGATTTTGTGGTTCCGCCCAATACCGGCGAGATATTTCCATAACAGAGTGCGCAGTTCGTCCGGGATGAGGTCATGGCGATTCTTCGTGCTGAAAACGAGGTGGATGAGAATGTTCGGAAATTTGTGCGCCATCGGTGCCGTCCCTTCGGGACTCGTGCCGCCTAACGACCTTTCCCGGCACTGCCGTGCCGGGCTATCCTGTTCCGCCGCTTCGCGGCTGGTGCGCTTGCGATCGCAGCAGCGCGTTTCTTACCCTGGCTTAGCGCTGGCGTGACATCTTTAGGCTTGCTTTGGTAACAATAATCGGGGTGTTCCTGGGCGTCTGTGTCGGCGGTCACCGGTGTTTTGGTCGCTTTGGAAGACTTACACTCGCGATGGGCAAGGCGAATTTCAGGCGGCGAGTTTGCTGCGGCTCTTCCACTTCCAATACCAATATCCCGGCACCCCCACCAGCACAATGGTCGCGCCCCAGAAGGCCTCGGAGGGTCGGGTGATGATCGTGTTCAGCGTCCAGGCTACCCCGACCAGTATGTAGATCGCGGGCAGCCACGGGTACCCGGTGCATCGATAGGGACGGGGAACGTCGGGCCGTTTCCAGCGCAAGACGAACAGGCCGATGACCGTCAGCGTGTAGGAGAGCACCATGCCGAAGATGACGTAGGTGTACAGCTGATCGTAGCGTCCGCTCATGGCCAGCGCCGCGGCCCAGATGCCCTGGCCGATCAGGCTGAAGGCGGGCGTGCGCCACTTGGGATGGATGACGGCCATGCGTTTGAAGAAGACACCATCCTGCGCCATGGCGAGGTAGACGCGCGCGCCCGAAAGCGTGCAGGTGGCGGCCGCGCTGAAACAGGAAATCGCAATCGTGGCCGACAGCCACACGGCGGCGGCGGGTGAAAAAAGTTGGGCCGCGGCGGCGTGCGCAATGGTTTCATATTTTGCGACTTCATTCAGCGGCAGGGCGTAAACATAGGTCACGTTCATGGCGAGATAAATCGCTCCCACCGCGAGCACTCCCAAAACCATGGCAAGCGGCACATTCCGCCGAGGGTTTTTCACTTCGCCGGCCACCCACGTGATGTAGACCCAGCCGTCGTAAGCCCAGAACACCGCAATCAAGCCGACGCCCAGAGCGGAGATCAGCTGTCCGGGGCCGAGTCCCATGGTCATTCCCTGTTTTAAACCGCCCGACGTCTGCGCGCTGAAGTTCGACCAATGCCCGTTGCCGAAAGCAAGTCCCAGGACGACGAAGGCGGCCATGGCGGTGAACTTCGTCAAGGTCGAGACATTCTGGAGAAGCGCGCCCCAGCGCAATCCGAAAACGTTGACACAGGTGAGGATGACGATCAGCAGCAGTCCGATCGCATGTGCCCGCGTGAAAACGATGGTGAACAGAGCCCAGACGAAGTGACCGTGCGCCAGCGCCGGATACGGCAGATTGATGTTCGCCATCACGTGCTGCTGCGACATCCAGGGAACGATGTTGCCCATGTAAGCCGCGGAGGCGACGCAGAGGGCTGCGATGGTGCCGCCGTTGGCGACGGCGAAGAGCATCCAGCCGTAAAGAAACGCAACCAGGTCGCCGTAGGCTTCGCGCAGGTAGATGTATTGTCCGCCGGAGTCGGGAAACATCGAGCCAAGTTCGGCGAAGGCCACGCAGGCGCACAGCGAAATCACTCCCCCGAGGACCCACACCAGAAAAAACAACTTCGGATTCGGCAAGGGCCCCGCAATATCCTTGGCGGTGAGAAAAATAGAAGAGCCGATTATGCCGCTGACCAGCAGCAATACGGAGTCGAGCAAACCAAGCCCGCGGACGAGAGTCGGTTTTTGTGGGGAGCTTTCGGTTTCGGAGGGCGGGGAAGCAGGAGGGGTCTTCATGAACAATTGAATTATCCCATCCCTAATTCATCGGATGATTCCAGCGGCGTGCCGCAGCGGCGGCAGATGATGGCCGAGCAATCGCCACAGGTCAACGGATCGCTGACTTCCGTGGCGCACACCGGACAGTAGAAAACCATGGGGGTCTTCTTGGCTTCCGGCGCTGCTTTTGGAGCGATTTCCATGAGCACGAAACTGTAACACAATTTTCTGGGGCGCTCTCGTTCCTTCAACGTCACGCTCCTACTCCGCTGCCGAGCTACGCTCGGCTGGACGGACGAATGCGTCCGTCCCTACGTGGGTCTTATTCGGGCGGCTTGCGCAGGATCAGGTCACCTTCGGCGGGTGGCAGCGAAATGGGGAATTGCCAGACCTTGTCTTTCATCCACACGCCGACAATAAAATCCTCGCGTTCCTTCCACGGGCCGATCCACTTGTTGCTGGTCGCGAAGAAAACCCAGCCGTGGGCTTCGGGATTGCCCGGGGTCAGCGTCACGGTGGTGGGATCGAGGCTCTGCGTGCTCAGGAACTCGATGAACTCGGCCGCTTCCTTTTCGCGCTCGCGCAGGAACGCCGTTTTTTCTTCGGTGATTTTGGGATTCTTCTTGATCTGGCGCTCGGTGTCGAAGACCAGCGTATCCACGTCGTTCTGCAATTTATTGGAGAGTTCCGTGGGATCCTCGTAGGCCTCAAGAACGTCGTGATGACGGACAAAGTCGATGCGCACGTCCGCCGGAAACTCAAATTTGTCGTGCCCGGTGTACGTCACACTCAGGTACATGCCGAGGAGGTGATAGAAGCGGCGGCGGCTCTCGGTCAGTTCCCGCGAATCCACCAGAAGCGTTACCTTGAGGTCATTTCCGGTCATGGTCCAGCGGTAGTGCCCGTCATCGCCGCGCTCGAACGTGCAACCGGGAGCGCCCTCTGTCCAGCGCACGGCAGGCAACCGCTTTTTCCCCGCGCGAGCAAGCGTCGGCGTCAGAATTGTGCAAATCAGAACCGCCCCAACTGCGGACCCAAGTTTTTTCCGGAACCAACGTGGATGTGGCATGAATGCAGAGTCTATCGCTTTTGTACGGGCAACGTCACCGCGCACGGGGGCGGAATGGGGCCGCGCAAGAACTGCGAACTACGAGTTGCGAACCGGGAGCGTCCGGTTTGCCCGAAGCTCGTGGCTCGAAGCTCGCAGCCCAGCGACCTGGAAATTAGCTCACCATCCAAGCGCCCGCCGGGCAAACCCGCGCCGGAAAATATGTTAGATTGAACAGGGTGGGGCGCGTAGCTCAGGTGGTAGAGCAACGCCCTTTTAAGGCGTGGGTCGCAGGTTCGAATCCTGCCGCGCTCACCAATCTCAGACCCGAATCAACCGGCCCTCTTTGCGAGGGCCTTTATTTTGTCCGCAAGTTCTCCCCACCGAAGTCTCGCGTCACAGTAAGTTGTGACATACGTCACAAAATGTTGATTTCTTGGAGCTTAGTAGTTTCGTAGTAGTGATTGATCGCTCCGTGCTGCGTATGATTTTTCCGTGCAATTGATGAACCCTAAGTGGAACGGCCAGTTTTCGCGTTTCGATCTTGTAGCCAGCGGCGGCGACACTGCGCCGACTATCGTTCGCGCCGGCGAGGTCGAGATCGGGGGCGGCGATTTCGTCGTGATGGCGGGACCCTGTGCGGTCGAGTCCGAGCGGCAGTTGCTGCGGACGGCGGAAGCCGTGGCCCGAGCGGGTGCGCGCGTGCTGCGCGGAGGCGCTTACAAACCACGCTCTTCGCCGTATGCCTTTCAAGGTCTGGGTCTCGAAGGTCTGAAGATTCTGCGCAAAGCGCGGGAAGAGACCGGGTTGGCGATCGTCACCGAAGCGATGAGCGAGGAAGATGTCGACCTGGTCGCCGAGTACGCCGATCTTATGCAGGTGGGCACGCGCAGCATGCAGAACTACGCGCTGCTCGAACGACTGGGCGGATGTGGGCGGCCGGTGCTGCTGAAACGGGGGATGACGGCCACGCTCGAAGAGCTGCTCGAATCCGCGCAGGTCATCGCAATGGCGACGCCTGGCCATCCGCAGATTGTTCTCTGCGAGCGCGGTATCCGCACGTTTGAGACGGCGACGCGCAATACCTTGGACATCGCCGCCGTGCCGGTGTTGAAGAGCGTTTCGCGTCTGCCCGTGATTGTCGATCCCAGTCATGCCGCGGGAGTGCGTTGCCTGGTCCCTGTGTTGGCGCGAGCCGCAGCGGTCGTGGGCGCGGATGGTCTGTTGGTCGAAGTGCATCCCTCGCCCGATCAGGCTCTGAGCGATGGAGAGCAGTCGCTTACCTTCCGCAATTTCCGCGACATGATGGACGACCTGCAGCCTTATCTGGCGATTCGCGACGCTGGCCGGCCGACGGCTCCGCAACTGGTCGCGATGGGAGCGGCAGACTAGTGCGGACGCGGTCCATCGCGGCGCGCCTGCCCTCGCTTGTCGTTATGGCCGGAATCATTATGGCGGGAATCATGGGATTCGGGCCCACGTTTTCCGTGCTTTCGTCGGGCCCGGATTCGCCCGCATTCCTTTTCACCGTTGCCAAGCGGTACGAGCCGCTGGCATGGGTGCGCGGCGCCGACCGATTCAATTCCGGCGCAAACATATTTCTTCAAGGTGCAAACGGCCGCCGTCCCTTGCTTCCGGGTTTCGCGGCTTCCGCCGATCCCGCGATTTCATTCGATGGTAAGAGTGTACTGTTCGCCGGCAAGCTCAAGGCCGACGATCACTGGCAGATCTGGGAAGTTGCCTTGGACCTAACCACGCATGGCGCGGCGCCGCGGCGAGTTACTAAGTGCGCCGACGACTGCGTTCGTCCCTTCTACCTGCCCGACGACCAAGTGGTATACGCGAGAAAGAGCGCCGGCCGCTTCGTCATTGAGGCCGCCGACCGGGCGTCGGGCAAGACCCTCCAATTAACCTATGGCGCAGCGAACTCCCTGCCCACCGATGTTCTGCGCGACGGCCGCATTTTGTTTGAAGCGACGTATCCGCTTGGAACCGGTGGCGCGCCGGAACTCTATACCGTTTATTCCGATGGCAGCGGAGTGGAGTCCTATCGCTGCGATCATGGCCCAGCGCGTTACTCCGGCAAGCAGGCCACTTCCGGCGACATCGTCTTCGCATCCTCGAAGGGCTTGGCACGGTTTACGTCGGCGCGCGCGGAGGAAGTTCGCATCGCGGCTCCGGCTGGAGAATACGCCGGAGATATCGCCGAGACTCCTTCGGGCGATTGGCTGCTGGCGTGGCGCAATGGGAAGATTCCATTTCAGTTGATGTGGTGGAGACCGGGCGCCGGCGTTCTGCGGTCGGCGGCGTCAGATTCGGATTCGAATTCCGATGCAATCCAGCCAACGCTCGTTGCAGCGCGCGCGGTGCCGAACCGCCATCCCTCGGGCTTGCATGACTGGCCTTATGCCAATCTGCTTTGCCTGAATGCCTACACCTCGAAGTACAGATTCGCTGCCGGATCGATCCACTCCGTTCGCCTCTACGCGCGAGATCGCGCGGGGACCGCAAAACTGCTGGGGACAGCGCCGGTGGAGCGCGACGGATCGTTCTTTCTTCAAGTCCCGGCCGATCAGCCGTTGCAGGTCGAACTGCTCGACCGCTCCGGCAAAACCGTGATGCGGCAAGCCGGCTGGTTCTGGATGCGCCGCGGCGAACAGCGGGCGTGCGTTGGATGCCACGCGGGTCCCGCAACGGCGCCCGAGAATGCAGTGCCGATGATTCTGCTGAAGTCCACGCCCCCGGCGGACATGACGGGCACGCATGTTTCTCCAGGAGGACATTAGATTGCTAACTCGAGTTTTCATCTTCCTCCTAATCACTTGCGCTCTGCTGGCGCAATCGCCACCAGCGAGCCCTCTGGCCCCAATTCGTTTTGAAGACGCGACCGCGAAGTCGGGCATTCAATTCACGCACAGCTTCGGTGCGCAAAAACTGGGTTCCTTGCTCGAAAGCACCGGCGCGGGCTGTGTCTGGTTCGACTACAACAACGACGGACTGCCCGACCTCTACGTGGTCAGCGGCAAGCCGCTCGAAGAGGGAATGCATCCTTACCCGCTCAAGCAGCCTCCGGCCGTTGCCCCGCACAATCATCTTTACAGAAACAACGGCGACGGCACGTTTACCGACGTTACCGACCAGGCTGGTGTTGCCGCCAACATTTACGGCATGGCCGCGATTGCCGCCGACTTCGACAATGACGGTTTCGTCGATCTGTTCGTTACCGGCTACGGACGGGCGATTCTCTATCGCAACAAAGGTGACGGCACCTTCGAGGATGTAACGGCAAAAGCCGGTATCAAAGTTGACGGCTGGTCGATCAGTTCCGCGTGGCTGGACTACGATCGCGACGGCTGCGTCGACTTATTCGTCGGCCGCTATGTGAAGTTCGATCCTAAGTATCATAACTACTACCCCGCCGATAACTATCCTGGCCCGCTCGACTATGCCGCGGAAACAAACCGTCTTTACCACAATAACTGTAACGGCACGTTTACCGACGTCACCGATAAGTCGGGACTTGGCGCTTATAAAGGCCGGACCATGGGTGTTACCGCCGCCGATTTTGACGGAGACGGCTATCCCGACATCTACGTTGCCAACGATAAGACGGAAAACTTCCTCTTTCACAACAAGCACGACGGCACGTTTGAGGAGATTGCCGCCGATCTCGGCGTCGCCTACGGGCAGAACGGCGAGAATACTTCGGCGATGGGCCCGGTGTTCGCCGATTTCGATGGCGACGGGCGCATGGATCTTTGGGTGAGCGACTCAAAGTACAACCGCCTGATGCGCAACACGGGAAAGAACGGCTTCGAAGACATTGGGCCGAGTTCGGGAATTTCGCAGGCCACGGCGCAATACACCAGTTGGGGTTCGGGCGTTTACGACTTCGATAATGACGGCTGGCTCGACATTCTGATCTTTCACGGCGGGCTGATTCACCTGGTTCCGCAGGAGCAGTCGTTGTTTGGCGGTCTGGGCCATGGAAGGTTTGCCGACGTTTCACGCGAGGCGGGCCCGGCGCTCGACGCAAAGACGGTATCGCGCGGAGCCTGCTTTGCCGACTACGACAATGACGGAAGAATCGACGCATTCGTCGTGAACCTTGGCGCGCCCGGCACGCTGCTGCACAACGTCACCCAGAACAGCAATTATTGGCTGACCGTGAAGCTGAAAGGAAAGAAGAGTAATCGCGACGGAATAGGCGCGCATCTGGAGTTGCAGTCCGGGGGACGCAAGCAGATTGCCGAGCGCATCGCCGGGTCGGGCTATCTCTCGCAAGACGACGGCCGCGTCCATTTTGGCCTGGGCAGTGCGACCAAGGCCGACAAACTTACCATCCACTGGCCCAGCGGGCAGGAGCAGGTTCTGGAAAATCTGGCTGTGGATCGCGTGCTCACGGTGGAGGAGCCTTAGATGCAACCGGCAGCTACATCGCGCGGCAAGGCAGGGTTGATTGCGAGTATCGCTCCCTTGTTAGCGGTGACTTTGGCTGTAACCCTCGCACTAATCATGCTTGCGTCCACGGCCAAGCCTGCATCAGCGCGGTCTAAGTCTGAAATCGGCGAGCGCTACCTGTCGCCGTTGGAAATGCTACTCTCGCCGGACGGACGCCAGCTCTACGTTGTCTGCCAGGCCAGCGACGAGCTACGCGTTGTGGACGTCGGATCCGGCAAGGTTGTGACGGTCGTGCCCGTTGGCCGTGCGCCGCGTGGCATTACGTTATCGCCGGACGGCGCGCGGATTTACGTGACCAATTCCACCGACGATACGGTGTCGGTCGTCGACGCCGCCACGCTGAAAGTGACGCGGACGCTGCCCACCGGATTCGAACCGGCTGGCATCGTCATCGACCGGAAGGGCGAGACGCTCTACGTCGCCAACCGGCTGAGCAGCGATATTTCCGTGATCGACGTGAAGACGGGGCAGGAAACGAAACGCCTCGTCGCCGGCCGCGGGGCAAGCTATCTGGCGCTCTCGCCCGACGGCAAGTTCATCTACGGCACGCACATTTATCCGAATCCAGGAGCGTTTCGGGCCCCACCGAATTCAGAGATCACCGTCATCGACACCGATCGGCAGACGGTGGTCGAGCGTAAGCCGATCCACAACGTGGCGGGCGTGTTCCACGTGGCGTTGTCAGAGGACGGAAAACTCGGAGTGGCAGCGCAGCTTCGTCCCAAGAATCTGGTTCCGCTGGCGCATGTCGAGCATGGCTGGGTGTTCGGCAATTCGCTCACGCTGTTCGGTGACGACGTGGGCGAAACGGTCCAGGCCCCAATCGACGAACTCGACCGCTATTACTCGCTGCCTTGGGGCGTAGTTATCACGCCGGATAAGTCAAAGCTATTTGTGACCACCGCCGCATCGGAGAGCGTAACGGTCATAGATGTCGCGCGGCTACTCCACTTCGTGCGCTCCCGGAGCGAGCCTTTCGTCAACGATCTGTCGGCCTCAGCCAACTATGTGGTAGCAAGAATTCCTGTCGGGCACAATCCCCGCGGCGTTTTGCTGTCAAAAGATGGCAAGTGGCTCTATGTGGCGAACCGGCTGGATGACAACATCGCCGTCATCGATACCGCCGCCAACCGAGTCGTCGCCACCATCGACCTGGGCGGCCCGAAAACCATCAATGCACTGCGCCGTGGAGAACGCCTGTTTTTCACAGCCGACTACGCCTTTCAGGGGCAGTTTGGCTGCTCCAATTGTCATTTGGATTCGACCATCGACGGCCTGCAGTGGGATCTGGAGCCCGACGGCTTCGGCAAAGACATTGTCGACAATCGCTCGCTCGAAGATCTTTCCGGCACCGAGCCCTTCAAGTGGAACGGCGGCAATCCTGACCTGCCGACCGAATGCGGCCCGCGCACTGAGAAGTTCTTCTTCCGCTCGCAGAGCTTCACCGATCGCGAACTTACCGACTTGGTAACGTTTGTTTACTCGCTCCCCTATCGCCCGAATCGTTATCGCCTTGCCAACGGGGAACTGACTTCGGCGCAAGAGCGTGGCAAGGCGATCTTCGAAAGGACGACCTATAAGAACGGCAAGCCCATTCCTCAGACTAACCAGTGCACCTATTGTCACAGCGGCCCCAAGTTCACGAACCAGAAGCAACTTGACGTTGGTACCGGTAAGTCCACCGATCGGTCGCCCGTCCTCGATGTGCCTCATCTCCGCAATGTCGCTTACTCCGCGCCCTATCTGCATGATGGGTCGGCGCGCTCGCTCGAAGAAATCTGGACCATGTTCAATCCCAAAGATACACACGGAGTGAGCAACGATCTTACGAAAGACGAATTGAACGATCTTATCGAGTATTTGAAAACGCTATGAAGATGAAGCCGAGAGCATTTGTTGCAGTGCTGGCCGCGATCCTTATGGTGTCACTCGCGGTTCCTTTTGGGTTTGCCCAGGATCTTGGCATGCCCCGGTTCCGCTGGGAGAACTTCACCACCGCCAAGGGCCTGCCCGATAACCACGTCTTCTGCGTCTTGGTGGACGGGGCTCGCATCTGGGCGGGCACCGAGAATGGGCTTGGCCTGTACGAAGACGGCACATGGAAAGTGTTTCGCCCAGTCGATGGCCTCGCTCACCGGGCCGTGCTTTCGCTCGCCCTCGACAAACGCAGCGGCGACCTGTGGGTGGGCACGATGGGCGGGCTGAGCCGCGTTTCCGCCGGTCGTATCGATAACTTCACGCAACTGAACTCTGGCTTAAGCAACGACATTGTCTACGGAGTCGGCGTGCAGGGCGACTTTGTCTGGACCGCGACCGCTGCCGGGGCCAGCCGCCTGAATACGCGTACCGGCCAGTGGGCGCTCTTCAACAACACCAACACCCCGATGTACGAGATCTGGACCTATAGCGTCAGTCCCGCGGAAGACAAGGTTTACTACGCGGTCTGGGGCGGCGGAGTGCTCGAATACGACGTCAAGACCGAACGCTGGAAAGATTACAACGATCCCGACGGGGAAACCGAGTTGGTGTTGATGAAGGATCAGGGACTCATCCACGAGATCACGACATCAGTCAGCTATGTCGACAAAATACTCTGGGTCGCGACTTACTTCGGCGCCAGCCGGTACGATGGCCGATACTGGCATAACTTCCTGCAGAAAGACAGCGGTCTTCCCAGTAACTTCCTCAACCAGATTAAGGCTGTAGATGACAATCGCGCCTGGTTCTCAACCGATAAGGGACTAGCGTACTACGACGGCGCAAATTGGGCCGTCTATCGGCCTGCGCTCGACACCCACAAGCCCGAGATGCTAGTTCGCGACGCAGCGGGCGTCGTCAAGCAGGTAGCAGTCGAAAGCGCACCCGCGCATAACTACATTCTCGGGGTCGACTTCCAGGAAGACGACCTCTGGGTCGCGACGGCCAAGGGCCTGAGCCACGGTATTCGGCAACATGATTTAGAACGTGTGGGGACGGGCGCCTCGCCCGTCCAAGCCGAGCGGAGCTCGCCAGTCGCAGAGGCGGCAGCTAATTCACGAGGTTTTAGAACAGACCATTAATCAAGGAGTTGTCTTATGAATGTCGCAGAACTACTCGCGGAAGTTACCACCGGTCCGGTCACAAAACGGGCCATTACCAACCACAAAATGTTGAACGAGGCCTACGCTTATGGCAGCGCGTTTTCCCGGGGGATGAGGATCGATCTGAATGGACTTGTCATCCTGCTGATCTCGGGCACCGCCAGCATCGACGACGGCGGCAAGACGGTTCACGTTGGCGACCTGCGTGCCCAGACGCGCCGCACGTTCGACAACATCACCGCGCTACTCGCTTCCGAAGGCGCGACCTGGCATGACATCGTGCGCACGACGTGCTATCTCCGCGACATCGAACGCGATTACAAGGCCTTTAATGAGGAGCGCACCGCATTCTACCAAGAGCAAGGTCTCAATCCTCTGCCGGCTTCGACTGGAATCCAGGCGATTCTCTGCCGGCCGGACTTACTCGTCGAGATCGAAGCGATCGCCATGTTTCGCCGCGAATCGTCCGCCGAGTAAGAGGGGAATGGGTAAGGAGTAGCGCGTATGCGTCGTGTTGTCGTCTATCTCGTTGCCGTCGCGGTTGTGCTGGTGTCTACGGCGTGGGCCCAGGTAACGTCGCCATGTGCCTGCGGGAGCACTCCTCCGGGCCGACCTGCGCCCCGCTCCTTGAAACCCTACACCGGCGCGCCCGAAGACTTGCGGCCGTTCTCAAAGTACACCACTCCTTACTTCGAGTTCTATCAAGACTTGATCGAGTACAACGGCGCTGCTCGCGACCTTCCCGAACCCGACCTCAAGGATGTGAACGAGGTTCGTATTGGGGTTCTGGCGCCGCTCTACGATCACCCCGACCAAGTCATGGGTAATCGCATGTTGAATGGGGCAAACATGGCGCTTGACGAAGCGAACGCCGCCGGCGGCTACTGTGGCAAGCCTTTCCGCCTTGTGACCCACAACGACTATAACAACTGGCAGAACAGCAGAGCTGCCGCGGCGGGCGTTGCAAAAGATTCCGCCATTTGGGGAGCCGCCTCGAACGAGGCTGTCAGGATGATCTATGACGACAAGGTTTGGGCAATGTTAGGCTCCATTAGTTCGGAGTCTACGCACATCGCTCTTCGCCTGATGCTGAAAGCCGAAACTCCGTTAGTGAACAGCGCGTCCACCGATCCCACGATTCCCGAGACCATCATTCCCTGGTACTTCACCGATCTGCAGGATGACCGCGTGCAGGGCTACACGCTGGCGCGCCACATTTACACTGAGCTCGGGCTGAAGCGAGTCGCGATCCTGCGGGTAAACGATCGCTACGGCCGTTTTGGAGTCCTCAAATTCCGCGATGCTTCGCGCCGCCTCGGCCACCCGGTAGTGATCGAACAGAAGTTTATGCCCGGCGATACCGACTTCCGCCGCCAGGTCCAAGTGATCGAAGATTCCCGCGTGGACGCGATCGTCCTCTGGACCGACGTTGGCCCCGCCGCAACCATTTTGCGGCAGATGCGCGAACTGGGAATGAAGCAGCGCGTTTTCGGCAGCCATCGGACGATTTCCGGAACTAGCGGGGATGAACTGGTCAAGCTGGCCGGACCCGCCGCGGAAGGCTTTGAGGCGGTGTTCCCCTACGATCCCACCCGCACCGACCCGCGCTGGCTTGACTTCAATGCCCGCTACGAGGCGCGCTTTCACGAGAAGCCGGACCACTTTGCCGCTCTGGCTTACGATGCGATGCAGATTCTATTGGAAGCGATCTGCCGCGCGGGATTGAACAAGGGGCGGATTCGCGACGCACTGACCGGCATCGAGAACCATAAGGGTGTGACCGGCGACATGGTCTTCGATCCGAACTGCAAGAACATCGCTTCGCTCTTTCTTGCCCGCGTGCACAATGGAAGCGTCGAGTACCGCCGCATCACCATGGAGAAGCCGTATGCCCGTGTAGGAGAGGACGGAGTTCAGTACGCGGGACCGGCGCTGGCCGACGAAACAACCGGCAACCTGCAAATCGGTGTCTTCGGGCCGCACGCCGATGAAATCGTCCACTCTGCCGAGATGGCCCACTTACTAAGTACGATCAACGGCAAAGGCCGGGCTATATCAGGAGCTCCCATATCTCTGATTGCCATTCCCTCGCAGCTCTCCTGGGGAAAGGCTTCCAACGAACTGGTCAAGGCGGTCTATCGAGATCATGCTCTGGCCTTGATCGCGCTCGACCGCCCTTCCAGTCACTTGGCGGAACAAATCGCGGTGAAGTCGTTTATTCCCGTGGTTGCCATTTCTTCCGACCGCGCTCTGACCACGACCAACATTCCCTGGATCTTCCGCCTGCCGGAAGGCACACCGATCGAGCAAGCGCTCGGCAGCCTGGCGGAAGCCATCCACCGCGCCGGGCCAAACCGCGAGAAGATTCGCAACCTGCTGGCGTCAGGGACGGCTGTCGGCGGAGTCAGTTTTGAATCGACCGGCGAACCGCGCTGATCTATTTCCGCGGGGCAATGTAAATTAGAAGAGATGGTCGCAATCCGCTGCAGTGCCCTGCTGTTTGACTTGGACGGTGTGTTGATCGACTCCACTCCCGCGGTGTCGCGGGTGTGGCATCGCTGGGCGATTGAACGCGCCTTCGATCCAGAGACGGTAGTTCGCATCGCGCACGGGCGGCCCAGTCGAACCACCCTCCGCGAGCTTTTACCCAACGCCGATATTGACCACGAAGATCGTGAAGTCGAACGCCGGGAAATCGCGGACCTCGATGGTGTCGTCCTGCTGCCGGGAGCGCGGGAACTGCTGAACATTCTGCCTCCGGAACGCTGGACCATTGCGACGTCATGTACGCGCCCGCTGGCTGAGGTGCGTTTGCGGGCCGCGGGCTTGCCCATTCCAAAGACCATGATTACCTCGAGCGATGTCAAGATTGGCAAGCCCGATCCCGAACCGTACCTGAAAGCCGCGGCGAAACTGGGCTTTGCCGCCTCCGATTGCATCGTGGTGGAAGATGCGCCGGCCGGA
The DNA here is from genome assembly GCA_049697355.1 of Terriglobales bacterium. Classification (GTDB taxonomy): domain Bacteria; phylum Acidobacteriota; class Terriglobia; order Terriglobales; family Acidobacteriaceae; genus Acidiflorens. The sequence goes on from JBAVVP010000282.1 coordinate 23,590, forward strand.
ATTCGCGCTGGAACGGCTGCGGGAGCGAGAGTGATTGCATTCTTGACGACGATGGCCCGCCGCGACCTCGACGATGCGGGAGCCAATTGGATCGTGCAGAACTGCGCTGACATCGCCGCTTCCATTGATGGCGACGAACTGAAGCTAGGTCTCAGGTGTTAGGTCTCAGGTCTCCGGAAAACAAAGCCCTGACACCTAACACCTAAGACTGACACCGGCTTCTTGTTGCGCGCGCCCACCCACTCAACTAGAATCCTCAGTTCGTGGAATGTTGCCCGCGAGAACGCGTGATGCGAGCCGGGCGACTCCGAATCTTAGGAATCGCGATCCAGAATCGCCAGACAGGCAGGGCCTTGTGATCATTGGTGTGCCG
>JBAVVP010000283.1:0-15240 GCA_049697355.1 Terriglobales bacterium
CTCCTGGGGCGGCTCCGGGTGCGGGCGGCCCGGGGCCGACTGACGGGCAGGGTGCGGCGTCCGGCAGCGACGGCGCGGGCAAGAAGGACGAAGGCGTGATTGACGCCGAGTACGTGGATGTCGAAGACAAAAAGTAAGTTGCTAGCTTTTGGCTATTAGCTCTTAGCTTGGGGACGGGTCGAGCGTCCCCAATTTGCATCTAAAGAACAGACGGTTGTCATCCCGCGGCCGGGTGGGGAGCGAGGGATCCGCGGTCAGGCCCAGGAAAGAGGAAAGCGAATTGAGATTCGAAGTCAATGGACAGATGTTTTTTGTAAACTTCGTCCCCGAAGAGGGACGGTGGTATTGCTTCGCGCCGACCGCGACAGGAGTGCAGCGAATCCCAGTATCGATGGACACGGCGCCCTTTGAGTCGTACACCGTGTCGGTGGACGAGCAGATGAAGGACGTTGTGAATTAAGTTGCGATTCCCACAAGACTGCGACCCTTTACGAAATCAAAGACCTCTGCATGGGCAAAACTAGATGCATAGGTCCTTCGCTTCGCTCAGGATGACAACCAAGATTTGATTGTCTGCTTTACTCCTTTACCCTGGGAAACAACTCAAAATTTACGGTGCGAATTTGCGGAAGACGCTAATCGTGCCGCGGTGGACGGGCGAGGTCGCCCGTCCCCACACTAACCCGACTCTCCACGAGCGGGGATGGCACGCTGTACACTACTGGGCGTGAATATCCTTTACGGAATCAATACGGTCACGGAAGCGCTCAAGGCTCGCGGGCGCAACTTCGAGTGGGTGGCAGTCGCCAAGGAGCGGAAGGACATCCGCTTGAAGCGGGCGATTGACGAGTGCCGCAAGATCGGCGTTCCGGTGCGTGTTTTGTCGCGAATGGAACTTGATGAGATTGCCGGCAACGCCGCGCATCAGGGGCTGGTGGCCGCGACTTCGGCAAAACAATATAGCGATCTCGACGATCTGGTGGCGTCGCGACGCGGCGAGCGCTCGCTGATCGTGGTGCTCGATGGCGTCGAAGATCCGCATAATCTGGGGGCGATCCTGCGTACGGCGGACGCCGCGGGCGCGGATGGCGTGGTGATTCCCGAACGCCGGTCGGCTGCGGTTACGGGCGCGGTGGCGAAGGTTTCGGCGGGAGCCAGCGAACACCTTCCCGTGGCGAAAGTCACGAACATATCGCGGGCGCTCGAGGAATTGAAGGCTAAGGACCTTTGGATTGTCGGGCTGGACGAGCGCGGCGAGCAGACTTACGACGCGCTGGACTACAAGATGCACTGCGCGGTCGTGCTCGGTGCCGAGGGCAAGGGCCTGCACGATCTGGTGCGCAAACACTGCGATTTCCTGGTGTCGATTCCGATGTTGGGGAAAGTTCCATCGTTGAATGTATCGGTGGCGGCAGGCGTAGTGCTGTATGAAGTGGTGCGGCAGAGGCGGCTGGGCGCATCGAAACAATCATGAGATCCCTCTGTGTCCTCTGTGTCCTCTGTGGTTTAGGTTCTTGGTCCTTCGCTTTGGACCGCGAAGCCTTCACCGTTGCGAAATACGATTTAGAGATTCGCCTGGAGCCGGAACAGCAGCGGCTCGGTGCCCGGGGCAAGATCACTTTGCGCAACGACTCGGCTCATCCGCAGAAGATCGTTGCGCTGCAGATTTCTTCCTCTCTCTCCTGGCGTTCGATTCGAGTGAACGGCAAGGCCGTGCAATTCGTTTCGCAGACCTACACTTCCGACATCGACCACACCGGCGCACTTTCCGAGGCCATCGTTACCCTGCCTGCCGAGATCAAGCCGAAGGATTCCGTGGAGCTCGAAATCGGTTATGAGGGCGTGATTCCGCTGGATGCTACGCGGTTGGTTCGGATTGGGGTGCCGGAGAATGTCGCCAAACATTCGAGCTGGGACCAGATTAGTCCGTCGTTTACCGCGGTGCGCGGAGCGGGATATGTGGCGTGGTATCCCATTGCGACGGAGTCGGCGGATTTCTCGGAGGGGAACAGTCTGTTTGAAGTTACCGATCGATGGAAGGCGCGGGAGACGGGGAGCGAATTCAAAGCAAGTCTCAGCCTGTCCGGGGCAGGAGGCGGTAAGCCTGCGGCACTGCTATGCGGTGCTAGTGGCGGTAGCACATTCGATGTGGATTTCGGACGAAACTGGTCCTTGATGACTAACTGCTACTGGAGCGTGCTCGGCGCGGTCACGCCGACATTCGTGGCAGGACCTTACGTGACCCAGTCCAAGCCTCCTTTGTATCTGTACAGTCTTCCAGGCCACGAGGCAGGGGCGGCCACCTATTCCAACGCGCTCGATCCTGCCATGAAGTTTGTAAACGGATGGTTTGGCCAGCCGACCTCGCCTGTTGCAATCGCCGATTTCGCCGATCCGCATTCGGCTCCGTTTGAGAGTGGCACGTTGTTGATGGCGTCGATGGCAGCGGAGGATTCGAAGCTGGCGGGGATCAACCTGGTTCACGAGCTGGTTCATTCCGCCTTGCCATCGCCGCGGCCATGGGTTTACGAGGGCTTGGCTCATTTTGCCGAGGCGATGTATCGGCAGCAGCAAGGCGGACGTCAGGCGGCGCTCGATTTTCTTGGGCTGCACCGGGCGGCGTTTCTTGATTCGGAAAAAGAAGTGTCGGCTACGTTGAAAAGAAACGTCGAGCAGAAGGTTGTCGACAAGAAGCTCGAAGGCCAGCCGCTATCCGATACGTTTGATGAAACTTACTATCGGAGCAAGGCCGCCTATGTCTGGTGGATGTTACGCGACATGGTAGGCGACGATGCGCTGAAGCAGGCCATTCGCAAGTATCGGGGCGAGGACGACAAGGACCCTAAGTATGTGGAGCAGTTGATCGAAGCCGCCGCCAAGCGCGATCTGGGCTGGTTCTTCGATGACTGGGTATATGCGGATCGCGGCCTGCCCGATTTCCACGTGCAGTCGGTGCATCCGTGGCAGACGGACAAAGGGGTGCAGTTCATTACCGCGACGCTGGAAAACCTTGGCAATGCCGGAGCGGAAGTCCCGTTCACGATATTGTTTGAAGGCGGCGAGATCACGAAACGGATTGAGGTGCGCGCGAAGAGCACGGCTACCACGCGCGTGGAATTGCCCGCCGCGGCGAACGAGATCGTGGTCAACGACGGCAGTGTTCCGGAGAGCGACCTGACGAATAATGTGTTTCAGATCGGCGCGGAGCAGAAGTGAGCGGGAATTGCAGAGGTCAGAGGTCAGATTGCAGAGGTAAAATCGGGCTTCGCCGGCTCACTTCTGCAATTTGACTTCTGACTGCAATTTTGGAGGACGACGCTTGCCCTACATTCAATTTCTCGGTGCTGCCGGTACCGTCACTGGCTCGAAACACCTGATCAACACTACTAATGATTCGAGTGGCAAGCAGGGGTTTCAGGCCCTGATCGACTGCGGACTCTTTCAGGGGCAGAAAGAATGGCGCGAGCGCAATTGGCAGGATACCCCGGTCCCGGCGCGCGAAATTGACGCGGTGGTGCTTACTCATGCGCATCTCGATCACTGTGGATGGATTCCGCGGCTGGTGAAAGAAGGCTTCCACGGGCCGATCTACGCCACGCAGGCGACGATCGATCTGTGCTCGGTGGTGTTGCCGGACTCTGGACACCTGCAGGAAGAAGACGCCGCGTTCTACAACAAGCGGAAAGTGTCGAAGCACGATCCGGCGTTGCCGTTGTACACGCTCCAAGAAGCACAGGATTGCCTGAAATTGTTCAGGCCGGTCGCGGTTGGGCAAACCACCGAATTGAGCTCCGAGCTGGCGTTTCGCTTCGTGCGGGCCGCGCACATTCTGGGCTCGTGCATGGCGGAAGTCACGCTGCAAACGGACGGGCGGAGCCGCCGGTTGCTCTTCACCGGCGACATTGGCCGCGTTCGCGACAGCAAGATTGCGCCCGGCAAGGTAGTGCACTCCGGGCCGCAGGAAAACGAGACGGCCGACGTGCTGGTCATGGAATCGACTTACGGCAACCGGCAGCATCCCGGGACCGATCCTCGCCCCGAACTTGCCCGCCTGATTCGTGAGACCACCGAGCGCGGCGGCAGCGTGATCGTGCCGGCGTTTGCGGTAGAGCGGACGCAGAAATTTCTTTTCATCCTTAAGGAACTCATGGAAACGGGACAAATTCCGCGCCTGCCGGTGTATTGCGACAGCCCTATGGCGATCAAGGCAGTCGAAATTTTCATGAAGCATTCGGAAGAGTACACACCGCGGGCCGCCGACTTGATCCGGAAATACGGGTCGCCCGTCGATTGGCCGGGCTTCACGTTTGCATTGACCGCCGAGCAATCGAAGAAGATTAACGAGAGTCACTATCCCTCGATCATTGTCTCGTCGAGCGGGATGGTTACTGGCGGCCGCATCCTGCATCACCTGGCGCAGCGACTGCCCGACCCGAAGAACCTGGTGATTTTTATCGGGTTCCAGGTGCCGGGCACGCGCGGCGCTATCATCAAGGGTGGAGCGCCCGAGGTGAAGATCTTCGGCGATTTCGTGCCCATCCGCGCGCAGATTGCGGCACTTGAACAGTTCAGCGACCACGCCGATCCTCCCGAGATGTTGGAGTGGCTGCGGACGTTCCAGAACACGCCGGGCGTGACGTATCTGGTGCATGGCGAGCCTTCGGCTTCGTCGCAGCTTCAGGACCGGATGAAGAAAGAGCTGGGATGGAATGTGCAGGTGGCGGAGTATATGGAGAGAGTTGAGGTGAAGTGATTTGACCAACGAGCGTCGCCTATGAATGAAGCGCAGTTTAAGAAACACCTCGATGCGGCTGAGAAGAGTCCAAAGGAAATTGCAGCGGCGGTTTCCGGTTTGCCAGAAAAAGTTCTGCGCTACAAGCCTTCCCCTGAAAAGTGGTGCGTGCTGGAAATTCTCGGCCATCTGGCGGATGTCGAGATCATCTACGGATACCGCCTGCGGCAAATGCTGGCGGACACTAAGCCGGTCATCGCGCCGCTCGATCAGGATGCATGGGCGCGCAATCTGAACTACCTGGATTCGCCTGCTTCCGAACTGGTCGCGTTTTACGGGTTGGGCAGGCATCACAACCTGCGTTTGCTGCGAACTTTGAAGGTTTCCGACCTCTCCAAGTCCGCCTTTCATCCGGAACTGCAACGGGAGATGACCGTTGCCGACCTCGTCGAGAGGATGGGCGGGCACGGTGCTGCTCACCTGCAGCAGATCGAAAGATTGAAGGCGGCGCGCAACAAGTAGTTTCGACCCCGATATCAGGCTGGGCGCTGCGCGTGGGCCGCGGTGAAAGCTACGAGCGCCTGCAACTTTGCGAACGCTGCGCCAGAATCGATGGCATGAGCGGCCATCGGCACTGCATCGCGCAGATGATTCGCCCGTCCGGCGGCGACGAGGGCGGCGGCGGCGTTGAGCAGGACCACGTCGCGTCGGGCGGATCTTTTTCCAGTGAGCACTTCCCGGATCAGCGTAGCATTGTGCGCGGCGTCTCCGCCGGCGATGTCTTCCAGCGTGGCTCTCTGCAATCCGAACTCTTCGGGCGTTACTTCGTAGGTATGCACTTGTCCATCGCGAACTTCTCCGACGCGCGTGGAGCCGGTGATGGTGATTTCGTCCAGACCGTCGCTGCCGTGAACCACCAGCGCGCGATGCAGTCCCAACATGCTGAGCGCTTCCGCCAGTTTTTCGACCAGGTCCGCGGAATAGACCCCCACGACCTGGCAGGTGGCGCGCGCGGGATTGGTCAGCGGACCGAGCAGGTTGAAAACCGTGCGCAGATGCAAGTCGCGGCGGGCGGTCTGCACGTACTTCATCGCGGAGTGCATGGCGGGGGCGAAAAGAAACGCGATTCCTACTTCTTCTAGGCAGGCGGCGATGCGCGCGGCCGGGAGGTTGATGTTGACGCCCAACGCTTCCATCACGTCGGCGGAGCCGCACTTCGAGGTCACGCTGCGATTGCCGTGTTTGGCTACGCGCACGCCGGCTCCGGCGACTACAAAGGCGGTTGTCGTCGAAATATTGAAGGTGCCGCTGGCATCGCCGCCGGTGCCGCAGGTATCGACGAGAGCGTCGCGCCCAGTACCGCTGGCGTCGAGAACGGAGTTGGCGTGCAGGTCGAGTGGAACGGCGGCGGCGCGGATGGCTTCGGCGAATCCAACAATTTCTTCAACTGTTTCGCCCTTCATGTGCAGCGCCACCAGCAGCGCCGCAATTTGCGCGTCAGAGCATTGGCCGGCGAGAACCTGGCTCATTACCGCGCGCGCTTCTTCGCGGGAGAGCGACTGGCGGTGCGTGGCGATGCGATGGAGAGCGTCGAGGATCACAGACTCCAAGCTACAGCAGACACGCGATACCTTTCAAACCGGATTTGCGGTGCGGCCACGTCAGCCATCAACTCGGTCGTCATTCTCTGACAGGCGCCCTGCCAGCCGGCTCTGCCAGGCGAGCTCGAAAGCGATCGCGCCAGCTTTCGGGCAATGTCTTTACGTCGAGCGATCGTTGCAGGGATTCGCGGTTGGGTGATTTCGCGATGTAAAGACTGTTTACTTCGGCGATAGTTAGAGTGGGATCTTCCCGTCCGACGAATTCAAACTTGTCGCCGGCGCCGACTTCGCCTTCTTCGACGACGGCGAAATAGAATCCGCAACGGCCGCTCAGAACGAACCGCTCGATCATGTCGTCTCTTTGGAATTTGGCCGCGAGTTTGTAGCAAGGGAGCCGCGGCGTCGTAACCCTGACCACGGCGGAGCCAACGCGGTAACGGTCGCCTACAGAAACTTCCGTTTCCAGCAAGCCCTCGGTGGTGAAGTTCTCGCCGAAGGCTCCCCAGGCGCGGGCAAAATCGGGGAGCCCGGGAAGCTCAGGGAGTTCGGCGCTCCAAGCCGCGTAGTGTTCGGAAGGATAGCCGTAGACGGCCTTGTTGGGACCTCCATGCACGGAGAGATCGGCTTGGCGGTCGCCATCGAGATTGGTTGTGCGCAACATGACTCGGCCTTCCACGGGATGTTTGAAAATGCCGGTTTTGAACGTGGCGCCGGCCCAGGCGAGCAGGCGCGGCATGCCGACGTTGACCGAGACGAGCTTCATATCCCCATCAGACTGCGGTGACTGTGCCAACGATGCAGATTTCTCAATTCGGGCGGCAATGTGATCGGCCTCACGTGTGGGTGTGTCCTGTTTGCTTTGCCGATTGTGCGTTGGTCTTATAGAATCAAAAGTCTGCTGGACTGCACCTCAAGCCGCAAGCGGGTTTCTCCCAGGCGGAATCGAGTAAGGATGCAAAGTCAATATGCAACCCGGGAATCATTATGAAAATTCATGAGTATCAAGCAAAAGGAATTCTGAGGAAGTACGGCGTTGCTGTGCCGCGCGGCACGATGGCGACGACACGCGAAGAAGCCGAGGTAGCGGCGAAAGATATTCTGGGCTCCGGCGCAACGGGAGTTGTGGTGAAGGCGCAAATCCACGCCGGCGGACGCGGTAAGGGCGGTGGCGTGAAGATCGCCAAGTCCGTGCAAGAGGCGGGCGAACTCGCCGTCAAGATGCTGGGCATGAAACTGGTGACGCATCAGACGGGGCCGGAAGGGCGCATCGTGCGTCGGCTGCTGGTCGAAGAAACGCTGCCGATCGAGAAGGAACTTTATCTCGGCATTCTGGTCGATCGCGGCGAGGGCAAGCCGGTCTTCATGGCATCGGCTGCGGGCGGCATGGAGATCGAGCAAGTCGCCGCCACGACACCCGAAAAGATTCTGAAGCAGTACATCGATCCGGGCATGGGTCTGGAGCCGTTCCAGGCGCGCAAGATCGCGTTTGCGCTGGGGCTGAAGCCGGCGCAGATCAATTCCGCTGTGCAGTTCCTGACCAGCCTTTATCGCGCGTTCCTGGAATCGGACGCTTCGTTGGTGGAGATCAATCCCTTCGTCAGTTGTGCGGACGGGCGGCTGTTCGCGCTCGACGCCAAGTTGACCTTTGACGATAACGCGCTCTTCCGCCATCCCGATCTCCGCGACCTGCGGGACATCACTGAGGAAGATCCGCTGGAAGTGGAGGCGTCGAAATACAGCCTCAACTACATCAAGCTCGACGGCAACGTGGGCTGCATGGTGAATGGGGCGGGACTGGCGATGGCCACCATGGACATCATCAAGTATGCGGGCGGCCTGCCCGCCAACTTTCTGGACGTGGGCGGCAGCGCCAGCGCGGACCAGGTAGCGCACGCGTTTGAAATTCTGCTGAGCGACAAGAGTGTGCGCGCCGTACTGATCAATATTTTTGGCGGCATTTTGCGCGTGGATATGCTGGCGACTGGCGTGGTCGAGGCAGCCAGAAAAACGAACATCCAACTACCGGTGATCCTGCGGCTCGAAGGCACGAATGTTCAGGAAGGCAAGAAAATCTTGCAGGAGTCGGGCCTGAACTTTGTGATCGCGGAGACCATGAAAGATGCGGCCGACAAGGTAGTCGCGGCGGCGAGAGCTTAATCGACAACAATTTTTGGAAAGTGAGCAATTATGGCGATTCTGGCTGATAGGAGAACTCGATTGATCGTGCAAGGTCTGACGGGGCGCGAAGGCACTTTCCACGCGAAAGCTTGCGCGGCTTACGGCACGCAGATTGTGGGCGGCGTCACACCCGGCAAGGGCGGGATAACGCACGAGGGTTGGCCGATCTTCAATACCGTGCAAGAAGCGGTGGACAAGACGGGCGCGAATGCCACCGTCATTTTTGTGCCGCCGCCGTTCGCGGCCGACGCGATTATGGAAGCGGCCGACGCGGAAGTCGAACTCATTGTCTGCATCACCGAGGGCGTTCCTACGCTCGACATGGTGCGCGCGTGGGAGTTTTTGCAGAACCGACGGTCGCGGCTGATCGGACCAAATTGCCCGGGCATCATCTCGCCGGGGAAGTGCAAGATCGGCATCATGCCGGGGCACATCCACAAAGAGGGCAACGTCGGGATCATATCGCGCTCCGGGACGCTGACTTACGAGGCGGTGCATCAACTGACGCAGCGTGGGATTGGGCAATCGACGGCGATCGGCATTGGCGGGGATCCAATCATCGGCACGAATTTTATCGACGCGCTCGATCTGTTTAACCGCGACTCGCAGACCGAAGCCGTGGTCATGATCGGTGAAATCGGCGGCAACGCCGAGGAGACTGCCGCGGAGTTCATCAGGACGCACATGAAGAAGCCGGTCGTTGGATTTATCGCGGGACAGACAGCGCCTCCGGGACGCCGCATGGGCCACGCCGGAGCGATCATCTCCGGTGGCAAGGGCACCGCGGCGGAGAAGATTGCCGCTATGGAAAAGGCTGGGCTCAAGGTTGCGAAATCGCCCGCCGACATTGGTGAGACGCTGGCGGCCGCGCTGGGGGCTGGGGTCCGGGCGTAACCGAGTTTCTTTGGGGGTAGGGGTCCTTCGACTGCGCGAGATCTCCGCTTCGCGAACATCTCGCTCCGCTCAGGATGAAAGGCTTGTTTTTAAAGCTAACGACTAACGACCGAGGACTAACGACAGATTCATGAAAACACTGCAACGCACTCTGACCATCGTCAAACCCGACGCGGTGAAGAAGAACGCGATCGGAGACATCATCGAGCAATTCGAGAAGCAGGGATTCCATATTCTGGCGATGAAGATGCTGGAAATCTCGCAGCACCAGGCGGAGCAGTTTTATGCCGTCCATGCCAGCCGGTCGTTTTACCACTCGCTGACCAAGTTCATGTCCAGTGGACCGATCGTGGTGCTGGCTCTGGAAAAGGAAAACGCCATCGCCGATCTGCGCAAGCTGATGGGTTCCACCAACCCGGCCACCGCGGAAGAAGGCACCATCCGCAAGAAATGGGCCACCAACATCGAGCACAACGCCATTCACGGCTCGGACGCGGAAGATACGGCGCGCTATGAGCTGAGTTTCTTCTTTGCGGGTTACGAATTAACCCAGTAAGAGCAGTTCTCAGTTCTCGGTTCCCAGTTCTCAGTGCGATCGGTCCGAGGGCGGGTTCTTTCTGAGAACCGAGAACTGGGAACTGAGAACTCCATGCCTTTAGTTCAAGTCACCATGCTCCAAGGCCGCACCGCCGATCAGAAACGCAAGATCGCCGAGCGCATTACTGACACCATGGTGGAAGAGGCCGGCGCGCGGCGCGAAGCCGTGGTGGTGGCTTTTCTGGAAGTGTCCAAGGAAAGTTATGCTTCGGGCGGCGTCCTGATGGCCGACAAGAAATAACAGATAGGGCGAGCACTCTTGCCCGCCACTCGTCAAGACCAACAGCGGCGGACAGGGGTGTCCGCCCTACACCTACCCCAGCGGCTCGAACAAGTGCGCTTCGATCCGGTCGCCCAGTTTCGGTAAGTCTTTTTTCGCCATCTGCAAGAAGTGCGGGGTCACGCGATGCGCCTCGAGGGCGGCGTCATCTTTGTACTGTTCGTAGACGAAGAACCGGCGCGGATCGGTCTTGTGCTTGTGCACCTGATACATGGCACAGCCCGGTTCTTTTCGCGATTCGGCTGAGAGTTTTTCGAAGATCGCGGCCACTTCGGACTCGCGGCCAATTTTTGCCATCCAGGTTACGGCCAACACCACCATCCGTCGCTCTCCGTTCTTTCTTCAAGTCCAGCCCCTAAAAGGGGCTTTTCGTTCCGAAGGCTTTCGGCATCGCTGAAGCGATGCCCTGATACGAACGACTCCTTAGCAGTTTTTCAGTCCCAGCGCGCTTACGAATTCCGGGACCAAAATCGTCTGCTCACGATCGGGGCCGGTGGAAATCATTCCCACCCGCGCTCCGGTTTCCTTTTCAATGAAGGCCAGGTATTCGCGGGCCGCCTTAGGCAATGCTTCCAGCGTCCGAATGGTGTTCGTCGGGACGGCCCAGCCCGGCATCTTGCGGTAGAGGCATTCGATTTTGTCATAACCGTACGCCTGTGCCGGAGTTTCTTCGATTTCCTTGCCGTCCACCTTGTACCCCACGCACACCGGAATCTCCGCCAGGTGGTCGAGCACATCCAACTTCGTCACCACCAGCCAGGAGATGCCGTTAATCATGACAGCGTAACGGAGTTCAGGCAAATCGATCCAGCCGGTGCGGCGGGGACGTCCGGTGACGGCGCCGAATTCGTTGCCGCGCTTGCGCAATTCTTCGCCCTGCGCGTTGTCGAGTTCGCTGGGAAACGGGCCGCTTCCGACGCGAGTGCAATAGGCTTTGGTGATGCCGATGACGGAGTCAATCGACGTTGGCGGCACGCCGGTTCCAGTGGCAGCGCCGCCGGAAGTGGAATTCGATGACGTCACGAACGGATACGTGCCATGATCGATGTCGAGCATGGTGCCTTGCGCACCTTCGAACACGATCGACTTGCCTTCGGCCAAGGCGCGGTTCAGGAACTGCGCCGTGTCGCGGACAAACGGACGGATCTGCTCGGCCGCGTCGGCGTATTCCCGGAACATTTTGTCGGCATCGAGCGGGTCGGAGTTGAACAGCGCGTGCGCGATCATGTTCTTTTCGCGGCATGCGTTCTCGATGTGGGTGCGCAGCAATTTGCTGTCGAGCAGATCGGCGACGCGCAATCCGCGGCGTCCCATCTTATCTTCGTAGGTGGGGCCGATGCCGCGCGAGGTGGTTCCGATCTTCACGCGGCCGGGCGCGTTTTCCGCACCCAACTCCATCATGCGATGGTAAGGAAGAATGACCTGCGCGCGGTTGGAGACGAAAAGGTTGCCGTCCACCTTCACTCCGGCAGCGCGCAGGGAAGCGACTTCCTTCAGGAACGCCAACGGATCGAGCACCACGCCGTTGCCGACGACGCTGGTGCATTCCGGCCGCAGAATGCCGCCGGGTACAAGCTGCATGATGAATTTCTTGCCGTTGATGATGACGGTGTGTCCGGCGTTGTGTCCGCCGGCGTAGCGAGCGACGATCGAGAAGGTGCGGGTGAGTACGTCGACGATCTTGCCCTTGCCTTCGTCGCCCCACTGGGCTCCGACTATGACTGCGGTTCTGCCTCTACTGGTTCTGCTTGCGCTCAATGCGAACTCCATTTGGGAATATTGCGGCCGTCCGGCCGGGCCCCATGGCTCGCACACACCCGCTGCGCCGTTGCTGGATTGAATTGGAAAACTAGGAAAACCGGCGGTGCTGGTGTGTACGCCCCAGCATACAGAATCGGGCGGTGGAGGAGCAACCGTGGAAACCGGTTCTCAGCTGTCAGTTCTCAGTTCTCAGTAAAAGCTCCAGCGATTGGGGACTCAACCAGGCCAGACTTGGGAAACATCGATCTTGTATTCTGACAACGTGCCTGAACTTCCTGAAGTTGAAACCATTGCTCGCGGGCTCGACAAGCGGGCCGCCGGAGACACCATCGAATCTGTCTGGATCGGTTCCCGCAAACAGCCGCTTAAATCACCGGCAGAGGTGATCGCTTCGACGCTTGAGCGTAAACGGATCGTGCGCGTGCAACGCGCGGGCAAACACATCGTGTTCGATTTGGAGGGGGCGGCCCGGGCATTGCCGACGACGAAAGGCGGTCGCGGCGGTGGCGGCAAGCCGCGGCAAGCCGCGCCTCTACGGCAGAGTGCGCAGTGGGTCGTGCACCTTGGCATGACCGGGCGTCTGGTGGTTTGCGACGCTGCTTTGGAGAGCGCCAAGCACACTCACCTGATCGCGAAGCTGGCTTCGGGTCGCGAACTGCGGTTTATCGATCCGCGGATGTTTGGCAAACTCAGCGTTCATGCTGGAGGCTTCGATCCCGGCGGCGTGGAACCTCTGGAGGTGAGCAGGGAGCAATTCATCGCGCTGTTCCATGGGCGCAAGACTCCCATCAAGAGCGCGCTTTTGAATCAGAAGCTGCTGCGCGGCGTGGGCAATATTTATGCCGACGAGTCTTTGTTTCGGGCGGGCATCCGTCCCCGGCGGCGGGCGGCGGCGATCACGCGGAAGCAACTGGGTAAGCTGCACCGGGCGGTGCGTGAAGTGCTGCGCGAGGCGATCGCGCTGGGCGGGTCGTCGATTTCCGATTACGTGGACGCGGATGGAGAAGAAGGATTCTTCCAGCTCCAGCACCGTGTTTATGGGCGCGAGGGGGAGCCGTGCCTGGTGTGCGGGACCCCAATCCGGCGCGTGGTGCTGGCCGGCCGCAGCAGCCATTATTGTTCAAAGTGTCAAAAATAGCCCTAATAGAACGATTTAATATGTTGACGGATTGACACCCACGCTGTAAAAAAGAGGATGGGGTTAGAATGTTTCCCCACATACCCCGTCGAACGGAATACTGAGTTAGTCATCATGAATAAATTTTCCATTGGAGTGGACCTGGGCGGCACGAACTTGCGCATCGCCGCCGTGGACGAGCAAGGCGCACTGGTCGAGAAAGTCACGCTCGACACCAAGGTTTCCCGGGGACGCGACCACGTCATCGGCGACATGTGCGATGCCATCCAGCGCTTGTCGGAGAAATACGGCAACAGCGCTCCGCTGATGGGGATTGGCATTGGCGTGCCCGGCATCATCGACATGCAAACGGGACTGGTGCGCGAATCGCCGAATCTGCCGGACTGGGTCGACTATCCGGCTCGCGCCGCCATTGAGGAGCGCCTGAAGACCGCAGTGGTCCTCGAGAACGACGCGGATGTGGCGGCGCTCGGAGAGAAATGGCTGGGTGCAGCCAAGGATTATGCCGACATGGCAATGCTGACGCTCGGTACCGGCGTCGGCGGCGGACTGGTTCTGGGCGGCACGATTTGGCGCGGCGCGAATGGCATGGCCGGCGAGTTAGGGCACACGACGGTGGAGCCGGACGGGCACCCTTGCGGATGCGGGAATCGAGGATGCCTGGAGCAGTACGCTTCTGCGACAGCGGTGGTGCGGATGGCGCGGGAGGCGATTGCGAAAGACGGCGCGTCGGGTCTGGCGCGCGCGGCCAGTTCCGATCCCGAGTTCAGCGCGAAATCGATTTACAATCTCGCGATGCAGGGCGATGAAGACGCGCGCCGCATTTTCCGGTACGTGGGGCGTTGTTTGGGGATTGTGCTTTCGACGATGGTGAATTCCTTGAACCTGCCGATCTACGTGATCGGTGGGGGAGTTTCGAGCGCGTGGGAAGCTTTCTCGCCCGCGATCTTCGAAGAGTTGCGGCGGCGCGCCCTGGTGTACGCGGCCACGGCGCCGCCCGATCCGTTGGCCAAACGTGAAGGAGCTTCTGCGCATGTGAAGGCTGGCCCGGGCCACAAGACCATCATTACGCGCGCTGTGCTGGGGAGCGATGCCGGCTTGTACGGCGCGGCCCGGCTGGCGATGATTACGAAATATGATCGCGAAAAAAGACGCTAGTCGCGTCCGCGTTTCGGTGGGCGCGACGGCTTGAATCTGGGGCCCTTCGGCGAACGCGATGCGAATGCCGGTTTTTCTGAAGCGAGTGGCTTGAGTGAACGCGGTCGTTTCTCCGAACGCGAAAACTTGAGCGAACGCGACGGCATCGATCGGTTCGGCGATTTCGCCACCCGCTCCGGCTTAGTTGTGTAGACCTTCGGAATGTGCATGGGCACAGGTGCGCTGGGGGGAAGAGTAAGTTTCGGCCCCGAAGCCGCGGTTTTGAGTTTAGCCACTTCCAGCAGAGTAAGGTTGCGCCAATCTCCCGGCGGCACGTCGAGCGCGAGGGGACCGTACTGCACGCGGCGGATCTTTTCCACGTGGTGGCCGACTTCTTCAAACATTTTTCGGACCTGGCGGTTGCGGCCTTCAATGATGGTCACTTCGAGCCACGGGTTATCACCTTCGCGAATCAGGCGAATTTTCGCTGGAGCCGTGCGCACGCGCCGGCCGCCTTTTTCGGCGATGGAAACTCCGCGGCGCAGTTTGTCGAGTTTGGCCTCGTCGGGCTGGCCGGCGACTTTCACAACATAAGTCTTCGCTACGTTGGAAGCGGCTTTCATCAGGGCGTTGGCCAAGGCGCCGTCGTTGGTCATCAGCAGCAAGCCTTCGCTGGCCCAGTCCAGACGGCCCACGGGATAGACGCGCCCTTTCACTTTTTTCACCAGGTCCATCACGGTAGGGCGCTTTTTCTCATCGGAGACCGTGGTCACGTATCCCTTGGGCTTGTTCAGCGCGACGTAGGTGAAACGCTCGGGCCCTTGCAGCAGTTTGCCGTTGACGCGGATGTGGTCTTGTTCGGGATCGGCTTTGGTGCCGAGTTCGGTGACCACCTGGCCGTTGACCACGACCCGGCCGGAGA
>JBAVVP010000284.1:0-2168 GCA_049697355.1 Terriglobales bacterium
CTTCTACTGCTTGCTCACCGCTGTATACCGCCTCGGCGTCGTAACCGCTCCCTTGCAGGATGGACGCCAAGGTATCTGCGATTACCTGATTGTCGTCAACTACCAATACGCGCACCCGTCTCCCGTCTTGCGTCATGAGTCTACCTCACTTCCAAACAAACTCATAAAGACGATGAATGCGCTACTTAGGATTGGAATGGTAACACGGACTGACTTTTATGTCCTGTTGCGAAAGGAGAAAGGGTGTGCGGCATGGAAGTGGACGATAGTAGCGGAGTCTTTTTTGGGCCACTATTCCTTGCGTATATAATACGTACGGGAATGGAGGACCACTTTATGACGCAAACTCTTGCCGAATGGGAGCATCGACGCCAGGCAATCTGTCGTCAGCTCGGTCAACTCGGAGACCTTCGTCCTGGTTCCATCACAAGCACTTCTGGCCGGTGTGGCAAGCCGGAATGTCGCTGTCATCGGCCCGGCGAGCCGGGGCATGGCCCCAACCTCAGGCTCACGTACAAAGTGGACGGCAAGTCTGTCTCCGAGTCT
The DNA here is from genome assembly GCA_049697355.1 of Terriglobales bacterium. Lineage (GTDB taxonomy): Bacteria > Acidobacteriota > Terriglobia > Terriglobales > Acidobacteriaceae > Acidiflorens. The sequence continues at coordinate 547 of JBAVVP010000284.1, forward strand.
TTGCCGTCTCCGGCTGCAATGCGTAAGGCAGAGCGAGAGGTAGCGGAGTTTCGCAAGTTTCAGCAGCTCACTCGCGAGTTTGTCGAAGCCAATGCCGAGGTTTGCCGTCTGCGCCCGATCGAAGAAGAGCTGCCGTCAGGTCAGGAAAAAAAACGGCGGAAGCGATCCGCCAGGAAGTCGCGCGCGAAGTAGATCAACTCTTGTGCGTCGTCTTCAACGGTCGGCGCAAGACCGGTCGTCTGGATCTGGAAGCAGTGGAGATGGCGGTGCGCGCGGTCATGCACCATGCCGGCTCCGCCGCGTTGACCGAACTGCTGCAATTCGCAGCCCCGACGACAGAAGAGGAGCGTGCGATTGCTTGCGGCTGTGGCCAGCTTGCCCATTACCGGGAATTACGCTCCAAGCCCGTGTTGACAGTCGTGGGCCCGGTACAAGTCTCTCGTCCCTACTATTTGTGCCCAGACTGCCATCAAGGCCAGTTTCCGGCCGACGTGGAACTGGACATCGAGAACACGGAGTTCTCGCCCGGGGTGCGCCGGATGCACGCCCTGGTGGGACAGGAGGCTCCCTTCGATCATGGCCGCGAACAGATGAGGGTACTGGCCGGTCTGGAAGTGACCACCAAGTCTGTCGAGCGCACCGCGGAAGCGATCGGAGAAGACATTGCTCAGCGTGAACAGAAAGAAATGCAGAAGGCCATCCAGCTGGATCTGCCCGTCGTCCTCGGCAAGCCGATTCCGGTTCTCTATGTCGAAATGGACGGGACCGGAGTGCCGGTGGTCAAGAAGGAAACTGTAGGCCGCCAAGGCAAGACGGACGGTCAGCCGGCCCATACGCGGGAGGTCAAGCTGGGATGTGTGTTCACCCAAACCATGTACGACAAGAAGGGCTTTCCCATCCGCGATCCGGATTCGACTACCTACACTGGAGCCATCGAGACGGCGGAAGAGTTTGGCAAACGAATCTACCTCGAAGCCTATCAGCGCGGCTGGGAGCACGCCGCAAAGAAAGTCGTCCTAGCCGATGGCGCCGAATGGATCTGGAATCTAGCCGATCTGCACTTCCCGGGCGCGATTCAAATCGTCGATCTCTATCACGCCCGGCAACACCTGTGGGAGTTGGCGCGTAAATTGCACCCCAATGATGCAATCAAGCAGAAGGCGTGGATGAAAAAGCACCAGCGGCTTCTGGACAAGGGGAAAATCGAAAAACTGGTCCTCTCCCTCCGTTCCATCGCATCAACCAATCCCGAAGTCATCGAGAAGTTGCGTATCGAAGCCGCCTACTTTGAGAGAAATGCCCAACGCATGCGCTACCCCAAGTTTCGTCACCAGCACCTGTTTGTCGGCTCCGGTGTCATCGAAGCCGGGTGCAAGACCGTAATCGGTTCCCGGCTCAAACAATCCGGCATGTTCTGGACTGTCCGCGGGGCCAACGCTATCGTTGCCCTCCGCTGCTGCCATCTCAACCGACAGTTTGAGGATTATTGGGAAGACCGGCGTGCCGCTTGACTCCATTTCTATGTCGCCCGCCCGTATCGATACGACTGCTGCCGGTAATCGAGTCTAGTTCGTGTCGGACAACACCGACTCTACGTTCCTTCTCCGATAAATGATTCCATG
>JBAVVP010000285.1:0-2019 GCA_049697355.1 Terriglobales bacterium
GGGGTGCACGCCAGTAGGGCGAGTAAGATGCCGACGGCTGAAGCGAGTCGACATTGCGTTGAAATGCAGGGACTGGATTGCAGCATGATTTCTCCGTACTCGGAGGCGACTATATTAAATCCATTTAATACCGGAAAATACTGCTCCTTTGCGCGGGGAGTGTCAAGGGAGGCTGCTAGGCGTGTCGGTAGCACATGATATGTCCGGTTGAGATAGCACGTGATATGTCCGCTTTGCGGGCGGTGAGGATGGGAGACCATGCGAAGCATGGATTCTTACCCGAAGGCCGCGATGGAGCGGGCGATGAAAGTACAGGACGTGATGTTGCAAGCGATGGCGAAGAAGATCACGTGGTGGCAGGCGGCAGAGATTCTGGGGATCAGCGACCGTCACATGCGGCGGTGGAGGGAACGTTACGAGGAAGAGGGCTACAACGGGTTGCTGGATCGGCGGCGGGGCAAGCCCTCGCGTCGCCGGGTTCCGGTAACGACGGTGGAGAAGGTGTTCGCGCTGTACCGGGAAAAGTATTTCGATCTGAACGTGCAGCACTTTCACGAGAAGTTGCAGGCCGAGCATGGGATCGAACTGAGTTACACCTGGGTGAAGCAGGCGCTGCAGGGAGCGGGTCTGGTGGCGCGAGGACGCAAGCGCGGAGTGCACCGCAAACGGCGCGAGCGGCGGCCCTTGCCGGGGATGTTGTTGCACATCGACGGCAGCCGGCACCAGTGGTTGCAGGACCAGAACTGGTACGACCTGATCGTGATTTTGGACGACGCCACCAGCGAGATTTATTACGCGCAGTTGGTGGAGGAGGAATCGACGGCGACGGTGATGGCGGGGTTGAAGGAAGTGATCGAGCGCAAGGGTGTGTTCTGCGCCCTGTACAGCGATCGGGGCAGCCATTTCTGGCTGACGCCGAAGGTGGGCGGCAAGGTGGACTACCAGCGTCGAACCCAGGTGGGACGGGCGTTGCACGAGTTGGGAGTGCAGATGATTCCGGCGTATTCGCCGCAGGCGCGGGGCCGCAGCGAACGCAGTTTCGGCACCTGGCAGGGGCGACTGCCCCAGGAGTTGCGGCTGGCCGGATGTGCCACGATGGAACAGGCGAATCGGTTTTTGCGCGAGCGCTATGTGGCCGAGTTCAACCGGCGTTTTCAGGTGGCGGCGGCGCAGCGCGGAAACGCTTTTGTGCCCTGCCGGAGCCGCGATCTGAATCTGGTGTTCTCGGTGCAGAGCGAACGCGCGGTGAATCGCGACAACACGGTGAGTTTCCAGAATCTCTCCTTGCAACTCGAACGGGTGGGCTGGAGAGCCACCTTGGCGGGCTGCCAGGTGACGGTGCATCAGCATCTGGATGGCACGCTGAGCCTCACCCACGGCCCGCACCGACTGGGACGTTACAACGCGCAGGGCATGGTTCTGGCGCAGGCCATCACGCCGGCGCAAAAAGCTGTGGAAAAGACGCGGGGTGGAAAAGTCAGAAAGAAGACTTTCCCACCCCGCTTTGAAATCCCGCAAACTCCGCGGGATTCCCACTTTCCCACAGCCCCGGCGACGGCTGGTTAAGTTGTTAAACCGGACATGTCATCTGCTACAAAAACCGGACCTTTTAACTTGCTACGGACAGGGAGGCTGCTAGGCGTCGAATCAATCGGGGCTAGCGGAGAAACGAGACCCGATAGATCGCGCAGAGGACAAAGGCTAAGGAGACGCGAACGATCGAGCTTCGGGCGGCTGGTCGAAAATCCGATAGTCGTCCGATCCCACCATCAGGAGATTAGTGTGGGGAAGCCGGCACTAGTGGAATCGATCCTCTGGACCGTTCGCTACGTGCTCGTATGCGTGCCGCACCGGCGGTAGGTGTGAGGCCATCAAGACCATGAATTCCAAGTCAGTGCATGACGGGTCGGGCTAGATGCCAGTTGGTTGACTGCTCATACGCGCTTGCCACCTTCAGGATCGTGGTTTCCTCAAACGGCCTGCCGGCGATCTGCAGGCCAACTGGCAATCCGGTTGAAC
>JBAVVP010000286.1:0-1565 GCA_049697355.1 Terriglobales bacterium
GGCGTTTGAGATTCCCTCCAGTTCCATGGAGGACACGCTGCTGATCGGCGACCACGTATTCGTGAACCGGGAACAGTTCGCCAAGCCGACACGTTGGATGGGGCCGCTGCTGCCCTATCGCGATATCCGCCGCAACGACATTGTTGTGTTCCTGTCGCCCGAGGAGCAAGGCCTGTTCGTGGTCAAACGGATCATCGGCGTACCGGGAGATCGCATCCACTTGCGCGATGGCGTCGTCTACCGCAATGGCGAGAAGCTCGAGGAGAAGTACGCCCAGCACAAACTCGGAGATTACAGCCCTTACCGCGACAATTTCCCGGCCGTGCCGCCCTCGGAAATGTATGGCGTGAGAAATGAAAAATGGACGCAGGAACTGCCTTCGCATCTGGAGGGTGGAGACATTGTTGTGCCCCCAAATAGTTACTTTGCCATGGGTGACAACCGCGACGTGAGCTACGACAGCCGTTATTGGGGCTTCATTCCGCGCAAGAACGTAATCGGCCGTCCTATGTTCGTGTACTGGTCGTTCATCACTCCAGCGGACCAGTACCAGATGCGCAGCGCGGGCGACCGGCTGGGATTTCTGGCCCACATCGTCATTCACTTCTTTGACGAAACCCGCTGGTCGCGAACGCTCAGGATCGTGCGGTGAGAGTTTCGCCATCTAACTTTCTGCGATCGCGGCGCGGTGTGGCTGCGGTCGTGGCTCTCGTGTTGCTCCTGTTTCTGTTCCGGCCAGGCGTTTACCGGCTGCGCAACCGGATCTCGAATACCATCGGCAGCGCTCTGGGACGGAGGGTCTCGATCGACGGCGTGCACTTCCATCTTCTGCCGCGGCCGGGATTCGCCCTTGAGGGACTCGTCGTCTACGACGACCCCGAATTTAGCGCGGAGCCGATGATCCGCGCGCCGGAAGTTTCTGCGGCGATCCGCGTCCGTTCCCTGTTCCGCGGAAGGCTCGAGATTGCCACTCTCAGCGCAACCGACCCAAGTATCAACCTGGTGCGAAGCAGCAATGGCCGCTGGAACCTGGCCAGCCTCGTCGAGCGCAACGCACAGATCCCCGCGGCTCCGACCGGAAAGCCCGCTTCCGAGCGCCGCCCGGCATTCCCTTACCTCGAAGCCACCGGCGCGCGCATCAATTTCAAGCTGGGGCAGACCAAGAAATCCTACGCGCTGATGAATGCCGACGTGGCGCTTTGGCAGGACTCCGAGAATTCCTGGGCCGCGCGCGTCAAGGCCGAGCCCGTGCGCACGGATTTCAATCTCACCGACACCGGCCTCGTCCAAATCAACGCGACCTGGCAGCGCGCTTCCAGCCTGCAGTCGACTCCTGTGCAGGTCGCCGCACAATGGAAGAATGGACAACTCGGACAGATCACGACCTTGTTGACCGGAAAAGATCGGGGATGGCGGGGCGGAGTCACCTTCACAGCGAACCTATCCGGCACTCCGGAAGCGCTGCGGATCGAGAGCCAGACCGCGATCGACGGTTTCCGTCGCTACGATATTGCGGGCAGCGAAAACGTGCGCCTGGCAGCCGTTTGCTCGGGACAGTACAACAC
>JBAVVP010000287.1:0-7654 GCA_049697355.1 Terriglobales bacterium
ACAGTGCATTTTCCAAAACAACTATAAGGACGGAACACATTTCCGGAAAGGTTGCGGATGCGAACCGTCCCATTCTCCTGCACTGCCGCGTGACCAAACCCGCCCGGAGCGATCGCCAGATTGTTGGCAAACCTTTCGATCACCGCACTGTTCAACTCAAAGGCGTTGAAGGTGGTGCGATACAGATGATAGTGGGTTTCTGCCGCCAAGACAGGCGCGTTCTCGTCCAGTTCGAGGAGAGAACTGCTGACAAATGCGCGAATCCGTAGATTGCCCCGGTCGGTAATAAGAGTGCGATTGGTCCAGCCAAAACCCCATTCGCCGCCGTGCAACCGGACCCAGCGGCTGTTCCCCGACGACAAACACACCGTCGATGACGGAGTCGCCACGCTGCAGATCGTCCCGGTATCGTACTCGTGCTGCTCGTCGATGTACACGTTGTCACTGACGTCTTGGACCGTGCCCCCGATCAAATACCCGGCGTGAAGGTCGCTCGGCGCATTCTGGCCGATCTCGCGGACGATATTGCCTCTGATCAAGGAACAGGCATTGCAGTCGATGCCGCTCTTGTTCGCGGAATCTCGAACCAGGTTATAGGTCACTTCAATGTCCTGGACGATCGAAGATCCTCCGGTGCCGATGTTGCCATCAAATACACGATTACGCGTGACCACACATCTGCCGGTGGAAGTGTGTTCCAGCCCCGCGATGCCGATGCTTCCGAAGTGCAATTCATTGTCGGCGATGATGAGTCCAGACAGGGAAGACGTAGTTCCCGATTGCAGCGCGACGTAGATGTCTCCATGATCCAGAAAATTGTCACTGATCTCGGAGTTGTTGAGGCCGCCATAGGCAATGCTGGCGCCATGAAACATGTTGCCACTGATCTTCACGTTTTCCGGCAAACGCGCCAAATTGTCCTGCCCGGATTCAATGCCGGTAGCATTGCCCGGTGGCGGAAGATGCGCCTCAAAAACATTGGAATGAACGTATAGTCCCGATTGAGTCACAATCAACATGGAGAATGTGTGGTAATCCCCGGTCTGAATGAAATGATTGTCGCGCACCACTCCGGCTGCGCTGTCGACTGACGCAGTCGGATCGAAACGACTCACTCCTAGTCCGTTGTCGCCATGACCGTAGCCTGTCGAGCGCAGGGCAAACACGTTGTCGTGCACGTTCGACTGCGTGCTATCCAGCAGGTTGACCAGTTTGTTGGGATTGCCTTCAAGGCTTAGGTGGTCGAGTTCAAGCTGATCACACCCATGGCAGATAAAAATCGAGACCCAATCATAGTTCGGACTGGAATCTGCCCAGCTTATGCTCATGTCCCGGAGGCGAATGTTCCGGTTCGACTGGCTTGCGTTGGCAAACAGCGTGGCCGGAGGATCGGTGGCAGAACGCGTCACGCGAATGATCGTGAGGCCCCTGCCCGCGCCCCGGATCTCCAGGTTAGACGGAATTGCGACGCCCACACTGGCTCCGGTGAAGTCCCGAGTTTTCCAAGTTGAAATGGGGCTGGAGTTATAGGTCCCGGCAGGGATGTACACCTCGCAGGGCCCGGAAGCACAGTCGCGAATCGCAGCCTGAATCTGTTCGACGATGGAAGGGCCGGGGAAATTCGCGATACTCCGTGTGCCCGTCTCCAGCACTTGAGACCGCATTGGAGTCGGCCAAAACAGCAGTCCGGCCCCGCACAACAGAAGGATCATCCGCCACCTGCAAAAGAAGCCGCCCGACGGTCTAGCTGTTCTTACTGCGTTGGCTTTCATATTCGCTGTCATCAATGCCTGGGAATCATCGTTCCGGTCGTCGGTAATGCACCCGAGTTTGGAGTTTGTTGGGGTCCTGGCTAGCGGCATTTCCTCAGGTGCCCTTCTTGCCCTCGTACCAGTGTGAAAGGCCCTTGATGCTGTTGCTTCTCAGGCAGAATAAATTCGAGTTTCATGGTGTCGCCTTGAACGGTGCCGGTGTATGTAACGTCTATGCCGGACGCAGACTCGTCTTTCCGGTTGGGGCCGCCATGTTGGCGTTGAAAAGTTCCACGCGCTCGGAATTTGCCCTTGGCGTCGATCAACAGCGACTCTGAAATGTTCCCGTTGGCACAGGCGAATTCCACCGTAGCACCGTGCTCGTTCACTTGCATTTCCACGTCCTGGCCACCCCATGGCCCGGTCCGCACGAGGCCGCTCTTTTCAGGTGTTTCTTGGCTCGGCGTTGAACCTTGTGCCACTGATGGGCACGTCTGAATTGCAATAGCCAACAGTAGTACGATTGCAGCGCCAACCCCAGACAGTTTCCCTTCCACTCCTTTCGGCGGGCAAACCAAGCTACCGAATTGCTTCGTGAATAAATTGTATGCTGGCGGCCTAACCACAGGATATCCGCCGCCAAATTGTCTTCGAATAAAGAGTGTCATGATCGGCAATGTCAGAGTCTGAACAATAACACTCCCAGGTGGCCTTTTTCTTGACAGGCTTGTCTACTAGTTGCATAGTCTGTTCAACGAGTGGGGTGTTCGGCCGCGAAACCCAACCAGTGGGCGGACCGATTTTCCGATTTTGCCGTGCCCTTTTGGAGGACTATTTGACCCACCGAAACGAAACGACGCTGCTCGCAGCGGTCCTCTGCCTCTTAATCCAGACAGGCGTGGCCTTCGCGCAGTCCGCTGACAACGCAGAATCACCCGTGCAAAAGACGTGGGTAATGAAGCCGACGCGGACGGGTCACACCCTCCCGCTGTACCAAATCAAGGACAAGTACGTCTCGAAGGGATTCATGCAAGCTGAGCCGGTAAAACGGCCCAGTCGACTGGAAAATCTCGGTCCTGTGGACCAACAATTCACGGACCGGGCGATCCAGCAGGTCAACGGTCCTCAGGTTGGAATAACTCAAGGCCTAAGCATTGACGGCATAGGCCAGGGCCTTACGGGGCCGAACGGAACCTATTCTGTAGACTCTGTGCCGCCGGATACCGATGTGGCGGTCGGCACCACGCAGGTTGTTTCTCTGGACAATGCGGCCTTCGCCGTTTTCGACAAGACCAGCGGCGCCGTGACGGCGGGTCCCTATAACACGAATGCGCTGTGGAGTGCCTTGGGTACCGGTTCCATCTGCGAGTCGGAAAACGACGGCGACGGCATCGTTAAATTCGATCAGTTGGCCCAGCGCTGGCTCATCACCCAGTTCGCCCTCGGAGCGACAGGCACCGGCCCATTCGCAGAGTGCGTCGCGATTTCCCAGGCCGCCGATGCCACCGGCAGCTGGACTGTATTCCAGTTCGTTCCCAGCCCGGTCAACGGTTACTTCCCGGATTACCCGAAGCTGTCGGTTTGGCCGAACGTCTACTCCATGACATTCGACATGTTTAACTCGTCGGGCACAGCCTATGAGGCCGCTGGAATCTGCGGCATTGACCGTATTGCGCTGCTCGCCGGCAACAATCCGACCATTGTGTGCGCCCAGCTCACCTCGAGCGACTATGCCTTGCTTCCGGTTGATCTGGACGGCTCTGCCTACCCCGCCACCGGCGCAAAGGCGCTCTACATCGAACAGAACAGCACCAGCGCTCCCGCCACCCAGTTGTACATGTATCGGGCCGCGTACAACTTTACTGCGGGCACCGTTACCGTGGATCCTCGGGTCACGATCGCGGTGACCTCATATAACAGCACAACCTGTAGCAATACGCAACTATGCGTGCCGCAGCCTCCGCACACCGGCCCGCTGCCGAGCGGCGAAACGTTTGCCTCGGAGTCGACGTTGGATACGCTCGCATACCACCTGATGTACCGCGCCGCCTATCGCAACTTCGGCAGCTACGAATCGATTACCCTGAGTAGCTCCGTCCTCCCCAGCACTGGCAGCAATACGGCCCAACGCTGGTACGAGATTCGCACCCCGTTTGGCACTCCCACCGTGTATCAGCAATCCACATATTCGCCCGACACTAGTCTTTACCGCTGGATGGGCAGCATTGCACAGGACCACCAGGGCAACATGCTCATGGGCTACAGCGGATCGAGTGCAACGGTATTTCCGTCCGTTTATGTAACCGGCCGCCTGAATACCGATGCCATCAACACCATGGAGTCGGAAACCCAGCTACTTGCCGGTCTCAACTCGCAGGTCAATATCACCGGGTACCCTTACGCTTATCGCTGGGGCGATTACACGGCCATGATGCTTGATCCCAACGATTGCACCTTCTGGTACACCGGCGAGTACCTGAAGCAGGCGGGCGAGTTCAACTGGAGCACGCGTCTGTTCCGCTTGAGCTTCCCGAGCTGCACTAGCACGGCTGCCATCACCATGCCCGTCCCCAGCACTACGCTATCGGGTAACAGCGCGACTTTCCTGTGGACCGCGAGCACAGGCGCCACCGCTTACTGGATTGACATCGGATCCACCGCGGGCGGCAATACGTACTATCAGTCCAAAAGCTTGTCCGCGACTACCTTCTCGGCCGTAGTAAACAGTCTGCCCACCGACGGCAGCATGGTCTATGTGACCCTCTACTCGCTGATCAATGGTGCGTGGGTGAGCACCCCTTACACTTTCACTGCCTACAACAGCGCCGTCGGGAAAGGCGTGATCACGACGCCGGCTTCGGGCTCGACTCTGACCAGCAGTAGCGTGACGTTCAACTGGACCGCGGGCACGGGCGCTACCGCGTACTGGCTCGATGTGGGAAGCACGGTGGGTGGGAACCAGTACTCTCAATCTGGAAATCTTGGCAATGTGCTGACCACAACGGTAAACGGTCTGCCGACCAACGGCAGCACCGTATACGTGACTCTCTACTCCCTGGTGAGTGGACAGTGGCTCAGCAACCCGTACAGCTACACGGCGTACAACTTGGCGGCGGCGCGTGGCGTATTGACCACGCCGACTCCGGGTTCGACGCTAACCAGCAGCAGTGTGACGTTCGTTTGGACGGCGGGCGCAGGAGCGTCGGCCTACTGGCTCGATGTGGGAAGCACGGCGGGAGGGAACCAGTACTCCCAATCTGGGAACCTTGGCAATGTGCTGACCACGACGGTAAAAGGACTACCCGTCAACGGCAGTACGATCTACGTGACTCTGTATTCGCTGATCGGCGGCGTGTGGACGGGTAATGCATATACCTACACGACACTCGGCGGGAGTTCCAGCAAAGGCGTGATCACGACGCCGACTCCGGGCTCGACTCTGGGCGCGAACGCGGTGACGTTCGACTGGACGGCGGGAACGGGTGCGACCGCTTACTGGCTGGACGTGGGGAGTGTTGTCGGCGGCAACCAGTGGTACCAGTCTGGCAACTTGGGGAACGTGCTGACGACGACGGCGCCCAATCTGCCGGCCGATGGCAGCACGCTGTATGCGACGCTCTATTCGCTGGTGGGAGGGCAGTGGGTGAGCAACTCCTACACGTACAAAGCGGCACCAGGTGCGGTAATGAGTACGCCGGTTCCGGGAACGACGCTGAGCGGCGCCAGTGTAACGTTCAATTGGAGTGCAGGCACCGGCATCACCGGGTACCAGCTGACCGTTGGGTCGACTTATGGGGGTTCCAACCTCTATTCGTCAGGAACCATTACCACCCTGTCGACGACGGCGAGCGGCTTGCCGGCGAATGGCAGCACGATCTATGTAACCCTTTATTCGCAATACGGAGCGCAGTTGTTGCACAGTTATTACAGCTACGTATCGGGTCCGTAAAAGAAGCGAATCATCGGTCGTCGCCTCGTGGCAATGAGGTCTGCAGTAGAGTACGGACTTCAGTCCGTGTCCGTTTCCGCTCCAAACTAACATCAGCCGGGTGCCCCCCCGTCCGTTGACCCAGGGGTTTTCCTTTTTCGGCTATTTTGACTTATACAGGAGGCTCTATGGTCAAGCTGCGCGTCGCGATGCTCCCTCTGCTCTTGCTTCTTTTCGAACACCTTCGACTCTTGGAAACGCCCATGCCGCGATTCTTCGAGAACGTGGAGTGATGCGGAATCTCCTGGTCGAACCCCAGTCCGGTAAACCAGCGCAACACCAGATGCATGTGCAGTTCCTCGACCAACTTGCGCTCGCTGGTGATGCCATACAGATAGCCGATCAACAGAATGCGCAGCAGAAACTCGGGATCAATCGACGGACGACCCGTCTCGCTGTAGCTGTGCTTCAGCTTTTCGCGCACAAAGGCAAAGCTGATGTGCTTTTTGATCGGAAGCGGCTGAAACAAGCTGCGTTTTTATCCGCCAGTCATTGTTACTTTCGAAGCACGACATCGTGCTTCCACGGTCAGTGTACTAATGGGTTCTATTCTTTGTTGCTTTTTATGTTCTAATACCTCAAAGCGTCGGTACCGTACAGGTTTTGGAAGAATCAATATGAAGATTTTTAAAATTTCGAATCGTGTCGTTTTGTTGATAATTCTGAGCGTTGGGTGCACGGCTGGCCATTTGGTTGGGCAAACACCCTCTCTGTATGAGAAGTTTACTCCGCCAAATGGAACGCCTTCTCAAACCGGGACCGCAGGCCTGGATACCGCTGACGGAGCTTTTCAAGTTGATGGTCCCTGGACTGGAACAGGAGGAAATGAGCTCCTACCTTCGCTTGCCGTTTTCACAACTGCTGATCCAACAACTTTGGGGCAACCGGCAACAGGATATTTGACGCTCTCGATTAGTCCAGGGACTCCTTTGCAAGGATCCGAAATCATATCCAACGCACTACCAGGGTATGGTTACGGTTACTATGAAACGATGATGGCCGTGGATCCTACAGCTGTATCTGGAGGAGTCTGTTCTTTCTTTTTGATGCAAGCTGGTGGGACTCTTCAGAACAGAACTTATGGCCCAGAAGAATATGACTTCGAGTTTCTCTTGAACGAATCCTGGCGTGGATCTACTAATTCAGGCGCGGTTCATTTTACGACTCACCCCTCCGGTAACTCGGTGACTCAGAGCCTTTCATTTAACCCTGCATTGGGATACCACCGGTACGGGTTCTTGTGGACTGCGGGAAGTCTTGCATTCACAGTGGACGGCCAAATTGTTTACACGACGACCAGTTCAGACGTGGCCCTGCCTCCTCACGGAATGTGGATTTTTGCCAATGCTTGGTCAGGTAATCCAAACTGGGGAGGCGGCCCTCCCAGCGCGCAAGTCAACTGTGTCTACAACTGGATTAAATTCTGGCCGAATGTGACCTCTGTGCCAAAAGAACCTCCTACCCCCCCAACGGGTCTGAAGGCGGTTGTGGCCAGTGCCAGCGCCGATTCCAGCCCCAACCGCGCCACCGACCGCCAATACGCCACTGCCAACGGTGCGTCCAACTTCGCCGATGACTGGTGCGACGTTGCCATGCGCGATGTTCCGGATCGTCGGTCGTCGCGAAACCAGTGCGCCGCGAGAAATCAGCCTTGATCTGGCTGTGAGTCACCTGCTCTGGGCAAGTTCGAGGGTGCAGCCTGATACACCCCGCCGGACAACCCGGAAATGACCGCGACTGCATGACCTGCTCCCCTGTTTCCGCACAAAGCTGAGTATGATTTGTGCAAAAGAAAGGGGAAGAGGGTATGTCGAGGAGCAGGCACACGGAAGCGCAGATGATCGGGGCGCTGAAGCAACTGGAGACCGGGCGCAAGGCGGAGGACGTGGCGCGGGAAGTGGGAGTATCGAAGCAC
>JBAVVP010000288.1:0-14531 GCA_049697355.1 Terriglobales bacterium
GCTCTGCTCCATCTGCTTCTGATCTCTTTCATCCTCAACCATTCCGCGCGCATTCAATTGTCCTCCTGTCTACGGCGATACGCAGGCACGTCAGCATGGGATCCCGCGAAACCCGCCTCCCCATGGACATGTTCCTTAATGAATATTTGAACTCGGCGCCACACTCACAGCACACGCGATACGTTCGGCCATGTATCGTGAATGCCCGGCTCAGATTCTGGTGGTGACAGCCGAACAAGAAATCAAGGATAGTAACCACGCTGTCCGTAAAGCCTCCTCTCCAAGCCAATCGCTGATGTATTGGCCTGCTTTTTCAGCAAAGCATTCTGTTCGTGCAAATCATCTGCCAGACTGGTGCACTCGTTAAGGTCTTATTTCCGATGGCTTTGAGAACACTCGATACGATCTGTCTGTGACGGTTGGTGGGCACTGCCCCAATTCGGGCAGGCATCTGGGAGCAGCTAAGAGCGGCCATATAGCCGAAAAGTCACGAGTTGTCGGTGCACAGCGGTTGGCCACAAAGATGCCTTGCTAACAATCGGAAATGAGCACAAATGCGGATAGGTTGAGACCGGAAGGCTTCTCAAGACGAAACTTCGTCAATTGTTGCTGAGCGGGTTTAGGCGATTGCGAGGCATCAATCATCCCGACTCCTCGATGTTCGCAGCCTTTCCGTTGAAAAAGTATCAACCGCTAAACGAAATCGCGATACCCAAGCTAAATTTGAGTTGACTGAGGCGAGAATCTGAACTGACTTCGGATTGCCAAATAGGGAAATAGGCGCTCATGGGAATCAAAGAGAGACTCGAACACAAGAAGTCCAGGATACGGGAGGACATTCTCAACGCGGCACGCGAGCTTTTTGTTAAAGATGGGTTTGACGGTGTCTCGATGCGGCGAGTAGCCGAGAAGGTCGAATACTCTCCGACCACGATCTATTTGCATTTTGCCAACAAGGAAGAAGATTATCGGGGAGGAGATCAGAACAGTGATCGATTTGGTTGCTGCTAACGTCAAGTGATTGCATTGTGTGGCACAACTCCGTGTAACCGAGACAGAGTTGCCGAATCGTGCCCAAAGTCTGCCCATTAGCTCAAAAAAAGACGGGGTAAGACGGTATAAAACGACTCACACGTGAACGGACAGTTTCCTCGGCTAACTCTCTGAAAGCCGAGTATTTATTGGGGTTTCGCGAGAAAAGATGAATGGGCTGGGACTGGAGCCACAGTCCGATGCTCTACCAAATTGAGCTACTCCCACCGCAGAGTACGATTATAGCAATTGCGGCGGGAGTACGGCTCGCTAAGAGGCATCCGGCGTTGTTGTGACCATCGGTAGACTGCCGAGCTTCGCTCGGCTGGACAGCCGAGGCGGCTGTCCCTACGCAAGACCTCCGCTACGGTCTTCCCACGCCCATGTATTGGAACCCCATGGCGCGGAGGCGGGACGAGTCGAGCAGATTCTTGGTGTCGATGATGATGGGCCGTTTCACCAGGTGGCGGATCTTGGCGAAATCGAGCGTCCGGAACTCCGGCCAGCCCGTGGCGATGACCAGGGCATCCACACCTTCGGCGACTCCGTAGGCGGATTCGCAATACTTCACCGTGCCGTTGAGTTGCAGCCGCGCATCGGGAATCGCGACGGGATCGTAGGCGCGGACGCGCGCTCCGCCCGCCAGCAGATTCTGCGCCAGGTGCAGCGAAGCCGATCCCGCAACCGAATTGGTGTTCGGCTTGAACGCCAGCCCCAGAATGCCGACGTCTTTGTTCTGCACGGTATCGATGGCATCGGACACTTTCTGCATGAGCCGGTTGGCCAGGTCCAGATTCACCGCACGGGCGGCATTCAGCACTTTCAGATCGACGCGGTTGTCTCGCGCCAGCCCGGTGATGGATTCCATGTCCGACTCGGCGAAAATCCCTCCCATGCCGGCGCCGGGTTGCAGACAACGCGGCGCAATTTTCTTGTCCAGCCCCAGAGCGAGTGCCAGGCTGACGGCATCGGCGTTCACGTGTTCGCACAGGCTCGCGATTTCGTTGATGAACGAAATCTTGGTGGCCACAAAGGCAGTCGTGGCTTCGCGCGCCAACTCGGCCGTTTCGTAATTCGTGACCAGCACCGGAACCCCGCGCATCACCAGCGGATGGAAAATCTGCTTCAGGGAACAGACGGCTTCGCTGGACGGCGTCCCGAGCAGTATCCGGTCCGGCCAGTTGAAGTCTTCGACCGCGCATCCGTTGGTGAAGAACATGGGTTGGCACACCAGCAGGCTCTTCAGCCCTTTCTCTTTCAACGTTTCCTCGAACTTTCGGGTCGAACCCACCCGAACTGGCGTGACGATGGACAACACCTGGAAGCGGCCCGCCGCACTGGCCAGGCGGACAACGAGTTCTCCCAGTCCGTCGGGGGAATCTTCGGCGAGAAAAATTACCTGGGCCCGGCGCGCCAATTCTTCCGGGTCCGCCGAATACACCAAGCGTCCCGAGCGGACGTTGCGCCGAATCACTTCCTGAAGATTCTTTTCAAAAAAAGGTATGTTGCCCTGAGCGACTTCCATGATGCGCGTGCCGTCGGCGTGGCAGCAGCAAACGGGTGAGCCGAAGTCGGCGAGGCAGGCAGAGATAACCGTAGCGAGGTAGCCGGATCCATAAACCCCAATTTGCATATGCTCTCTTCCGAATAAACCCGCAGCCTGGGATCCGGCGCTTGGTATCGAGCCCGTTAAAATCCATAGTAATCCACCCAATGGACTTGGCAACGGGCAGGAAGTACATGTACGTCCGGGCCGCGAGAACGGCGGCTGGTTCCGGGTTTTCAGGGGGTATTGCTGAGCGGGTTATGAACAGGGTCGTGGGCCGGCCCGAACCACGAGCTATATCTTGGATGACAATTGGCGGCGTCCTAACGTCACCGGCGCTACATCCTGCCAGTCACCGCCAGTTTCGCGGACGAACATCAACTCCTCCACCGGAACCTGGCGCGGGCCAGAGAACTGCGCCCAGCGCCCGCGCGCGATCAGCAACGCGGCGCGCGCCTCTTCATCTCGTTCCGTCTTCACAATCGTGAGGTGTGGAATATAGGGCCAAGTCTCGTCGCAGCACAGCCTCCCGCTGAGTTGATCGTGGAGTTCCCGCATGCGATAGGCGGCCCGCTTCACCTGGAGGAACACCGTCGGTGTCGTAGGCAGAAAGGTTTCCACATCTCCCATTTCGACGTGGAAGGGAATGACGCGGCTGCAAGCTTCTTCGAGAAACTCCAGCGCGGCCGCTTCGGTTCCCGCCAGTTCGCGCGGGGGAAGAATCGTGAGATGGGCCGCTGGATGAACCGTAGTCGGATGGAGTTCGCGGCGCAGTTCTTCGACGAACTCACCTACCGGATTGCGAACGTACGTCACCAACGCGTAGCGTGAAATGGGCATGACTTCCGAGCGAATTATAGCCTGAGAGCGGTCGGCAACGGCAGTCCACCTTTTGGGAGGGTTACGAATGTCCTCGGCAGGTCATCATTTACAAGTCGAAGCAGAGTCGGGGCGTAGCGCGGCCTGGTAGCGCACCTGCCTTGGCACAGAATGATTCATTCCAACAGATTCAGCGACTGGAAATTATGGCCAGTGTGGGAGTTATCGCATGACGTCTACAGCGAGTTTGGAGTAAACAGAGGTGTCCAAAGTGGGCCGCAAATGGCGCAATTTCGCCGGTGCTGGTGTGGACCGAGTACCGACTCGCTGCACTTTAGATGAAAATTCGTTCACCCTATCGTGAACGGCGAGATGCGCGTACACTTGCAGCCGTTCTTGAGATCAAGAAGGAGATTCCGAATCAACTCTACCTTTCAGGAGGTACCACTTTATGTCCCAAGACAGACGTAGGATGTTCCCGGCTGTGGTGTTTGCCAGTCTTGCGGTTTTGCTGATCGCTGTTCCCGCGTTCTCGCAGTCGGCGAGTAGTCGCCCTGCGTTATCCAATGCTCAGATCCTTGGCGCTGAAGATCCGTCCAAGCAGATTACCGTCACGTTCTGGCTCAAGCAGCATGACAAAGCCGGACTGGATGAAATGGTCCGTCAGATGTACGACCGGAATTCGCCCAACTACCACCGCTGGCTCACTCCGAAGGAGTACGAAGCCCGGTTCGCGCCGAGCGCTGCGGAGATGGCCATTGTTAAGCAGCATCTCGCTGCGAACAATCTCAAGGTGGTTTACACCGACAAACTCAATCACGCCGTAACTGCGCGCGGCGCCGTCGCCGATGTCGAACGCGCGACTGGTGTGCAACTGAACCGCGCATTGATTAATGGCGAGACGCATCGCCTGCCCAGCTCTGAACTGGCAATCCCCGGAGTTGCGGGCAAGCTGGTTTACGCCGTCCAAGGCCTCACCGATTTCAAGTACAAGAGCCATGCGAAGCTTGCGACGGACCCAGATACTGGCAAACCGTTCATCACACCGCTGTCAAAAATGACGCCGCTGTCAACGGTCGGTCCGGCCGTGCAGTACTTTAACGCCAACTGTATGGGCAAGACCCAGGGTCGCGAGTTCACGGACGGTCTCAAGCCTCCAATCCAGAGTGCCCACTACACCGGCACTCGCTACGGTGGCAATATCAACCTCGGTCCTCCCAGTCTTCCCCCCTGCGGCTACGATGCGCCGCAAGTGGACAAGGCATACGGCCTCACGTCGCTATACAAACAGGGGCTAGACGGCACTGGCCAAACCGTGGTCATCGTCGATGCCTACGGTTCCGATACGATTACGGCCGACGCCAATACTTTCGCGGCGATCAACGGCCTTCCGCCATTGGTCCTCGGTAGCAACTTCAACATCTACTACCCTGGAGGCCCCACGAATTGCGGGGGTAATACTTGTGGCTGGGATGTGGAAACCAGCCTCGACGTAGAGTGGGCGCACTCGGTTGCTCCAGGAGCCCATATCGCGCTCTATCTGGGTCTCACCAACAACAACGCTGACCTTGACATCGCGGTACTCAAGGCCATCGAGGACGGGCTTGGTCCGGTGATCTCCAACAGCTACGGCATCGAAGAGGATCTTCTCGCATTCTACGAACCGGCCGAACTCGATGTTGAGAATGCTATCAACGAGTTGGGCGCCTCGTTTGGCATGTCGGTCAACTTCTCCAGCGGCGACGATGGAGACTTCTTCCTCCAGGTCGGAGAAACTACTGTTTCCATGCCTGCATCTTCTCCCTACGCAACCGCGGTCGGAGGCACCAGCTTGTTCCTCAACACCGACAAATCCATAAAGCTACAGACGGGTTGGGGAAACAACATAAGCCGCATCGCGAATTATGCTCCCAATCCGCCCGTTATCCCGCCCCTCCTGGAAGGCTTTATTTTTGGAGCGGGTGGCGGCACGAGCGGCGTTTGGCCGCTGCCGTCTTACCAGGCGAGCCTAGGAGGAAGTTGGCGGCTCGTTCCCGACATCGCCATGGTGGCTGATCCCTATACCGGCGTCGAGGTCATTGATAACGAAGGGGGACAATTCATCACTGTGGTCGGTGGGACCAGCCTTGCGTGCCCGACGTTCTCGGGTATCTGGGCGATCGCCAATCAGGCTGCCGGTGGATTTCTAGGCCAGGCTGCCCCGATTCTTTACGGTCTGCCTGCCGGTGCTATCACCGACATTCTCGCCGTAAACGGGCCCGCCAACGTTAAGGGCAACACTCACGTGGTGCATAGCGCACCCCCCACCGTTGTCTACACGGCTCCGGAGTTAGTGCCTCCGTTGGAGAACACCACTGATTTTGTGAGCATGCTGTACAACGGAACTTCCACCCGTTGGTACGTTCTTGGCTTCGGTCTCGACACTTCGCTGACGACTGGCCCGGGATGGGACAACGTCACTGGACTTGGCACCCCGAACGGCGCCAGCTTCGTCACGGCAGTTGCCGCGGCGCAGTAGCCGGGAGTAGCTGAGCAGATTAAACGACGCACAAACCAGAGCAGGCCGGAGCAATGCCGGCCTGCTTTCGTCTTCGACCTCCAGTCGAAACGCGCTCAGAGGATTATTCCTTATTACGCCTTCGGCTGTGCGCAACGTGGGTTCCGAGCCCAAACTCTATTGCGCTTGATCGCTGGCGTTGTGCCGGCGGAGAAATTGTTGCATTCGCGCTCGGTCGCGGAACGCTTCCGTGCCGCCGCATTCGGTGGTGGAAAATGCTCCGCAGAGGTTTCCGAAGGCCAGGCACGTCGTGAGATCCGCTGCGCGCAGAAATTGGTGGAGGAACCCGGCGTCGAAGCTGTCCCCAGCGCCCACTGGATCGACGATCGTTACCGGCACGGCGGGTGCGCTGAATCGGCGCCCATCCCGAATCGCAATGGCTCCGCTGGCGCCCATTTTGACCACGACGGTTTCCACCTTTTGGGCGAGCCGCGAGAGCGCGGTCTCCACGTCGTCGGCCCGGGACATCCTGATCGCTTCGTGCTCGTTCGGCAGCAGGATATCCAGGTGCGGAACGATCTCTTCCAGAACGCCGTCCCATCGGTCGTCGGGATCGTCGTTGGTGTCGAGCGAGGTGGTCAGGCCGGCGGACTTCATCCGCCGAAAAAGTTCGGGTACATCCGGCAACAGTTCCCGCTGCAAGAACAACGATGACAGATGGAAGTGGCGCGCGGATGCCAGATAATCGAGGTCGAGATCCTCCAATCGCAACTCCGAGATAGTGCCTGGATACGTGAGGATGTGGCGCTGGGGCCCGTGTGGCAGAATAATCGTCACGCCGGACCTTGCGCCATGCGCCACATGGGCAAGGTCCACACCGCTCTCACGCAGGCGCTCCATTGCCAGGGTTCCGAAGGAGTCTTTGCCAACTTTGGTGACGAATCCGACGCGGCTGCCAAGAGCAGCGAGATTATGCGCCAGGATCGCCGAGGAACTACCTAATGTTATGGTGAAGCCGCTGGCCAGCAGCTCGCGTTCCGTGGGCATTGGCTCAGGCAGACCGTAGAGGATCAGGTCAAGATTGATCTCTCCGGCGATGGCGATATCGAGCTTGGACATGCAGCGGGCCTTTGGCGTCTCTTGCTAATTGCTAAGTGCTAATTGCTAACTGCTGCCTCTAGCGGCCGTCCGCGAGTTCGACCACGCGTGTCAGGTTCTTGGGCGAGTCGGGATTGAGCCCCTTCTTGAGGCCGTAGTAAACGCCATACAGTTGACCCCAAATCGCGAACGCCGCGGGGCGAGCGTACTCGGGCGACTGAAGTCCAAGTTCGATAGCGAAGTCCGAGGCGCTCCGGGCCCGGCTATCGACGAGGTTCGCGATCACCATGGTGGCCGCGCCGAGCGCTTTCATTTCTTCAAGTAACTCCAGTTCCGCGTCGTAGGAAGTTTCCGACATCAGAAACGTAATCAGCGTTTCCGGGCCGGCAATCGATTTCGGGCCGTGACGGAACTCGAGAGAATGAAATACCTGGGCATAGGAGCGTGAGGATTCGGTTACCTTCAACATGCACTCCGAAGCAATGCCGAACAGGGGGCCCTGCGCCAGAAAGACGAAATCGGAAAAACTGCGGGACTCGACAAATAACCGCAGCCGCTGCGGAACGTCCTTTAGAAGCGGCTCGACCTGTTGTGGAAGCTCGGTCAGTGCACGACAAAAAGCATCCTGGCCACAGACGGTTGCCGCGAGATATTGCAGCCCCAGCAGCATCGACGTGAACGACCGCGTCATCACCGTGCTGTGCTCGTCGGCATCGAGAAGTTTCAGCGTCACGCTGCAGGAGGGCTCCAGAGGCTGGCCATGGGCGCAGGTGATGACGATGGTGCGGAGATTGTAATCCTTCTCTAACATCTGCGCCGCGCGAACCGCCTCCGACGTACGGCCGGAGCGCGAAATTACGACCGGAATATAATCTCGTCCGGGCTGCAGGGTGAGTGCGGGATACATCAGCAAATCAGAAGCGGGGATGGCCCGTGCCGGCAGCTTGAGATAGTTGAAGGTTGACGCGGCGGCCTGCGCGAGATAGTAACTGGTGCCGCAGCCCACGAAGATCCACTCCGCCCCGGGCCGCGTGAGTTGAATGGCAGCACGAAGTTCCGCGCTGTTTGCCAGTTGTGAGAGACACTCACTCCAGCATTGGGGCTGGGAGAAAATCTCGCTCAGCGTGTGCTGGCCCGGTTCCGTGATTGCCTGCGATTTCATCAGGTCGATTGAACCCCACTCATACCAATGTGACTCTTATCCCCGCCTCTTTCAGCGCATACAAATCGGCTTTCGGGATCTGCTTGTCAGTAATCACTTCATGCACGGCCGTTACCGGCATGATGTTACACAGGCTGCGACGGCCGAACTTACTGGAATCGCAAACCGCAATCGTCCTGTGCGTGATTTCCACCATAGCCCGGTTGACTTCACACTCCAATAGATTCGGAGTGAAAAGACCGGCCTTCGTGTCGAAGCCATCCACGCCCAAGAACAAAATGTCCGCGCTGAGCTGGCGCAGGGTTCGCTCCGCCAGGGGGCCGACCAGCGAAAATGAATTCTTGCGGAGCATGCCTCCGGTCAGGATCACTTCGATGTGAGTGCCCGCAAGCTCCGCCGCGATGTTGATGGCGTTCGTGATCACGGTAAGCCGCCCCATTTCTTTCAGGGCGCGCGCAATGGCGGTGGTCGTCGTTCCGGAATCGAGGAGCACGGACTCACCTTCCTCCACAAGACGCGCCGCGGCGCGAGCAATCTGTGCTTTCTGCTTGCGGTGGAGTTTCTCCTTCTCACGGAGCGTCGGATCGAGCAGCGTACCCGCCTGCACCGGCAGCGCGCCGCCGTGGGTGCGCTGGATGACGCCCTGGCCGTCGAGGAACTCCAGATCCTTGCGGATGGTGATCTGCGAAATGCGGAAATGCCGGGCCAGGTCCTTGACCAGCACACGTCCATCGCGGTGCAGGACCTCGAGGATTTCCCGGCGGCGTTCTTCGTTGAGCAAACCGTTCGAAGGCATCACGTTTCGCTTTGTTTCGAATAGCGACTTTCGTCGATGGTTACGCGCATTGTCAAGCGCTATCTGAACCTCTAGTTTGAGTTCTTGAACCGCGCAAACAGCTCTTCTGCGTTGCGGTGGTACACCTTTTCCAGCACGTCATCCGGCAGGCCCAAACCGTAGATCATCCAACGCCCCTGCTGCGGATATTGCGCGTACGGAAAGTATTCGTCGTTGGTTTCCAGCCAGCGGAAATAGTTTCGATACATGGCTTCGCCTGCGCCTTCGTCGGTGCCGAACATGATGCGATCGGAATACTTGAGGAAGATTTCACGGGTCCGCCGCGGCTGGCGTCCGAGTTCTCCTTCGCGCGCCCCGGGTTCAATCATGACGTTAGGAAACTTCTGCAGCGTTTGGTCGACGAAATCCAGGTTCTCCGGCCAGCTGCCAAAATGCAGGGCGACGAACGTGGTATGCGGGTGCTTGGCGAACATTCGATCGCGCTCGGCGAGCAACTCTTGCATGGAAGGAGACCGGGGGCCGTAGAAGCTCCAGTCGGGATGTTCGATGAGTTCCTCGTAGCGTTCGTTGCTGGCGTCGATGGGATGGAAGAACGCTTCCGGATCGGCCACATGAATAAACACGGGGATGCCGAGGCGTCCGCATTCTTCCCACGCCGCGTCGAGGCGCGGGTCGTCGACCGGGATGAGCTTGCCGGTCGAATCGCGCACGCCGAGGCCGAGTTCCTTCAAAACTTTCAGCCCGCGCGCGCCGCGGGCAACCGAGTCATCGATCTGGCGCACCATGAGCTGGCTGAAATTCGGGTCGTTGATCTTCGACCAGTCAAACTGCGTGAACACGACGAAGCGCCCAGGATAGGGTTTGACCATTTCGTCGATGATCGCCTGCAGCTTATCTCCCCACATGCCGGTGAGGATGACGATGGTCTTGAGGTTGAGGCGATCCATGCGCGCGACCATTTCTTTGGGATCGACGCGATCTCCGATACCGGCGGCGTCGTTGGTATGGGTGTGCACGTCGATCACGGGAAACTTTGCGCGTTGGATTTCGTGCACTGCGGCGTGAAGCGCGGGCTCGGGGTGAAAATCCTTGAGGAGGATTGTCTTCTTGCTATCGGCATCGGTGGCCGGTTTGTAGCCGATGCCGGTTTGTTGGGCGGTAACATCGGTCGCGGCCAACAGGGCCAAACAGAGAAGCGCGGCCTGGATCAGTTCAGTCATGTGGGGCGAGCAGCATACTATCTCTCAAAATAAAACGAAATCAGTCGGAAACCACTATCTGGCGCTCTTTAAAGCTACGGCGGTCTAAAAGCTGAACTTCATAGCCAGTTGAATCTGGCGCGGATCGCGAGACGCGGTCAAAAGGCCAAAATGGGGGTCGCCAAGCACGGTTGCGGGATTTCCATTCTGTGGCCCAGGTTTGGCGAAAAGGAAGTTCGTGTGATTGAGCACGTTGAAGAACTCAGCCCGGAACTCCAAGTTAGAACGTTCCGTTAACTTGAAAAACTTGAACAGTGAGAAGTCCCAAACCCGGTTGCCGGGGCCTTGAATGGTGTTGCGGCCCACGTTGCCGAATGAACCTGGGTTGGGATCGGCGTAGGCGCAAGTGTTGAAGAACGTACCCGGAAGGCAAGGGTGAGCGCGAGGGTCTCCCACCTGATCGGGCCGTTGGGAGACGCCGCCAGCGCCGCCGTCAGAATTCGCAAAGTTCCCGTTGCCATCGAGCACCGTATACCAGTTCCCGGTGGCGATAGTGACGATACTGGCGATCTGCCATCCGCCTGCGATCTGGTTCCAAACCCCTTGGGCATTCCCGAAAAGTGACTTGCCGTGTCCGATAGGCAGTTCGTAGAGAAGACCCGCGACAAAGCGTTGCCGGACATCAAAGTCAGAATTGCCTTTTTCGGCCTCAGGATGGCGAAAATCCCGGAAGTCGCTGTTGTTCTGGGTGGGACCGAGATTGGCGTTGGAAGCGATATCGATCGAGTGCGCCCAAGTGTAGGAAGCCTGGAATTGCAGACCGCGCGAGACGCGTTTCTCGTAGTGTGCTTGCAACGAGTGATAGACGGATTTGCCCGACGAACGGAACCAGTCGATGCCAGTGTCGAAAACCGCGTTGCAGTTCCCAGAGATGTCGCACTGCTGTACCGGCCGGCGGGGGGCGGTGGGGGCGCTGCTGTCCGGACTCGGCGCAGCCTGATTTCCGTTGAAGAATGTGTAGAGCTTTGTTCCTTTCGATCCGGCGTACGTGAGTTCCAGGGTGCTTTGTCCGGGCAATTCCTCCTGCACCGACATATGCCACTGCTGCATATAGGGTGTGGGCAGATTCCGATCGACTGAGAAAAAGATCGGCGTATTCGGGTCCGTACGCCAGCTGGTGGGAAATCCACCGGCCAGAAAGCGCAACCCAGGGATAGTGCAATCGGAACCGGCAGGGTTCGCATCGGGCGCGCTGCACGGCGAAACGAACGACTCGTTGGTCAAGAAGGGAGGATTAAAGCCCGGACTGGGATTGGAGTACGGTCCGTTCTCTTGTCCGCCATAGAAGATCCCGTAGCCGGCGCGCCACACCGTCTTGGGATTGATCTGAAACGCCATGCCGATGCGGGGCGCAAAATTGTTCCAATCCGTGTTGACCAGCCCCTTGCTGCCGGTCGCACTCACTTGCACCGCCTGAGCGACGATGGGGGTAAGTTGGACGTTCAGTCCCTTGGCAACGATCAAAGTGGGATTGGAAGGATTGGTCAGATCGAAGGTCGCGACCCGGTTGTGGCGTTCGGTGACCGGCATAAAGAGTTCGTAACGCAGTCCAAGATTCAATGTGAGGCGGCTAGAGATCTTCCAATCGTCCTGGGTATAAAACGAATAGGTCTGCCGGAAGTAGTCGATATTGTGCAGGTCGTTGATGCTGCCGCCATCGGCGAGCCCAGCCATAAAGGAAGCGAATCCAAGGCCGCCCGTACCAGGATTTGGAGAGCCCGGATTGTCGGTGAGGGTGGAGCTGAAGTCGAGGGTGCCGCGCGCCGCATCGGGCTGGAAGATGGTGAATTCCTCGTGCCGGATCTCGGTGCCGAACTTGAGGCTGTGCGCACCTTCTACCCAGGTCAGGTTATCGGAAAGAGTGTAGGAGTTCTGCAGTTCCTTGGAGGGAAGGAAGGTCGGGCTCCCGAGCTGGGGCGCGCTGCCGTCCTCGTTGAAAGTCAGCTGCGGCAAACCGCCAATGCCCGGAGCAAAAGGAACACCGGGGAAGGGGATTTGCCCGGAAACATCCGTGTTGGCATTGAGTTGGAGGCGCTGCGAATTGATGCGGTTGTAGCCGAGCCGGAACTCGTTGATCAACTGCGGGCGGAAAATGTGAGTCCAGCTGGTCGCAAAGCTGCGGT
Organism: Terriglobales bacterium; assembly: GCA_049697355.1. Taxonomy (GTDB): domain Bacteria; phylum Acidobacteriota; class Terriglobia; order Terriglobales; family Acidobacteriaceae; genus Acidiflorens. The sequence continues at coordinate 12,333 of JBAVVP010000288.1, forward strand.
AGGAGTTTTCTTCGTCTCCACTGAAGAAACCGCCGCCATCGGCAAACCCGGGGAAGGTTCCCGGGATGGTGCGCGGCTGGTCCTCATAGCTGAAGCGGAAAAACGCAAAGTTGTAGTCGTTGAACTTCTGGTCGACTCGAACATCGAAGTTGTTCCTGGTCTCTTTAAGGACTGGATTAGAAAGGAAGTTGTTCCCCGAATTCGGCTGAACCGGGCCCGGTGGCGGATAAAGCGCGGCCAGCTTCGCCGCTAGGGGATCCAGAAAACCGCCTCCTGTCTGGTTCGGGGTCGTCGGGATCATGTTCAGGACCCCGTTCACCGTGAAAGGCACGCCACAGAGACCCGTGTCGTTGGAACTAGGGGGCGAACTAGGGAACTGAGTGAGCCTCGTATCAAAAATCTCTCCGACAAAAGTAGGGTTGCCGCTGCAGTCCAAAACCTTGGTGCCGTCGCCATTGAATACCGGCTGGCTGGTGAGGATTTCGGTAAAGTCTCCGCCGCGCTCGGCCTGACTCGGCACTAAGGCGGTCTGGGTCTGTGCCTGGCGGATGCGAAGTCCTTCATAGTCGACAAAAAAGAAAGTGCGATTTCGGCCATCGTAAAGATGGGGAATGACGACCGGGCCGCCGAACGTGCCGCCAAACTGGTTCTGCTTGTAGGGGGGTGTTGCCTGGGTCGGGTCGTCGAAGTAATTTCTTCCGTCGAGCTTGTCGTTCCGCAGGAATTCCCACAGCGACCCGTGCAGACCGTTGGTGCCGGACTTGATCACTGCGTTAATGATCGCGCCGTTGCCGCGGCCGAACTCAGCGCTATAGGCGTTGCTTTCAACCTTGAATTCCTGCAGAGCATCGACCGGGGGCTGGATCACGAAGTTGGTTTCATTGAGCAGGTCCGGCAAGTTGGAGTTATTGTCGACGCCGTCGAGCAGGAAATTGTTTTGCAGGGAACGCGCACCATTGGCGCTGAAACCAAAGCCGCCTTCATCGCGGGCGCCGGGTTCGCTGGGAGCGGTGCCCGCCGAGAGCAGCGCCAGTTGTGCGAAATTACGTCCATTCAGCGGCAGGTTTGCCACGCGCTTGCTGTCGACGACCTGGCCCAGTTCGGAGGTTTCCGTCTGCAACAGGGGCGCTGCTCCGGTGACCACAACTTGCTCGTTCACCTGTCCGACCTGCAGCGTGATGTTGACCGCGACACGATCCTGCACGTTGATCTCGACCGGCGAGGAAACCGTCTTCTTGAAGCCGGCATGCTCAACCGTTACTATCCAGCGCCCCACACGAAGGGGGCTGGCAACGTATTCTCCGGATTCGTTCGTGGTTGCGGTGAAGTTCTGTCCGTGATCGACGTCGGTAAGAGTGACCTTAGCTCCGGCAACCACCGCGCCGCTGGAGTCGCGCACCAGGCCTACAATGGCGCCAGCGTCTTTTTGCGCCGATAGCGGTGCCGCCAGCGCAAGAAACATAGAAAAGAACAAGGCCGATACAGTTTGCATGCGAAGGAACCGGATGGGCATGGTGTAACTCCTGTAGCTGAACCCGAATGTTCGCCAGAGGCCCGGTTGAGCCAGGCAAGAATTCAGGTATGGGAAAGCCAGCCTTCGGTGTATTATTACGAACTATTACTTTTACTTTCGTTTTATAGCGTTTGTCAACTACAATATTTTGTTCCGAACTGACGGAATCAACACGGCGCAGACTGGAACATCCGGTAGACACTCAGTGAGGAGGTCATTCATGATCGGCCGCAAACACGGGATCGCACGGGTCGGCATCACGCTCGGTACGACGCTGGGTCTCATCTTCGTGCTGCTGCTGCTGCTGCTCGCGGCTTGCTCGAAGGCGCCCGCCAAACCCGAACCCACTCAGCCTTCCACGATCAAGGTGGAAGTAAAGGACGGCGGCCCGATAGTTCTGGTCACGAGCGCGGCGGAATTTGAGGTGGGGTCAGATGGTTATGTGCGGGCATCTCTGTTGCAGGACAGGAGGAAACTTTCCCTCGACGAACCTAACGTCGGCGCTCCCGCGGACAGCGATTTTGTGCGGGTGAGGGGCAAGGATGTGCATTTCACGCTCGACTTCCAGCAGACCGAGGTGCATGAAGCGATCGGGAAGATGGGAGTCGGGAAGCGGGTCGAGATTCCGGCGCGTCCGCTGGGGCCGTCGGGGACGGAATTGCAGCGCGTGCTGGCGCTTGAGGTCT
>JBAVVP010000289.1:0-18046 GCA_049697355.1 Terriglobales bacterium
CCGCCGCCAGCCGTTCCAGCCCCGCGCCCGTATCAATCGACGGCTTAGGCAGCGGCGTCAACTTACCCGAGGCGTCGCGGTCGAACTGCATGAACACCAGATTCCAAAGCTCCACATATCGCCCGCAATCGCAGCCAAACGCGCAGTCGGTGTGTCCCTGGTCCGAAGCCGCCACGCCCATGTCGTAGTGAATCTCGCTGCAGGGGCCGCAGGGGCCGGTGTCGCCCATCTGCCAGAAATTGTCTTTTGCGCCAAATTCATAGATGCGATCTTTCGGCACACCTTGACCCAGCCACAGATCGTAGGCCTCGGCATCGCGCGGAACTCCGTTCTCGCCTTTGAAGATCGTGACGTAGAGCTTGGCCTTATCAATCCCAAACCACTCCGGCGAAGTGATCAACTCCCATGCGTAAGCAATCGCGTCTTTCTTGAAGTAGTCGCCGAAGGAGAAATTCCCCAGCATCTCGAAAAACGTGTGGTGACGATTGGTGAAACCTACGTTTTCAAGATCGTTGTGCTTGCCGCCGGCGCGCACGCATTTCTGCGACGTCGTCGCCCGCGCGTAGTCGCGCTTTTCGAGGCCTAGGAAAACGTCTTTGAACTGGTTCATGCCGGCATTGGTAAACAGCAACGTCGGGTCGTTGGCCGGCACGAGCGACGAGGAGTGCACCTCGCGGTGTCCCTTCTGAATGAAGAAGTCGAGGAACTTGCGGCGAATTTCAGAGCCCGTGAGCATGGAAACCTAAAGTCTAAATCAAAAACCAGTTCTCGGTTCCCAGTTCCCCGTTCTCAGTCAGAACCCGGCGAGGTTTTTCTGAGAACTGAGAACTGGGAACTGAGAACTCTCGATATTGGTTATCATTTGTCGTTCGGTCCGGCTAGTCCCGCGCTCGATCTGACGGAGGAAGCTCGAATGCCTTGCAATCCAGAAGTCCTGAAACACGTTCCGCTCTTCGCTCTGCTCGACGAGGAAGAAACTGCCGTCTTGGCCGGCCAGGTCGAAGTCAGGCAGTTCGCCGCCCGGCAGCGAATCTATAAGCTGGGCGATCCCGGTGGCCGGGCCTATGTCGTTGCTTCGGGCATGGTGCGGGTCACTACCGTCGACGAGGACCACCAGGAAGTCGTAATCGATGAGCCCACCCATGGAGAGTTCTTCGGTTTTGCGTCCATGCTCGAGGAGACCGCTCATGACTCGTCGGCCATCGCCCTTGAGGAAACGGTGTGCGTCGAAGTCGACCGCCACGACATTGCCGTTCTGCTCCAGCGTAAGCCCATGGCCGGCATGGATATGCTGGCCGTCCTCGGACGCCAGTTTCACGCCGCGCAAAAACTGGTGCGGGTGCGCGCCGCCCGCAATCCGAACGAAGTGATCGAAGAGAAAGAGACGTTCGGCGAGCGCGTGGCCGACCACGTCGCCAGTTTTGGCGGCTCGTGGACTTTCATCATTTCGTTCGCGATCGTCCTGATCACGTACGCGGCCCTCAGTGGAAGCATGGGTCAGCGTTCATGGGATCCCTACCCGTTTATCCTGCTGAACTTATTTCTATCGATGCTGGCGGCGATTCAAGCGCCCATCATTATGATGAGCCAGAACCGGCAAGACAAGAAGGACCGGCTGCGCGGCGAGCTTGACTATGATGTCAATCGCCGCGCAGAAACCGAGATCCAAGGCCTGGCGCACAAGATCAACCTGATCGGCGACAAGATCGGGGACGTCGAGGACCTGCTTCGCAACGGGATCCAACGCTGAACGCCGTGACCCTCGCGAGAACGCAACTTACTTCACGACGTCTTCGGTTCTTTCCGCGCCCTTCTTCACGCCTTTCTTCACCGCCTTGGCGCCTTTTTTCACGCCCTTGCCCGTATCCTTGGCAGCGGTCTTCGTGGCATCGGCGGTTTTGTCGGCGGCTTTTTCGGTGGCTTCGCCAGTTTTTACGGCTGCCTTCTTGGTGGCGTGTCCGGTCTTCTTCGCCGCTGACTCCGTGGTATCTTCGGTCTTATCGGCGGCTTTTGCGGTGGCGTCGCCGGTCTTCACGGCTGCCTTCTTGGTCGCGTGCGCCGTCTTCTTCGCAGCGGTATCGGTTGCCTTGCCGGTGTCTTCGGCTGCTTTCTTCACGTCGGTTCCCGCCTGGCCATACGAAAACGCAGTCAGCGCCAGCAGCGCGGCCGCGATCGTCATCATCAAAGAAAACTTCGCTTTCATAGTTCCTCCAGAGCAATTTACGAGTTCTTCAGATGCAAATGTTTATCAGAGTTGAGGGGTGGGCGCAAGCAGATAGCAGTTTTCAGTTCTCAGTTCTCAGTCGGAAGGTAGCAAGGTTTTGCTGAGAACTGAGAACTCATTCTGACGCCTCAGTGCTTTCGTTCTCGAGTTCAGTAAGAGTTTCGTCATCCACGTCCCATTTTTTCAGGATGGCGAAGATGGTCTTGGATCCGAACCCGGCGCGCATCAGGTTGCGGAAGATGCGGGCCGACTGCTTCCGGTCTTTGTCTTTGGGCTTCTGCAGCCGTTTGCGGCGAAGGTAATTACGCGCCAGACTCTCCTCTTTGACGCTGTCATAGACGGAAGAGACCGCTTTCTGGATGACGTCGCCGTGAACTCCTTTCGCCTTCAGGTCGTTGACGACTCGCGTGCGCCCGAACTTTTCGTTGTCCCGGCGATACGAGGAAAAGGCGGCCGCGTATTTGGCGTCGTTCAAATAGCCCTGATCCTTCAGGCGAGCGACAATCAGTTCCACCAGCGTCTTGCCGATTTCCGTGTCGGCTTCCACACGGTTGCGCAGCAGGCGCTTTAGTTCCGCCACCGAGCGCATTCGGCGCGCCAGCGCGCCTATGGCGTATTCGTAAAGCTCCGCTTCGGTGAAAAGTTTTCTGGGGCGGCCAAACGCCATGCCTACACGATACCGCGAGACGGGGCCCGGGGGTTAGCGCTTGACGGCCTTGCTTGACGCAGAACGAATTTTTCGAGACGCGAACTGGCCTATTTCGGCGGTGGCGCCGAACTCGGTGCCGGCGTCCTCGCCGGGAGTGGTACGCTTGCTGCGATTGGTGCGACCAGCGCGGTTTTTGCCGAAGGTGGCAGCTTATCGGCATTGGCCATCAGGAGCGCCAACTGCCACATCTGGGTCTCAGAAAGCGACTTGCTGAACCCGGGCATGCCGGTCAGGCGAAGGCCGTTGAAGATCTTCCAATAACTTTCGCCGGCCGGATCGTCGGTCACGCCCTTTCCCTCCAGCAGCAGCGGCGGCGCCGGATACATGCCCGCTGCAATCGCCGTTTTCGGCGTCAGCGGTAGGCCATGGCAAACGGCGCAATGCTGCTTGTAAAGCTCGGCGCCAGCCAGGTAGTTGGCTTCGTTCGCCTGGATGGGGACATTTTTCGGCATATCTTTTGCGATGCGCGCATGCAAAGCCTTCTTCGCGAAGAATCTTTCGAAAGGCATATCAGAATCGGTGGTAGCAACCGGGGCGCTGCCGCCGGTGAAATACAGATAAGCCCCGAGGGGCATGAGGGCGAGCCCGAGTACCAGTCCGACAATGAATTTCACGGGTTGAACCTTCCTCCAGAAGTTACATACAAGTTACATACTTTAACACCTCGAATCGGCATCTGAATTATATTGAAGGGCACACAAATGTGGGGGCCGCCCGGCGAGACTGCCCAGGCCTCCGAGACGGAACAACCATGCGAATTGCCGGAGCGGCCAGCGCCTTTCCTCGGCATTATTACTCCCAGGAGATGTTGCTGGCGGCGCTGCAGGAATACTGGGGCGACAAAATTGAAAACCCGCACGTGCTGCGGCGTTTGCACCGCCACGTGCGCGTGGACGGACGCTACCTCTCCCTTCCCAAAGAAGAATATCTGAAGATGAAAACCTGGGGCGAGGCCAACCATCACTGGATTCGCACCGCCAAAGAGTTAGGGGAGAAAGCGGTGACCGGCGCTCTGGCGGACGCGGGCTTGCACGGCCGCAATCTGGGAGCATTCTTTTTTGTTTCCGTGACCGGTATCTGCAGTCCATCGATCGACGCGCTGCTGATCAACCAGATGGGATTGTGCAGAAACATTCGCCGCATTCCGATTTTTGGGCTGGGCTGTGTGGCGGGCGCAGCGGCCATTTCGCGCGCGGCCGATTATGTGCGCGCGTATCCGGATCAGGCCGCGGTGGTACTGTCGGTCGAACTTTGCTCGCTCACACTGCAGCGCGAGGATCTCTCGATGGCCAACCTGATTTCGGCCGGATTGTTCGGCGACGGCGCGGCCGCGGTGATCGTCGCGGGCACCGACGCTGGCTGCGGGCATTCCGGCCCGCGCATCCTTGCCACCAGTTCCGTGTTCTATCCCGACACCGAAGAAATGATGGGTTGGGACGTGTCGGAAAAGGGCTTTCGCATTATTCTGTCTCGTGAAATTCCGGATCTGGTTCGAGAGAACCTGCCGCACGATCTCGACGAATTTCTTGGCGGACGCGGATTGACTCGCGCCGACATCGGCAGCTGGGTGCTGCATACCGGCGGGCCGAAGATTCTGGAAGCCACGGCCGAGGCGCTCGGCTTGAACGATGGTGAACTCGACGTCTCCTGGCAGTGCTTGCGCCGGACGGGCAACTTGTCGTCGGCTTCGGTCCTGGTCGTGCTCGAAGAGGTCATGAAGAATCGCCGCCCCGCCCCTGGCACGCTCGGCTTGCTGGCCGCGATGGGTCCGGGATTCTGCTCGGAATTCGTTTTGCTGGAATGGTAGGCGTCACCAGTAAGAAATCGCGCATCACAGCTTCATCGATAAGAAATTCATGGAGACCCGTTTCCCCAAGCCGTGGGATGTATTCATAGTCGGCGGCGGACCTGCCGGTCTGGCAACGGCCGTCGCCGCACGGAACCACGGCTTGAGCGTGGTGGTGGTGGATGGCGCGGTTCCACCGATCGACAAGCCCTGCGGCGAGGGTTTAATGCCGGAAGGCGTCGAGGCTCTGCACCAACTCGGGATCACGATTCCCGAGGGCGAAGCGTATCCCTTCCGCGGCATACGTTTCGTTAGCGACGGCATCCAAGCCGAGGCTGCGTTTCCTCGAGGAACAGCGCGCGGAATCCGGCGTACGCATTTGCATCGCGTCATGGTGGATCATGCGGCGGCGTGCGGCGTGCGATTGCTGTGGCAGGCCGCGGTCACAGGACTTCATCCGGAAGGCGCGCTGGTGGCGGGAGAATTGGTGCGCGCGCGCTGGGTGGTGGGCGCCGATGGGACCAGTTCGCGCGTCCGCGACTGGGCAAGATTGGATCGACACGAGTTGGACGCACCCTTGGATGGAACCGTGGAAAAGAATCTGCGCTTCGCGTTCCGGCGCCACTACCGCGTCAAGCCCTGGATCGACTTCATGGAACTGCACTGGGGCCGTCGCTGCCAGATTTATGCCACGCCCGTCGGTGGCGAAGAAGTTTGTGTGGCCATGATTTCGCGCAACCCGAAGCTGCGGCTTGAAGATGCGCTCGGGGAATTTCCCGACCTTTGCGCGCGCCTCAAAGATGCGGAACACACTTCCAGCGAACGGGGCGCCATCACTGTCATGCGAAGGTTGCGGCGCGTGTATCGTGGCCGGACCGTGTTGGTGGGCGACGCCTCTGGCGGGGTCGACGCCATTACCGGAGAGGGTCTCTGCCTCGCCTTTCGGCAAGCCGCGCTGCTCGGCGAGTGCCTGGCGAGCGGGGACCTGGCTCGCTATCAAAACGGTCATCGCCGGCTGATCCGCCGTCCCGCCCTGATGGCTCGCATGATGCTGTTCATGGCCAAACATCCCCATCTACGGCGGCGCACCATGCAGGTATTCCAGTCGAGTCCCCGCTCTTTTGCTGGAATGTTGGCCATGCACGTGGGCGAAGGCTCCACGCGGGATCACATGGCGAACGGAATCGCTTTAGGGTGGAAACTGCTGAAAGCCTGACGCTTTGCTGACCCGTCGAAATCCATCTCGGTATCAACAAGAATATCTATGACCAAGACTCTTCGTTCGATGGTTCTCTGTCCAATCAGTCTTCTGGTCGTGGCCGCCGCGCTGGCCGCGGCACAGCCGGCAGCGCCGCCGGTTACCCATGAATTGCTGCTGCAACTCGACCCTGCCGGCAGCGGGGCCGACATTAGTCTGACCGGCAACGTGCACACGGTGCACGGCGCATTCCTGTTGAAACACGGCGTCATTCATTTCGAGCCCGCGACCGGCAAGGCCAGCGGAGAAGTCGTGTTTGACGCCACCAGCGGCAAGACCGGCAACAACTCACGCGACCATAAGATGCACAAAGATGTGATTGAGAGCGGACGCTATCCGGAGATCGTGTTCCGCCCCGATCGTGCCGATGGCGTACTCGCCGCCTCGGGTGCCTCCACGCTCCGGGCCCACGGCATGTTTGCGATCCATGGCGCTGAGTACGAAGTTACTTTTCCCGTTGAAATAAGTTTCACCGGAAGCGCCTGGACCGCGAAGGCTTCATTTCAGGTTCCGTACGTGCGGTGGGGGATGAAGAACCCCAGCAAATTGTTCTTGCGAGTTGACGACGTGGTGCAGGTGCAGTTTCACGCGTCCGGAAGCGCAACTCCCTAGAGCCGGGCTGAACAGGCGGCGCCAGTTGCCATGGTTACTTCTTTCCGATTACCTGAAGTTACTAACAGTCGTTACTAGCACCGATTGACTTCCTCACAGCGCTGGGACATCTGCAACTCTTTTCACATCCCAGATAACCACCACCACCTGCAAGTGCTTACAAAGACAAGTGCATGTCTGTGCGTGTATTGGCATTGCGGTTGCACTTCTCTATCGCGTCCTCCCCGCCTTGAAAACTTATCAAAAACGAGAGTAATCGAAATCGAGTTGGTCTTGGAGAATCCATCATGTTACGTAGCCGCTTTCTCTTGTTGCTGGTTGTAGCCCTTTCCTTCTGCACGTTGGCCTCGGCCAATTCCACCCCGGTCAATATGACGTTTCTTTACCCGGGTACCAACGTCTCCGGCGGTTATTACACTTATCCTTACTATTTCTCGATTAATGGCGGAAAGGCAACGCCCCTGATGTGTGATTCGTTCAACAACCACATCTCGGCGGGTGAGAGCTGGAGTGCTCACGTCAGCGGCCTGCTTTCTGGCCAAGGTTTGTTTGGCAAGGACATTAAGGATTACAAAGCGGCGGGCATCATTTTTAATGGCGTGATGAATGGAACGATTGACGCCAAAATCGGCAACTGGGCTGTGTGGAACTTGTTCAGCAAGGGCATCACGAACAGCGCGGCCGTACTGTCCCTCGACAGCAGCGCTCTGCTGTTGGCGCAGCACGCCCCGTCGAGCGAGTTTAAAGGGCTGGTGCTGTACACGCCGGTCGGCGGAAGCCCGGGCCACGGACCGCAGGAGTTCATTGGCTATCGAGGAACGGCTTTGGCAACCCCGGAACCGGGCAGCCTGATGCTCCTCTCGACGGGCCTGGTCGGGATTGCAGGATTGCTGCGGCGCAAGTTGGTGCGCGGCTAATTCGGGTTTGGTTACTCACGTTTTCGCAAGTCAAGCTTCCTCTTGCTCCTTTGAACGCCGCCACCAGCGCAAATCTGATGGCGGCTTTTTCGTCGATCTCATCGATCCTGGCTGCAGGAGCCCTGTAACTTCCTTCCGCTCGCCGCATCTCATGCCTGGCCCTGCGGAATCAGGGCGACAAATCCATAGAAAATTCAACTAAGAGGAGATGTGTCCATGAAGAAAATGTTTGTAACCCTGATGTCCACGGTCTTGCTGTTCGGCGCCCTGGCCTTCGCGCAGTCAGGCGATGCCATGAAACACGACGACATGAAGAACGATCAGACGAAAAGCGACCAGATGAAGGACGACCAGAAGAAGAGCGGCGACAGCATGAAGAAGGACGACATGGCGAAGGGCTCGTCGAGGAAGCAGAAAAAGTCCAAGAAGACCAAGAAAGACGCCATGCAGAAGGACGAAATGAAGCATGACGACAGCATGAAGCACTAAGAATTTCCGGCGTATCCATCCGTCGAGCAATCGGTCCTCGGACGGGCGCTACGGCGCCCGCCGCCATTTCAGCGCACGATGCAATCGGTTATCCTGTCAGACGGGTAACCTTAGGTGCTGGACCCGCCATAGTACATAATGTCTCGACCTCACCAGGAGGAACCGATGATTGCGATCCCACTCGTCGCGGCCTTGCTGCTGGGAGCACCGCAGCAGGCCGATTCGGCGCAACCTAAGTGGACCCCAGAGCAACTCGAGCAGATCAAGCAAAAACAGGAACAGTTCAGGCAACAGCACGAACCGATACGTCAGAGGGCGATTCACATCAACGATCTGGCGGGCAATATTCACTCCGAGGCCGACGCCCGGGCCTACGTTGATGCCGTGGCAGAGGAACTAACCGGCCATCGCCATATGTCGTGGACGACGAGTAGCATCCGGCACCGCGCCGCTCATGCGGAGTTTGAATCTACCACCGACCCATCGCGGCAGATTCCCGAGCAGCGCATCGTCGATATCTGGAATGAGTACGTGCGAGAGATTGATGCTCCTGAAGAAGCCCTTATCACTGTCGCCGAACTGCACAACCTGCGGGATGCAACGTACACGTCGGCGAGCCGGCATATGTGGAAAAATGAATTTTGGCAGTCGATCTGGACGATGCCAAGTATTTACGCGGTCGACGCGGATGGGAAGCTGGCAAGCGGTTGCCGGGCCCTCGAAGCCCTGAAGATCATTCACGACATGCATGACCTCTTCGGGACCGTGCGCGGCGCAAGGGAGCGAGTTCAGAAGGGAGTTCTGGTGTCCGATCTGTACAAACAGCGCGAAGAAAACGGGGCGCCGAGTGCGCGTTCATTTGTCGCGCGTTCATTTGTCGCGGCCGGTGGTCTGCACGCGACTTCGGACGTCAATTCGATGCAGCCGTTCGCCTACCGCTATCAACAGGCGCATGGAGAGCGCGCTTATCAACAATTGTGGAAGAGACTATTTGCAGAGTTGTTTCCGGCCGAGTGAATTCTTATTCATACTCCGGCTCGCGTTTCCATCCTGAAAGCATGGAGTAGAAATTCGCCCAGCCGTGCAATACAACCATGATCAGGTGTCCGGGGATGAAGGCGAGGAATCCGCACATCGCCGCGAAATGCCATAGCCGCGTGAGATGAAACCCTCCGAATAGAAACGCCAGCCACGAAAACTGCGCCGGCTTATACAGGACGATCCCGGTCAGCAGCGACAGCACGCCGAATGCGATCGTCGACGTATAAGCCAGCTTCTGCAGCGGGTTGTACTGGCCTATGGCCGGGGGTTTGGGGCCAAAGAAAAAATAATGCCGCGCCATCGGCCACACGCCGGGAATGTCGCGGGGAGTGAACAGCATGGTGCGGAAGTGGCCGCTGAAGATTTGATACGCGACGTAGATCACGCCGCTGGCGGCAAAGAACCACATGAACGTGAAGTGCCACTGCAAGGCCCCGCCCAGCCATCCACCTAGTGTGAGCGACTTCGGTATGTCGACCAGAACTTGTTCCGGAACTTTCGGGCCAAAGCTAGGGAACGCGCGAAAAATTCGCAGTCCGCTAGTCACCATCACAAACAAGCTGATGGCGTTGACCCAGTGGGTAATCCGAATTGGGAGCGGATGCTCGTAAGCGGCACGGACGAGAGCAGGCTCTTCTTCTTCCGTGACGGGCGGAGCCGGCGCGGGCTCGGTGGGTTTCGTCTCCAGTCTCGCTTCCGTACTTTCGACCGCATCCGCCTTGGCGGCAAGCTCTGGCGCTACCGTCGGCTGCGGAGCCGCACCTTCTTTCTCTTCGTTTCTCCCGGGACGCTCTTCTTCGTTCGACATTTCGTCCGCCATCACAATCCTCCGAACCAGCTATAGCCCTGGTCTTCCCAATAGCCGGTTTTGCCGGGCTTCAGCACATTGGTGACGCGGATGGTGTCCAGATACTTGGCCTGCTTGTATCCCAGTTTGGTCGGCATCTGGAGGCGCAGAGGCGCGCCGTGCTTGCGATCGAGCGGCTGCCCATACATCTCGTAACAGAGCAGTGACTGCGGGTGCAGCACCGAGGCCATGTCGATCGACTCGTAGTAATCGTCCACGCACTCGACTTCCAGAAAACGCGCGCCCGTGTTCGCTCCCACCAGCGCGAGGAAGTCCGAGATGCGCGCCCCGCCAAACGAGCCCACAACATCCCACCCTTCCACGCAGACATGCCGCGTGTTCTGGCTGATCTTCGTGAGCGCCTGGATCTGCTCCAGCTTGTAATCCCCTGGGTGCTGAACGTCGCCCTCGACCGTCAGCGTCCACTTCTCCAAATCGACTTCGGGATCGAGCACGTCGTAACCGTTGTAGGGAAACTTCTCAAAGGGGACGACTTCGGAATTCGAGAACGTCTGGGCAAGATGTTGCGTGCGAAACAGGCCGCCGGATGCCCAGTCGCTAAAACGAACTCCGGCCGAAACCAGCCGGTCGCTCACCTTGGGGAAGGCAAAAACGCCCAACACCGCGACGGGCGCCAGTTTGAGCAACTGACGGCGGCTCTGCCGTTTGAGTTCCTTGTCTTCGAGCCGAGTGATCATCGTGATCCTAGTGCAGAGATTGCCCTGTCTCACCGGACGCGGAGACGCGGCAAGCCGCGTCTCTACATGAAGCTAGATCTCCAGAGAGCAGACCTTAGCACAAAATGAGATGCGGATGTGAAGACTAAGTTTCAGGGCGCCGTTTGCCGCTGGGGCCGGCGTTTACGCTTCTCCGCAAAAAGACGACGCGCGAAAATTCCTATTCTCGCGGGCTGAGGACCGTTTCCTTCGCGGCTCCGACGTTCTGGCTGAGTTGGAACACCTGAATCCGCCCGTTGTTCGTGTCGCCAACATAGAGGCGGTTGGTCCCATCAATCCACAGGCCGGCGGGAGAATTAAACTCTCCAATCTCGATGCCGGGTCGGCCAAAAGAACCGAGTTGGCGGCCGTCGCGGCCGTAAATTCCGATGTGCGAGTCCCGGGTGCTGCTCACATAGATATTGCCCATCAGGTCCACACCGAGTCCTACCCCATCGGCGACGGACTGTCCTGGCGTGAATTGCGCCAAGGGATTGCACTCCAGATCCATAACGTCGACCCGTGAATTGGCTGCGTCCACCACCACAAGTTCCTTGTTCCCGACCGCGATCTCGGTGGGAGTACCGAGATCCATCAGAATGGTCTCGCCCCTCACTTTTCTAAGGGCATGGGGGCGTGGCCGCCCGACGCGTTTCAGGATGTTGCCTTCCAGATCGAGCACAAATAGAAGGTGGCGCGGCGGATCGAGAAGAAACAGGCGTCCACTGTCGCGGTCAACGGCAATCGCCGTTGGAGAATGAAACAAACTCTCGTTTCCGCGCTTGCCGATGTAGCGGAGGAACTTCCCGTCGGGTGCGTACACCAGAACCAGTCCGCGTTCCGAGTCGGCGATATAAATGTTGTCCGCCGCGTCCACCGCAACCCCACCGGGCAGCCGCAGGCGGCGCTGCGCGCCCCCGGCGATGCGGAAGGAATCGCCGTTCCCCAGGACGTGAACGGCGCGGATGTCAGGGTCAACGATGAGGATGCGTCCGCGGGAATCAACCGCGACGTGATGAGGCGCCAGAAGAATTCGTTCCCGCCCGTAGACAAAGGTCACAATATTGTCCCGAAGCGATGCCAGCATCGACTTCCCTTTTACTGGTTTCACAGCATGGGCAGGAGGTTCAAAGTTTTCTTCCACACGCTCCTTGGGATGAAGATTGATGAAATCGGGAACTTCGCTGGGCCGCGACCAAGCCCCAGAAGAGACTGAGCGCGAGTCCCGCCCACCGGCGGTGTCACGATCGATTCGCGTCGTCGTCCTAAATTTTCCGTCCGAGGAATAGATCCCGAGATAGTCAATTTCGTTCCCGCAACACAACCTGGCCCCTGGGAGCGCCCGCCGTGGTCGTTCACGCGTGGGCGCGGAAGCGGACGTATCACGCGTGGGCGGAGGAGCGAAAGCCTGGGACAGGCTCATCGGCACAGCGCCGACTCCAACCCACATCAAGAATAATATGCGGGGGAAACACCCAACCGAAGAAGGCTTCATGGAAGCACCTCTCGACTAGAGCAAATTCTGGGGAAGGAACACCGGGGGAGGAGGCGAGCCGTCAGTAGGCCCGTCCGGCGCTGTAAGTCTACCTTGTTCGGCAATGATCGTGCGGTGATGGACCTCACGGCTGCATGTTCGGCAAGCCTCTTGACGGTTGCTGGCAGGCGCAACTCGCGTGTTCCCGCGCACACACCCGCGTTTCGGAAGACACGAAATCCCGCCCCAACAATTCCAGTACCTTTATTGTTTTCAATCACATAGCTATGGTTCTCCACTTGCCTTTTCAAGCCGCGAGAGCACGGAGGCGAATCATGGAAACGATCCTGCAAGGGCTGGTAATCCTCGGCGGTCTGACGTTCTCGCTGGCCGCGTCTCTGCTGATCGAAGAACTCATCTTTGGACGAATTGCCCGTGTGGCCTTTGCCCGCCGCCCGCAACTTCCTAACCACGTTTCTGAACACGTGCAGAAGAACTGAAAGGAGCACCACCATGCTGCTACTGAAGTATTTGCTGTTGAGTGCGGGAATCGCGATGTTCGTGATCGCCGCTGGAATTCTCTCCTACGACGCTTACCTGCTGATTGCCTGGCAGCGCAAACGTTTGCAATTCGATCCGGAGAAAGGCACGCCCGCGCCCGGCCCTTCGCCGGTTGTCCGCTGGCGCATTCCGGTTGCGCTGGTCATGCTGGCCTGGGCTCCGCTGCTGGTCTCGGCTGGCATCGTGATCGTCCCCAGCGGAATGGCAGGCGTGCGCGTCAGTCAAACCAAAGGCACACTTCCCGGAACTCTGTACCCGGGAGTGCACTTTGTTGTGCCACTCGTCGAGCGAGTCGAGTTGTTCAACACGCGCGATCAATTGTTCACCACCGGCATCAGCGAAGATTCGCTAGCCAAAGGCGCGGCGAAGGGCGAACCGCTCCACGTGCAAGCCAAAGAAGGACTCACGCTGGGCCTCGCCATCACCGTGCGTTACCAGGTCGACCCGAAGCGCCTCGACTACATCGAAGCGAATCTGCCGCAACCTCTGGAAAAAGAAATCGTCCCGCCCGTGGTCGCGACCGCGTGGCGCGAACTTGTCCCGGCCTACACGGTCCGCGAAGTTTTCTCCGCCAAGCGCGAAGAAGTTCGTCAACGCTCCGCCGAGATCATTCGCAAACGGCTGGCTGCGGACGGCATCGTGGTGAAAGAAGTGATGCTGCGCGACATCGAACTTCCGCAGGAGTACGCCAAAGGCCTCGAGTCGCTGCTGCTGAAGGAGCAAGAAAACGACCGCATGGGCGTGGAGACCGAAATCCACCAGAAGCAAGTGAAAATCGCCGAAGCTGATGCCGACGCCACCAAGGTGCAAGAGGTGAAGAAGGCTGAGGGACAGGCGGCCGTGAGAGTGCTGCAAGCTAAGGGCGAATCCGATGCCATGCAGTACACGCTCCCGCTGAAGCAGAAACAGATTGAGCAATCGAAACTCGAAGCCGAGGCGCGCAAGGAAGCCACGGTCAAGAATGCCGAAGCCGCTGGCGAGGCAAAACTCATCGACAGCAAAGCCGAGGGGGAGCGCCGCAAACTTCTGGCGCAAGCCGAGGCCGAACGCATCCGTTTGACCGCCTCCGCCGACGCCGAACGTATGACGAGCGAGGCGGCGATCCTCAAGCAGAATCCGCTGCTGATCAACAAAATTGTCGCCGAGCGCCTCTCCGACAAATTACAGATCATGATGGTCCCGGCGGACGGCAAATTTTTCTTCACCAACGACGTGCTCCGCGGCATGGGCGCTCCGAATCACGTGAGCCAGGCCGAGGACGTGGAACCGTCGGAGGGAAAATCTCAACAGTAGTCAAGGCCAGTTCTCAGTTCTCAGTTCCCAGTTCTCAGTGAATGCGGTCAGAGGTTCTACTGAGAACTGAGAACTGGGAACTGAGAACTCTCTTATGAACAGCCCACCATCCATCCCGCGCTATAATCAGCCCATTCCCGAAATGCGAGCGCGAGAGTCTACTCGAAAGTCCAGCGGTCCGCGGCTAGGTTGGCTGACTTCGTTCCTGCTTGCGACCATTTTTCTTCCCTCTTCTTTATGCGCTTCCAGCCTGGGAGACAGCGCCCGCCAACTGGCCCACAAGATCGCCGCAGCCGCCGGACCCGGCGCGGTTGCACTCGAAGTCGTGAACCGTTCGTCGCTCGACGAAAAATCCGTGCGCGAAGTGCGGAGCGCGCTCGAAGCCCAACTGCAATCGGAAGGCGTTCACGCAACCAAGCCTGAGCAGGCGATGGGAACTGTCCAGGTGGTCCTCTCCGAGAGCCTGCGCGAATATGTTTGGACCGCCGAAATCGCGATCGGCTCCGACGAAAAGAATATCGCCCTGGTTTCTGTGCCGCGCTCGCCAACCCAAACGCTGTTCACTGCCGCGTTGCCGATGGTTCTGAAAACCACCCTTCTGTTCGCGCAAGAACCACCGATACTGGACGCTGCTCTCGTCGAAATGCCCGGTGGCTCTCGCCTGCTCGTGCTCGAGGGCGACCGGGTTGCCCTCTATCGTCAGCAGGGAGCGAATCGGGCGGGACTAAATCCGGCCAGAGCGTGGGAACTCGAAACGTCGCTGCCCATCGCACACGCGCGCGCCTTTCCCCGCGATTTGCGCGGACGCCTGCTGCTGCGCCGCGATCACCTCTTCGACGTTTACCTGCCCGGCGCGTTCTGCCGATCGACTTCCAACGCAGTCGCGTCGCTCACGATCGCCTGTAACGATAGCAATGATCTAACCTATAACGATCCCTGGCCTCTGACCCCGGACGACGGCAGCGTGCGCGCCTTCTTTGCCGCCTCACGCAATTTCTTCACCGGAGCGCTTTCTCCCGGCATCGGAAAAGTCTCCAACGTTCCTTCCTTCTATTCAGCGGCCGCCCTTCCACGATCGGGGTACACGCTATGGGCGTTCGCCGCGGTGGATGGATCGCTGCACCTCGTGGATGGGATGACGGACCAGGCGATCCGCGGCGGAAGGTGGGGCAGCGATCTGGCCGCGGTTCACTCCAGTTGCGGCACCGGCACCCAGTTGCTGGTCTCGGAAAGCGGGGACCTGGCTTCCGGTAATTCGGAGCGCGACGGCCTGAGCGCGTTCGAGATTCCCGATCGCGACCCAGTGGCTGCCAGTTCCGCGGCAGAGTTCGACGGCCGGATCGTCGCGCTCTGGTCGGAAAGCAGTGGCAACGGCGCCACAGCGATCGTAAGACGAAACAACACGGGATGGTATGAGGCATATAGCGTATCGATTTCGTGCGGCAATTAGCCCGGCTTCAGCAAGTGTGGGGAAGGGCCCAAGTGTGGGGACGGGCGACCTCGCCCGTCCAAGCCGAGCAAAGCTCGGCAGATGCCTGTGGTCGCGACAACTGTGGATCCGCCGAAGCCTGCTAGGCGCGGCCCTGATCGCCGCTGCGATCGCAGTAATGCCCGCGACCGCGGCCACCCGCCCCCACTACGGCGGAACCCTGCGCGTAATGCTGCAATCGGCACCAAACACCCTCGACATCCCCGCAAACGCCACGCCCACCGACTACTGGGATATTGCGCGCGCGCTCTCCCTGATCGGCGACACTCTCGTAACCCTGGACGCGCAAGGCCGTCCGCACTCCGCGCTGGCCGTGGCGTGGCAGAGCGACCCGGGCGCCCGCCATTGGCAATTTACGCTGCGCCGCGGAGTGAAGTTCCACGACGGCAGCTCAGCGTCCCCCGCAGCCGTGGCGCAGATTCTGGGCGCAGTGCATCCCGGCTGGAATGTGCGCGCATCGGCAGATTCGATTTCGATCGAGAGCGAGACGGCCACGCCGTCGCTGCTCGCCGAACTCGCGTTGCCGCGTAATCTCGTGCTCAAGCGCAATGGCAGCGGCCTTCCCGTCGGCACCGGCCCCTTTCTAGCCGCCGAGTGGCAGCCGGGGAAACTGCTCAAGTTGGCCGCGAATGAGGAGAGTTGGACAGGCCGTCCTTTTGTGGACGCGGTCGAAATCGAATTCGGCAAATCGCTGCGCGACCAGGCCATCGCGCTCGAACTGGACAAGGCCGACATCATCGAGACGGTGTCGCAAGCAGCCAACGGAGCGCAGCGGAAGGGCATGTCGTCAGTTTCAGCGCTGTCGCTGCCTGTGGAGTTGCTGGCGCTGGTTTTCTCCCCCAATTCCAAGGCGCAGGACCCTCGCCTGCGAGAAGCACTGGCCCTCGCCATCGACCGCAAGCCCATCCAGTCCGTGCTGCTGAAGGGCGCGGGAGAGCCCGCCGCCAGCATTCTTCCCAACTGGATGACTGGCTACAGCGCGGTCTTTTCCGCGCAGGCGAATCCGCAACGCGCCCGAGTATTGCTGGCGGACTCGCGCCCGCCCGCGCTCAATCTCAGTTACGATCCGAGGGACCCGCAAGCGCAACTGATCGCCGAGCGTATTGCGCTCAACGCCCGCGAAGTTGGCATCATCGTGCAAGTTTCGTTGTCCGAGGCGGAGGATATTCGCCTGGTGCGCGTAGTGCTGCCAAGCCCTGATCCCGCCACGTCGCTCACTGAAACCACGCGCCAATTGGGATTGCCGCAGCCCGCATTTCCGGCGGCGTCTCGCGGCAACGGCCTCGACGATCTGTATCAAGCCGAGCGCAGCGCGCTCGATGGATATTCCGTCATACCGCTTTTCCATTTGCCGCTGGCGAGTGCGGCGAGCGCACGCGTGTGCGGCTGGGCACCAGATCGCATGGGAGCGTGGAACGAGGCGGCACATTCGTTAGCCGATGTGCGGCTGACGGATCAGCGTCTGACGGTTTCGCGGGCCGATCCGCGGGCAAACTCACTTCCCCAGGCGGGCTCGCGATGAGCTTCCGCAAAAAACTTCTTCTGTTATTTGCGGCGACCGTACTGCTCTGCGTCGCCGTCATTTCGGCGTCGGTGTACAGCACCATTCGACGTTCGTTCGAACGCGCCGATCAGGACCGGGCGAAAGCAGTCGCCGCTCAGTTTTGGTCGGAGTTCCAGCGCCGAGGACAGGAGGTTGCGCGCAAGGTCGAGTCGGTGGCTGCCGGCGAAACCGTGCAGCGCATTGCTCTGGACATGAACCGCGGCGCCACCGACTCAGGCGAGCACGTAAGCGAAGCGCGCGCGCTGGCGGGTCAGCAGCAGCTCGACTTTCTGGAACTCGTCGACAGCCGGGGCACGATCCTCTCTTCGGCGCAGTGGCAGGCGAAGTTCGGATATCCCGAAGCTGCGGTTCCCGCGGCCGCTGGAACGGCGGGAGCGTTCTTGAAACGCGAAGAGCTGCCGGAGGGCGCGACCCTCGGGTTGTTTGCCGTGCGCGTGGCGCGCGTTGGAGAACAGCCTCTGTACGTTATTGGTGGTGAACGCCTCGACCAGGGGTTCCTCTCGACGCTCGACATCCCCACCGGAACGCGCGTACTGCTCTATCAGAACCTGGACGCAAAATGGAATCCGAAATCGCTGCTCGACTTGAACGGGCCGGCTGCGGGCGTCGACAAGATCGCGCCGCTGGTCGCAAAGGTGCGCGACACATTGCAGGAGTCTCAGGGCGTGATCCGTTGGACTTCCGATTCCGCCGACGCCGAAGTCTTTCACGCTATCCCGCTAACCGGACCCGTCTTTAGCGCGCCAAATCAAGGCCCGGCGAATCAGCAATTGCTCGGCATTCTGCTCGTCGGCAGTTCGCGGCGTCCGCTGATCGAATTGCAGAGGCAAGTCGTCTCCACCGCCATGCTCGTCGGCGGCGTGGGAATTCTGGTGGCCGTGCTCACCAGCCTGTGGTTCGCCGCCCGCGTCACGCGTCCCGTCGAGTCGCTGGCGGAAGCTGCACGCCGCGTCGCAGCCGGCGATCTCAGCGCAAAAGTTGAAGTCAAATCAGGCGATGAACTGGGCGAACTCGCCGCGTCGTTCAACCGCATGACGGAAGATCTCGCGCAGCAAAAAGAGCGCAC
>JBAVVP010000290.1:0-9618 GCA_049697355.1 Terriglobales bacterium
GCGCAGCAGGGAATACTGCAGCGCGCAGTCGTAACACGCCATCGCCGCGCCTACCGCTCCCCACGCGATGCCATAGCGCGCCTGGTTCAGGCACATCAGCGGAGACTTTAATCCATCCGACCCCGGCAGCAGATTCGACTCGGGGATGCGCACATCCTGCAACGACAGGCCTGACGTCACCGACGCGCGCAGCGACCACTTCCCGTGTATGTCATCAGCCTTGAAGCCGGGGCGGTCGGTCTCGACCAGAAATCCGCGGACTTTATCGTGCTCATCTTCCACCTTGGCCCAGATCACGGCCACATCGGCGATCGAGCCTGAGGTGATCCACATCTTCTCGCCATTCAGCACATATTCTTTTCCAACTTTGCGAGCGCGTGTTCTCATCCCGCCGGGATTCGATCCGAAGTCGGGTTCGGTCAATCCGAAGCAGCCGAGCTTTTCGCCTTTTTGCAGCGCGGGCAACCAGGTATTTTTCTGCTCGTCGCTGCCGAAGGTGTAAATCGGATACATCACCAGCGCCGACTGCACGCTGACGAACGAGCGCACGCCGGAGTCTCCGCGTTCCAGTTCCTGCGTGACCAGGCCATATTCGACGTTCGACATGCCGGCGCAGCCGTAGCCGTCGAGCGACGCGCCGAAGAATCCGAGGTCGGCCATGGGCTTCACCAGTTCGCGCGGGAAGCGGCCGGCGCGGTTGCACTCTTCGATGATGGGGACGAGATTGTCTTCGATGAACTGGCGGGCCGTGTTGCGCACCAGGCGCTCGTCGTCATTGAGCAACGTGTCGAAATCAATGAAGTCCACACCACAGAATTTGATGGCCGGCATAAGAGCTCACCCCACGGAGTCAGCAGATAGCGAACGGGAAACTATTCAAAGTAGCAGAGCGGCGGGGGAGTCAGCAATGCGAGGGAGCTTCGCGCTACGAGCTTCGAGCAAACTCGATGCTTCATGCTCGTAGCGCCTTTTGCGATTTGGGATCTAATTCATTTCCATTAGAGACGCCGTTTCCCACGATCCGATAACATATTGCAAACTCAGGGTTGCAGGCTCTTGTGGGGGCCGAATCGATCTGTCATGTCTTCCGCCGGAAATTCTGTGGGCAAGGTGTTGTCGATACTGATCGGCTTCCTGGTCGTGTCCGCGATTTACCTGTACGCGTTTCCGCAAGCGAATATTTTTTATGCTGGGGTGGTATTGCTGCACGCTGTTGCCGGTGTTGTGGCTTCGGTTTGGCTGCTGCTTTGGCTGGTGCGGTTTTTGTTTTTGCGTCAGGGAGAGCCACTGGTTCGCATCGGAATGGTGTTTCTTTTCCTCGGCGCACTTCCAGGGCTGGCTTTGATTTACACCGGTGCGTTGCGCACGGATTGGCCGATCGTTTACATTCACCTCGGACTGAGCTTTCTCGGCGCCGGCCTGTTGGCTGCGCCCCGCTTGGGCAATCGCCGATGGCTCTGCCGTCATGCTGCTGTTCGCGTCATCGCTGTACTTGTTGTGCTGGCGGTGCTGGCTCCCGTCGCTCGCTACCTTCGAGAGACTCGCTGGACGCAGCATGGGCGTATTGAAAATCCATCCCTGCCTCCCGTCAGCATGAATGGCGAAGGCGACGGCCCCACCGGACCTTTTTTCCCCAGTTCCGCGCAGGTCTATGGCGGCGAGAAAATTCCCAGCAAGTTTTTCATGGAATCGGATTCGTGCAAGCGCTGCCATGAAGACATCTATAACCAGTGGAACAGCTCGGCCCACCATTTTTCGTCGTTCAACAATCAGTGGTATCGCAAGGCGATCGAGTACATGCAGGATACGATCGGCACTCGGCCTTCCAAATGGTGCGGCGGATGCCACGACCCGGCCGTGCTTTACAGCGGCAAGATGGATACGCCCATTAAGCAGATCGTGCACACGCCGGAAGCGCAGGCCGGACTTGGCTGCATGATGTGCCACTCCATTGCCGACGTAAAAAGCACGATGGGGCAGGGCGATTTCTATCTCGAGTATCCCAAGCTGCACGAATTCGCGGCCAGCAAAAATCCGGTGGTCCGCACCCTGCATGATTTCATGATCAAGCTGAATCCGGAGCCGCACCGGCGCGTGTTCCTCAAGCCGTTCATGAGGCAGCAGACGGCGGAGTTCTGCTCCTCCTGCCACAAGGTACACCTCGATGTGCCCGTCAACCATTACCGCTGGATTCGCGGCTTCAACGAGTATGACAACTGGCAGGCCAGCGGCGTCTCGGGCGAGGGTGCGCGCTCCTTTTACTACCCGCCGAAACCGCAGCAGTGCGCCGATTGCCACATGCCGCTCGAACCCTCCAACGATATGGGAAACGTTGCCGGCAAAGTGCACTCCCACCGCTTTCCCGCCGCCAACACCGCATTGCCCACGGCCAACGAGGATGCCGCGCAGTTGAAGGCCACCGAAGATTTCCTGACCAGCGGAGCCCTGACGGTGGATATTTTTGCGCTTTCGTCGGCCAGCGCCCCGCTGAAGCCGGGTGCGAGCGCCGAACACGAACTCGCCACCACCTTCGCCGTCGGCGAAGAAGCGGAAGCAAAAATCACGCCCGGAGCCGTCGCTGAAGCCGCTCCTGTCACCGCTCCTCTCAACCGTGTGCAGCCCGCCGTTCGACGCGGCGATACCGTCCGCATCGATGTCGTGGTGCGCACCAAGCGGGTCGGACATTTCTTTCCCGGCGGCACGGTCGATGCCTACGATACCTGGCTCGAACTGAAAGGCGTCGACGACAAAGGCCAGACAATTTTCTGGAGCGGCATGGTCGAGGACAACGGCAAAGGCCCCGTCGAAAAGGGTGCGCACTTCTATCGCTCGCTCCAGGTGGACGCGCACGGTAACCCGATCAACAAGCGCAATGCCTGGGCCACGCGCGCCGTGGTGTATGTGCGCCTGATCCCGCCCGGCGCTGCCGATACAGTGCATTTCCGCATGAAAGTTCCCGCGAAAACGGGCAGCAAGGTCACTTTGACCGCGCGCCTCTGCTATCGCAAGTTCGCGTGGTGGAACACGCAGTTCGCATTTAAGGGCGAGCCCGACTTGACTCAGCCAAAGTCCGAGGTCACCTCTGACTACGACGACCGGAAGTTCGTGTTCACCGGTTCTCTTCACGGAGTTTCGGCAAAGCAGGAAAAGGTTCCGGACCTTCCGATCGAAGTCGTCGCCCACGATCAAGTGGTTGTTGATGTCTTGCCGGCGAATGCCCCCGCGCCCAAACCCAAAGCCGAGCTCGCAAAAGGGGACTGGCAGCGCTGGAACGATTACGGCATAGGCCTGTTGCTGCAAGGCGATCTGAAAGGCGCGCAAGCTGCCTTCGAGAAAGTGACCGAGGTCGATCCGCAGAATCCCGACGGCTGGGTCAATATCGGACGCGCCGCCCTCCAGGAAGGCGACGTTGCCCGCGCCCGGACTGTTATCGAGAAAGCGCTCGCTTTTAGCCCCGATCTCGCCCGTGCGCACTTCTTCTATGCCGGAGTTCTCCGCCAGGAAGGCAATTACGACGGCGCGGCACAACATCTATCGAAGGTCTTGGCCCAATATCCCCGCGACCGCGTGGCGCTGAACAATCTCGGCCGCGTCCTGTTTCTGCAAAGGAAGTATGCGGAGGCGGTGAAAGTCCTACAGCAAGTGCTAGCCGTCGATCCCGAGGATTTGCAGGCGCACTACAACCTCATGCTCTGCTACAACGGCCTTGGCGACGAAAAGATGTCGAAAGAGCATCAGGCTCGCTATCTGCGCTTCAAAGCCGACGAAGCCTCGCAGGCCATCACCGGCCCCTATCGCCAGCTCAATCCCGAAGACAACAACGAACGCCAAAGCATCCACGAGCACACATCGGTTCCGCTGCCAATCACCACGACCCACGTAGGGACGGACGCATTCGTCCGTCCCGCCGGGCAAAGCCCGGCAGCCCGTGTGGGGACGGGCGTCTCGCCCGTCCAGCCCGAGCACAGCTCGGCAGCAGCCCACAACATCGCAACTTTCGGGGCGAACCGGTGATGCGTTCTTTCGACAGAAATCCCTTGCCCGCTTTCCTCCGTGCCTCCGTGTCTCCGTGGTTATTATTCCTTTCGCTCGTTACGACAAGCCATGCGCAGGAGCACATCACCTTCCGCGACATCACCGCCCAAGCCGGCATCCACTTCACCCACAACAACGGAGCCTTCGGAAAAAAGTGGCTTCCGGAAACCATGGGTCCCGGCTGCGCCTTCATCGACTACGACAACGACGGCTGGCCCGACATCCTGCTAGTCAACGGACAGGACTGGCCCGGACACACGAAACAAGGCGCAACCACGTTGAGGCTCTACCACAATAATCACGACGGCACCTTCACCGACGTGACGCGCAAGTCGGGCCTCGGCATTTCGCTTTATGGAATGGGCGTCGCGGTCGGTGATTACGACAACGATGGCTTCGACGACATTTTTATTACTGCCGTCGGCCAGAACCATCTCTTCCACAACAACGGCAATGGTACTTTCACCGACGTGACCAAGGCCGCGGGGCTCTGGGGTCCGAACGAGTTCTCCACGGGCGCTGCCTGGGTCGATTACGATCGCGACGGCAAACTCGATCTCGTCGTGGCCAACTATGTGCAGTGGTCCGCGCAAACCGACCTCTATTGCACGCTTGACGGCGCGCACAAGTCGTACTGCACGCCCGAATCGTATAAGGGAACGTCGGTTCGCCTATGGCACAACCTGGGCAACGGAAAGTTTGAAGATGCTACCCAGAAGGCCGGACTTTACGATCCAACTTCAAAGGGTCTCGGGGTTGCCATTCTCGATTACAACAACGACGGATGGCCCGACATTCTGATTGCTAATGACACGCAGCCCAACAAGCTTTACCTGAACAGAAAGAACGGCACTTTTGAGGAGCGCGCCGTTTCCGCCGGCATCGCCTTCAGTGAAGACGGCATTGCCCGCGCCGGCATGGGCGTCGACGCCGTGGATTATGACCGGTCCGGTAGCGCTAGCCTGGTGATTACCAATTTTGCTAACCAGATGCTTTCGCTCTACCACAACGAAGGCAACGGACTGTTCGTGGATGAGGCTCCGCGCTCGGAAGTCGGCCGCTCGACGCTGCTGACGCTGGGCTTCGGCTGCTTCTTCTTCGACTACGATAACGACGGCTGGCAGGACATTTTCGTCGCCGACGGCCACATCGAAGACCAGATCGAAACGGTGCAAAAGCGCGTCAGCTACGCCGAGCCGCCGCACTTGTTCCGTAATCTCGGGAACGGCAAGTTTGAGGACGTGACGATGAAAGCCGGAAGCGCGTTTGCCGCTCCGAAAGTTGCGCGCGGCGCGGCCTATGCCGACATCAATAATGATGGCGCGTTAGACGTGCTGCTCACGACCAACGGCGGGCCGGCGCATCTCTACCTCAACCAGGGCGGCAGCAATCACAGCCTGCGCATAAAACTCGTGGGCACAAAATCCAACCGCGACGGCATCGGCGCCCTTGTCCGCGTGAGCGCTGGAGCCGACAGGCAGTGGCTCACCATGAAGAGCGGCTCCAGCTACCTTTCGCAGAGCGAACTGGTGCTGACCTTCGGCATGGGATCGAAGACCAAAGCCGACACGATCGAGGTCGACTGGCCCAACGGGCAGGTGGACAAGCTGGCAAACATCGCGACCGGGCAGACCATTACCATCCAGGAAGCGAAGGGCCAGATCGCCTCGCGGCCGTATGTGAAGAGGTAGCCGTGTCTTTCAGCAACCCTTTCTAATTCTGTCATCCTGAGCGGAGCAGGCCATTCGCGAAGCGAATGACCCGCGGAGTCGAAGGACCCCTACTCGGCACAGCCGTTATAATTCGAGACGTTCTCCTTCGAGCCATCATGAAGTCAAACTTCTTGCCGCTGGCTGTATTATTCGCTTTCTTCCTCACCGTTTTCGCAATCGCCGATTCCAAGTCCCACCCGCAGGAAGCGGCGCGCCTCAACAACATCGGCGTCGCGTACATGAACCAGCAGCTTTTTGAGAAGGCTTTGAAGTCGTTCGATGCCGCCGCGATTGCCGACCCGGCGCTGGATGTGGCGGCCGTCAATCGCGGAGTGGCGCTGCTCAACCTGCAGCGCGGCGAAGAAGCCAAGGCGCTGCTGGAGAAAGAAACAAAGAACAATCCCAAAGATGCCCATGCCTGGTACAGCCTCGGCCTCTATTACAAGAATTCGTCGAGCGCGGGATTGGCCGTCGACGCCTTCCGTCGCGTGACTGAAGTCGATGCGAACGACGCCGACACCTGGTACTTCCTGGGATCGACCTACGCGCAACTCAAGCAGTTTCCGGAGGCAATCGCCGCCTTTGAGCACGCATTAAAGCTCGACCCGCACCACGCCTCCTCCGAGTTCGGAATGGCGCGGGCCTACCAGCAATCCGGCCAAGCCGACTCCGCCCACGAAGCGATGAAGAAATTCCAGTACATCACGCAGAACAAACTGGGCGCGCCCATCAGCCTGGCCTATGGCGAGCAGGGAAAGTATTCGCGCGCGGAAGACTCGCCGGTGGCGGCGGAGAAGGTCCCGGAGCAGATTCCGGTGAAGTTTGTGGATGTGACGAAGGAAGCGGGGCTAACGTCAAGACCTTCAGTCCGACCAACCAAAGACGGCGCGTCGTTCGCTGGACCAGGTGCGTGTTTTCTGGACTACGACAATGATGGAAACATCGATCTGTTTCTGCCAGACGACGGAACTCAGGGCTCGATGTCGTTGTACCACAATCTCGGAAACGGCAAATTCGAAGATGTGACCAAGAAGGCCGGTTTGGATGGCTATGGACCGGCGATTTCCTGCACCGCAGGGGATTATGACAACGATGGTTTCACCGACCTCGCAGTAAGTCTCGGCAATCGCATCCTCCTTCTCCACAATGAAAAGAATGGAACGTTTCGGGATGTGACGGAACAAGCCGGAATCAACACAGAGAAGAGTTTGTCGACTGCTAGTCCGCTCGCGGGGACATCTGAGGTCGCCGGGCTGACATTCGTCGATTACGACCATGACGGTGATCTCGATCTCTACGTTACTCGATTGACCCCACAAAGTGTTGGAATTTGCTTCGATAAGAAGATCTCGTCTCCTGGTAACAACATGATGTGGCGCAACAATGGAAACGGTACCTTTACCGATGTTACCGAAACCACGGGTCTTAACGGCCTAAACTCCACTGACGCAGCGATTGGCACCGACTTCAACAATGATCGAGCAGTTGACATTGTGACGACCGGAGATGCATGTGGAGTTGGCGCCGTGGGTTTGTACGACCGCAAGTCCCCAATCATGTTCGAAAATCCGAGAGAAGGAAGATTCCGTCAACTGTCACCAATCGAGTCAGGGGTGACCGTTGGCATTGCGCCGCTCGACTTCAACCACGACGGATGGATGGACCTCGCCTTTACGCATTTTGGCTCGCCCGGGATCAGCCTGTGGCGTAACGACCATGGCAAGACTTTCGAAGAGGTTCAGCTACCAAAATTTGATTGGCACCGCGGCTGGGGCGTGGTCGCATTCGACTATGACAACGACGGCTGGGTTGATCTGGCTTTCGTTGGCGAGAGGGCGATACTCAAGGGCGAAGAAGAGAAGTTCGAAGTCCGACTTTTCCGCAATCTGGGACCCGATGGATGGAAAGATGTCACCGCCGAAACTGGACTCGACAAGATTCAGCTCAAAGAGCCGCGCGCTATTATCGCTGGCGACTACGACAACGACGGCGCTGTCGATCTGCTGATCACGCAAAACCACGGTCCCGCCGTGCTGCTTCGCAATGAAGGCGGCAACAAGAACAACTCGCTTCGCCTTGCGCTCAAGGGACTGAACGATAACAAGAGCGCCATCGGCACGAAAGTTGAAGTGTTCTCCGCGGGCCTGCGGCAGAAGTTTGAGGTGTATGGGTCGTCCGGCTACCTCGGACAGAACTCGCCTTACCTGACCATCGGCCTTGGACAGGCGAAAGAGGCCGACGTTGTCCGCATGTTATGGCCCACCGGCGTTTTGCAGGATGAGATCGAAGTCGCCGCTAATAAGGTGCAGAACTTTACTGAGATGGATCGGCGCGGCAGTTCCTGCCCCACTTTATTCGCTTGGGACGGTCACGAGTATCGCCTGGTCGGCGATATGCTGGGCGCGGGCGTGGTCGGGCACTGGATCGCGGCGAGCGATGGCAGCCTCGCCCCTCAGGGGCTAAAGCCCGCATCCTCTTCGGCGCTGAACGGCACGGCTGAAGCCGTGCCCTTCCCAAAACCAATTCATGAAGCCAAATCTACGTATGGATCCGGTTCCGAGGTGGTGCGCAATATTGCTCGCCCTACCGAGACCATCAAGCTTGATCGCGCTTGGCTGCGCGAAAAAGATGAATCCCACCCTTCCCAAAACCAGGGAAGGGTGGGGCAGCCAATGTTGAGTTTTCGTTTCATGGAGCCGCTGGAAGAATCTGTTTACCTTGATCAGGTGAAATTGCTTGCCGTCGATCATCCGGCCGACGTTGACGTTTATCCCAACGAATATTTCGCGAGCAATCCGCCTTACCCTCCGTTCAAGGTTGTGATCAGCAAGAATCATGAGACGCGTCCGCCCGCGGGGGCTTGGGACGAGCACGGCCACGACGTGCTTCCCGATTTGCTGGCGCATCGTTATTTCGGCGATTTCAAAGTGCTTTCGTTCCTGGGATTCGCTGAGCCGCACAGCCTGGAACTTGATCTTGGCGCTCCCTACCGCGGCGGCCCGCTCTGGTTGCTGATGCATGGCGAGATCGAGTATTACTCGGCGACGAGCATGTACGCTGCCGATCAGGCCGGCCTGCGGCCGTATGCGCCGTACGTCGAAGCGTTGGTTGCGACGGCGAGTTCGACCGGAAGCGGCGCGAAAGATAAATGGGTCCGCGTCGTCGATGACCTGGGATTCCCGGCGGGCGGCGCTCGCACCATGACCGCCGATCTCACCGGCAAACTTCCGCTGGGCACGCGGCGCATTCGGTTGACCACGAATTTGCAGATCTATTGGGACAACATCCTGATCAGCCGGACCCGCCAAGAGCAGAGCCGCAGTCAGACTCAGAGCGCGCGCCTTACGCCGGTTCCGCTGGCGCGCGCGGAACTGAGTTTCCATGGATTTCCGCTGAAGATCGAAGGGCAACCGCCGGGCAACGTGAAATACGTTTACGAAAAGACGAGCGCCACCGGTCCTTACACACGGCCCGCCGGCGCTTACACGCGCTATGGCGATGTGCGGCCGCTGCTTGAGGCCATCGACGATAAATTTGTCGTCTTTGGATCGGGCGATGAAGTGGCGCTCGATTTCGATCCGGCGAAGCTGCCTGGGTTGCCGCGCGGCTGGGTGCGCGACTATTTCTTCGTTGCCAACGGATACGAAAAAGATATGGACTTCTACGCCTACCGCGGCGATACGGTCGATCCGCTGCCCTTCCGTAACATGCGCACTTATCCTTATCCCGGGCAATCGTTTCCCTCTGACGCCGAGCATATGAATTACTTGCTGGAATACAACACGCGGTTTATGTCGGGGAATGAGGCGGGGGGATACTCGTTCCAATACCCCAAGTAATAAGTTCTCAGTTCTCAGTCAAAGCCCGGAGA
>JBAVVP010000291.1:0-3599 GCA_049697355.1 Terriglobales bacterium
GGGAGAGACGGAAATGGAGACATCCAGACGGCGGCCGTCTTTCGTGACCCGCACCGATTCACGATGCTCGATGCCTTCTCCGCGCGCGACCTTGTCTAAAATCTCGGAACTTTCGTCGGGAAGTCCGTTGGCAGCGTCATCCGGGGGAACGAGAAGGGATATGTTCTTTCCGATGACTTCTTCCGGCGCGTAACCGTAGATGCGCTCGGCGCCCTTGTTCCAACTGGTAATGATGCCGTCCAGGTCCTGGCCGATGATGGCGTCCTCGGAGGAATCGATAATCAAGGCCAGGCGGGAGCGGTATTCGCCGAGTTGCTCCACCGTTCTCTGATACAGCTCTTCATGCGCGCGGCGCAGTTCTTCTTCCATGCGCTTGCGCGCGCTGATGTCGCGGATCGCACTGAGCACGAACATCCCTTTTTCCGTGGCGACAGGACTGAGACTGACCTCCACCGGAAACTCCGAGCCATCGCGCCGTCTTCCGTAGAGATCGATGTTCGCTCCCATGCGGCGCGTCTTTGGCGTTTTCGCGAAGTTCTCGCGATGATGGTGGTGCTCGTGGCGATAGCTCTCGGGGACGAGGATTTCGACGCTCTGGCCGATCAGTTCGTCGCGCTCATAACCAAAGAGCGCTTGCGTTTGCGAATTTAGCTGAACAATGATTCCTTTGCGATCAACAGCGACGATGGCATCGGGAAGGGCCTCTAGGAGATCATTCGATAGGAGGATTTCTGCCATGGTCTTAGCTGAGAGCGCTTGAGCCAGCTGCTTCTGATCCGCGGAAAGTCGTGGCATAGCACCTCCACCGGTTCCAACTGGCGGTGCCTCAATTTATGTCATAACCTGCTTGCCTGTAAAGGCGAGGAGAACAAGTCGTTGAATCTACAGGAGATGCGCGCACGCGTTCCGGTGAGTGTGATTACAATCACAAACGAATGTGACGGACATCACGCCAGCCTTAGAGTCACTCCCGTGAACTCGGCCAACGATGGAAATGCACTCCCCCTTCATGGCCGAGGTCCAGATGAAAGGCAAGAGCTAGCCACAGTGATTGAGTGATTGAGTCATTGAGGTATTGAGTCGTTGGGGATTTAATGACTCAATGATTCAATGGAACCCTAATAGAAGGAATGACGAGCAGAGTAAGATTGGATTGCGCAGTAAGAAATCCCGGCGGGCCTCAGACTCGCGAGAGTATCGCGCAATCTGCAGCCCGCCCGATTGTTAGGCTGCTTTTTTGGCCTGTCTGATTTTCGCCCAACGCGCTTTCTGGGCCAGAGAAATTCTCCGGCGCCCAGCTGCGGAAAGGACACGTTTGGCGCGATGCGGTGCCCCTGCGTGTGCGGTTGAGCCCGTGCCTCGGGTCAGCTTTTCGAGAACCGAAATAGCTTCCCCAAGCTTTTGGACTTGGTTCTGGGCATCCCGGCGTTCCTCGCGGAGCCGGACTAGTGCCTTAAAAATATTTGTCATCCAATACCCCCTCGGGTAACTTCCGTCGGCCATTGTATTACTAAGTCGGCGATTTCGTAAGAACTAATTATTACCAAATAGGGATTACATGGAGCCTCGACGCCAGGAGGACGATGACCGGGATGATGCCCGGGCAAGGATGACCTGGGGTCGACGGTCTCCTTTCAGAAGGCCCGCCCACAGCCTCATCCCAGAGGCGGCAGAAGTCCCGACGACCCCAACAGGAAGAGCGCGCCCACCGCCAGGCTATAAATCGCAGTAAGCGCGGTCACTACAAACTGAAGGCGTGGCAGCCGCGAACTGAATCCGAAAAGTCCTACCGCCGACGCCGTCATCACCGTGTTCATGGCCAGGAGTCCCGCGATAAACATCGCCAGGCCAACAAAGCCCTTGCCGATTCCACCGAGATTGGCCGCCAGTAGAAAGATCGCCAACTGGCTGGGCGTCTCCGCCCCGAGCCCGTGGACTAGGCCGATCATCAACACGGATCTCGAATTGTAATTCCAGGCTGTGTCCGAGGGAGGCGGGACGTGGTGATCGTGACCGTAGCGTTTTATCTTCCAATGGATCCAGCGCAGCGCCCCAGCCATAAGGTGAAAGCGGCTGCGCGGCGCGGAGTTCCCGCTGAAAAGCGATCCCAGAACATACACTCCAAGGACCAGCAAGGTGAGTCCAACTAAGCGCTCGGCGATCCGATCCATGCCGCGAGGCAGCGAGAGCTGAAACACGATGACGGCACTGCCGAGTACGGCAACCATGACCCCGTGTCCGACGGCGTAGAGCAGGCCAAGCCGCATACCGCGCCAGCGACTGGCCTGCACACTGGTGATGTCGGTGATGGCGGCGATGTGATCGTAGTCGAAGCCGTGGCGGAAACCGAGAATCGCGGCCGAGAGGAGCGCAAGTTGAAGGCTGTTGGGCGTGACGGTCATGGAGGATGGTTATGGATGAGGATGGGGTTCCCAGTAGTGTCTTTATTGTTCCATGCCTTATTGTTCCACAGCCGGTTCAGAATCGGAAATTCGCACCTGGAAACCCTCGCAGCAGGTCGGATCGTATCTAACTTGGGTGTGCCAAGGAAAGTTCCCGGCTTGAAACATCGGGGCCGACGTTTGCGTGCGCGGGCCAAGCCGCCTAACTGCCTGTGGTGAGACTCACGGCGCCCAACAGCCAGCGCCTAAAGGCGCATTCATCACACGACGGCTACCGCATGCCTGAAGGCATGCCCGGATACGAATCTTACTTTCACCGCGGGCTGTTAAAGTCGGCTCTCGCCGATGGACTGAAAAGAGGCTACAATGGCGGTAATCCCATCGTAACCGGAGGCAGTGCGGTGAACCCAATGCGTCCTTATGGTGTAACTGCAATGTGTGCGGCAATGTGGTTTGCCGTCCTAAGTATGGGGGCGGGCCTGTGCGCTCAGGAAGCGGCTGCTCCCCGACACACCGGAGTTCCGCAAGACTGGTCGCAGGGCCATATCGTGTTCAGCCCCGATGCGCTCGCCCGGCACCCGGAGTTGATTAACCGGGAACCGCGCATTCGGTATCAGGCGATGCAGCGCTGGCAGGCTCCGAAAAGAATTGTCCCTTACAGCGCCGACCCCCTCCCGGCATCCGTCAACGACTCCAGCCAACGCGACTGGAATCTGCTTTTGGGGTCGAAGGTTATCTCACACATGTATCCGGCCAAGTTTTCATTCGATCCTGCCGCGACGCCGGATTGCGCCAATGACTTTGTCGTGTTCGGGATGGTAGCTTTCGGTACTCCCGGGGCTAGCGGCGGCCAGGCCAATCTTGTGGCCCTCAACAATCTCTATGTCAACAGCACGGGCACCGGGTTTTGTACTGGTCTCACGGCTCCGACTGTGCTTTTCGCCTATAACATCACCACCGTCGCTGGGGGGAGAATCTCGACTTCGCCGGTGCTTTCCGAGGATGGAACGAAGATCGCCTTCGTGGAAAGCGTCCCCGGAGGCTCTCCCCAGGCCATTTTCCATGTCTTGACTTGGGCCCCTGGTGGCGCACTCAAAAGCGCAGTCGTGCCCGGGCCGGGGTCTATGACTTCCCTGAATTTCTCCCCAACCGCCAACTGCACGACGTCGTCGCCGTGGATCGATTACGCCACGGATG
>JBAVVP010000292.1:0-8504 GCA_049697355.1 Terriglobales bacterium
AAAGCTGGCCACGCCGGATGTCACGATTGCCGACCTGATCGGCGATATCGATCCCATCAAGGCGGCGCGCGGCGGGCACGAACTGTCGAGCGAGTTCACTGTGCACTACGGGCTACTGCCTCGCGCGAATCGCGGAATTTTTGCCATGAACGAGTTGCCCGACCTCGCGGGCAAGATTCAGGTCGGCCTGTTCAACATCATGCAGGAAGGCGACGTGCAGATTAAGGGATATCCGATCCGGTTGCCGCTGGATGTGGCGATCGTGTTCAGCGCGAATCCGGAGGATTACACGGCGCGCGGGAAGATTATTACGCCGCTGAAGGACCGCATCGGGTCGGAGATTCGTACCCACTATCCGGCGACGGTGGAGGAAGGCATCGCGATTACCGCGCAGGAAGCCTGGATTGCGCGTGACGGATCAAGGCTGCATATTCCGAAGTATGTGCAGGAAGTGATCGAGCGCATCGCCTTTGCCGCGCGCGACGACAAGAAAATCGACAAGCGGTCGGGCGTAAGCCAGCGGCTGCCGATTTCGGCGATCGAGAACGTGATTTCGAATGCCGAGCGGCGCGCGCTGACGCATCGGGAAAAATTGATCGTGCCGCGGATCAGCGATATCTACGCGGCGCTGCCGGCGATCACGGGCAAGCTGGAGCTGGAGTATGAAGGCGAGATGAAGGGGGCGGACTACGTGAGCCGCGAGTTGATCCGAACCGCGATCGCGAAGGCCTTCGATACTCATCTTCACGGCGTCAACCTGAATCAAGTGGTGCAGTGGTTCGATCTGGGCGGCGAGATTCAGCTCAGCGACAATGCCGGAGCCGGGGACGTGCTCGAAGGTTTGAGCCAGATCCAGGGACTGATGGAAAAACTCGGCAAGCTGAACGTCGGTCCGAAAGACAGCGTCGAAATGCAGGTATCGGCGGCGGAGTTCGTCCTGGAAGGCCTGCACGCCCACAAGAAAATCGGGCGCAATGAGGAGCGCGTGTTCACGGCAGGCGAGAAGCCAATCAAGGTCGCGGAGAAGCAGCCCGCGTTTGAGCGGGACGAGCCGGGATTTGGACGGAAGAGAGGATTTAACTGAAGGTCTCAGGTCTTAGGTCTTAGGTCTTAGGAAAACCAAAAAGGCCGGCATCACTTTCGCGCGACCACGGTTTTCCTAAGACCTAAGACCTGACACCTAAGACCTGGTTTTCTCATGAAGCGCATCCGCTACACCAAGTACGTCCCGGACCCCGCTGGCGAAATGAGCATGGAGGACCTGCTCGGCGCGCTGTCGAACTATTTTCTGCAGAGCGGATTCAACGACAATTTTTGGTACGAACTGCCCGATGGCGAAAAGTCGCTCGACGAGTTGCGGCGCGCGCTGGAGCAGGCCCTCCTCAATGGCGAGATGTTTGACGAGGAAATGCGCGACCGCCTGCAGCAGATGCAGATGGAAGGCAAACTTGAGGAGTTGATCGAGAAGCTGATCGAGCGCATGCAGCAGGAAGACTACATTTCGATCGATCAACCTCACGATCCCGCGAAGCAGTCGAGCGTCGGTGGACAGGTGGGCGAGGCACAGCAACAGGCTAAGTTCGAGATCACCGACAAAAGCCTCGATTTCCTGGGATTCAAGGCGCTGCGCGATCTGCTGGGGTCGCTCGGCAAGTCGAGTTTTGGACGCCATGACACGCGCGACATGGCAACCGGTGTCGAAGCCAGCGGCGCTTCGAAGCCGTATGAGTTTGGCGACACGTTGAATCTCGACATCACGGCCACGCTTTCTTCGGCCATCCAGCGCGAAGGGCTCGGGCTTCCTCTGAACCTCGAATACCGCGATTTGCAGGTGCATCAGTGCGAGTACCAATCGTCGTGCGCGACGGTGCTGATGCTCGACTGCTCGCATTCGATGATCCTGTATGGCGAAGACCGCTTCACTCCGGCGAAGAAAGTTGCCATGGCGTTGTCGCATTTGATCCGGACGCAGTATCCGGGAGACTCGTTGTCGCTGGTGCTGTTTCACGATTCGGCGGAAGAAGTCCCGCTCTCGCAACTGGCGCGGGTGAAAGTGGGTCCCTACTACACGAACACGCGCGAGGGATTGCGCATGGCGCAACGCATCCTGCAGCGGCAGCGCAAAGACATGAAGCAGATCGTCATGATCACAGATGGCAAGCCCTCAGCGCTCACGCTCGAGGACGGGCGCATTTACAAGAACGCGTTTGGGCTCGATCCGCTGGTGGTCAGCCAGACGTTGGAAGAAGTTTCGAAGTGCAAACGGGCGGGCGTGCTGATCAATACCTTCATGCTGGCATCGGACTATGGACTGGTGCAGTTTGTCCAGAAGGTGACCGAAATGTGCCGGGGCAAGGCGTACTTCACGACGCCGTACACGCTCGGGCAATATCTGCTGATGGATTACATGTCGCGGAAGACGAAGACGATTCACTAGCCAATGTCCATTTAGGTAGAAGGAAAGCCGAGGGTGCCCCACTGGTTCGCGTTCTTTGTGAATGAGGGCGAATGAGTGGGAGCCTCCTAGCCGGAGAGGTCGAATTACAGAAGTAACCTCCTGGTGTGCGAACCGGGGGATGACTCGGTGTAAGATTGCTGCAGGATCTTCCGTTCGGAGACGTTATGAAACGACTTGCCGCCTTCTTTCTGCTGGCCGCTTTGAGTGTTGTGTGCGCGATGCCGGTGCAAGCTCAGAACACCACTACCAACGAAAACATGCACCGGGCCCGGCAGGCGGCCAAGCAGCCTAGAAAAGCGATGAAGAAGTTGTCCAAGCAACAGCGGAAAGCCATGAAGAAGTCCGGGAAACCACAGCGGAAGACGAACAAAAGGTCGAACCGTCGCGCTGGATGACGCGAAGAGCTGGGCGGCTCCGTTGTCGCCCGTCAACGCCGCAGGCTTATCGAAAACGTTTCGTCTGTCCCCGAGTTCCCCACGATCATATTCGGGATCATAGCCAAACTAAGGGGACAAGACCCAGCATCGCGAGAACCGCGAGAAGCACGAGGGCCTGAATCCCGGTCTTTCTGTCGCCCAGGCTGTAGGCGTAAATCCCTTTCACCAGGTTGTTGCTCGCCGCGGCGATGAGAACCGCGGCCGCCGCCACTCTCAGAGGCGTGAGTGCGCCGGCTGCCTGCGTCATTCCCATGATGAATGGATCCACATCGGTGACACCCATGATGGCGGCCAGAGTATTCACGCCCGCTTTTCCAAGATAAGTAACCGCCAGCTGGGTAGCGATCAGCATCGCGAGAAACAGCAGGGCGAAGAGGAAAGCTGCCAGTAATTCGAGCGGATTGCTGGGTTCGAACTCCCGCTGCACGGCCTGAGCGCCGGGATCCGGCCGGCGTGTCCAGAGCCAACCTGCACCGACGGCCAGACCGGCCAGCACCAGAAACGGGAGTGCGAGCAAAGACATGAGTTGCCGGTTGAAAAGCGCCAGAAGCACGACCAGCCGCAGGTACATCATGCCCGAGGCGATCAGGATGCCCCCGGAGAAGAGGTGGGGATGCGGTTCACGAGCCGCCCGGCGGGCCACCACCACGGTAGTGACGGTCGAGGAATACGCCCCGCCCAGCAACGCTGCCAGCACAACTCCGCCCCGCTGCTTCGTCAGTCGCTGCAGGACGTAACTGCCGTACGAGATCGTGCTGACTGCAACCACGACGAGCCAGGTCTTGAAAGGGTTAATGTGGAAGCGGCTGAATTCCACATTCGGCACCACGGGAAGGATGACGCCGGTTAAGAGGAGAAATTTGGCGAAGGTAAGAATTTCCTGTGGAGGGATGCGAACGGCGAGCTTCTCGAGAGCCGCCTTGAGATCGAGTAATAACAGGCTGGCCACGCTGAGCGTCGTCGCAATCCACAGATGTCCGTAGCAGACCAGAGCTCCCACCAGGAATGTCGCGAGCCCGGACATTTCCGAGGTGACCCCGCCGGCTTCGGCCGAGGAAAGCTTGTGCCAGTACGACAAAAGCAGGAATCCGGCGACTACCAGAAAGCCGACGGTCAGCGGCAGCAATTGCGTGCCCGAAAGTAGGGCGATCGAATAGCCGATCAATCCAATCAGCGGGAAGGTGCGCACTCCACCAAAGGAATAGGAGCCCACCGCGACCTTGTGTTCTTCGCGCTCCAGTCCTATCAGGAACGACAAGAACAAAACCAAAACGATCTTCAGGACCTCCGGGGGCAGCCTCTGGTAGACGTCCACTAGTGTTCCACCTCCCCGCGGCCTGCTCTTTGAGGAGGATTTGCGCCCCTGTCTCCAGCAACGTCATAGCGAGCGCAGGCATCCATCGTTGAGCCTCCGAGCAACAGGGGCGGCAGGTCGCACGTCATGCCGCACTATTCTTATATATCGCCTTCCCCGGTTTGACCATGGATTCGATTCCGCAGAGACCGCGGTCAACCTACGCTTTTCCTTAACCGGTAGTTGCCGAAAGGTCTGTGCGCCGCCTGCCGATTCATCACAAAACCATCGTGACCGCCCGCACATCGGTTTGATCGGTAACGCGCTACTCTGATTCCACTCCCAGGACCTCTCCCGGTCCCGTTCCCTCCAGACAGAGACTGGCTATGCGCGCGCCTGGACGCGGGTGGGTCGTCGCCCTGGTTTGTCTATCGAACTTCTGGGGGGCGAGTTTTGCCCTCGCGCAGCCATCGGATCAAGTCGTTGCCGAGCGCGCTCTCGGTCCGCAGTGGAAACAGCTTTCGCGCCGGGCTGGGATGATCTTCGCGGGCACGGTGCTGGGCTCCACGCGGCCGACGACCATCGATCGCGCGGTTCCGGCTTCGATTCCGGCGCTCCAGTTGAGTTTTCGCGTGGACCGGGCGATTGCCGGGGTCAAGCGCGGACAAGTTCTCACAATTCGCGAGTGGACGGGGGCCTCGTCCATGCAGCGCCCGATGATCAAAGGCCAACACATTCTGATTTTTCTCTATCCGCCGAGTCGTTTGGGCTTGACCAGCCCGGTGGGTGGATCGCTGGGGCAGGTTGCTCTTGACGCGAGCGGGAAGAACGTGTCCGGGGCAGGTTTCGCAAATGCCCTTCCGCCCGGAAGGTACGTCCCTCAGGGGCTAAAGCCCGCATTTTTGCAGGCACGGAACGGCACCCTTCGGCTTCGCTCAGGGCAGGCTCTTGAAGCCGTGCCCTACCCAAAACCCACTGCTGAAAACAGCCGGGTTGATACCGGGACCGTCAGCGTCGTTCAACTGGAGCGCGCCATCCGCAGCGCCCGAAGTGAGCAGGAGTGAACATGCGCTGGCGAATTCTGGCGGGTACGGTTTTCCTGATTTGCAGTGCGGTTGCCAGCCGCGCCGGAGGCCCGGCCTTTGTCGCAGGCTCCGGCTACAACCCCGGGGTCGAAGGCCAGGCCATGATCTGGGCGAATGGCGCGGTCGAGTACTTCACCGACCAGGGGGACTTGAGTCCGATCCTCACGAACGCACAGGCCGACACCCTGGTTGGCGGCGCTTTCAGCGCCTGGACTAGCCTTTCCGGCGTTGCCCTCACCGCAGCGCAGGGCGGCCATCTCGCGGAGGACGTGAACGGCAGCAACATTACAGTCGACGTCACTGGAACCATCACCGCACCGGCGGACATTACGCCATCATCCACCGCCACGCCCGTCGGAATTGTTTACGACTCCGACGGAACCGTCACCAACGCGCTGCTGGGCCAGGGCGCCGGAGATCCAGCCGAGTGCTTCACCAACGCCGTCTATGGCGGACCCGATAACTTCTCGGCGGGCGGGAACATCGCGCACGCGCTGGTGGTGATCAACGGAGTCTGCGCCGCTACCAGCGCGCAACTACCCGACGTTCAATACCGGTTGGTGCGCGTTCTGGGGCGCATCCTGGGTTTGGGATGGTCACAGGCCAACCTGAACGTGTTGACGCACCACCCAGCTCCCACCAGCGCCGATTTTGCGGGGTTTCCGGTGATGCACTTCACCGACCCCATCAACTGCGTGCCCATAAGCATCTGCTATCCGAACGCGGCCGTCCCAAAAATGGATGACAGTAACACGCTCGCGCGGCTTTATCCAGCCACCGTCAGCCCGCAACCGGCGGGCAGGATTTACGGCAACCTGTACTTCACCGATGCCTCGGGGAATGCGGCGCAGCCGATGCAGGGCGTGAACGTGGTGGCCCGGCTCATGGTGTCGAACCAGCCCTCGCGGCAATATGTTGTGACCTCCGTATCGGGATTCGCGTTTCACGGCAATGCGGGCAATATTATCGATGGATACCTGGACGCAAATGGCCTTCGCTATGACCGGTGGGGCTCCAGCGATCCGTCGGTGGAAGGCCTTTTTGATCTGGGCCAACTGACGATCCCGACCGGGCAAACCATTGCCCAGTACCAGTTGACCGTGGAGTCGCTGGATGCGAACTGGTCGATGGGTGTCGAACCGTACGCCCCCACTCAGGTGACGCCCTCGGGTTCGTTCGCACCGATTGTTGTCACGGTGACGAATGGGTCAAACACCGAGCGGGACATCTCGATGTTGCAGGATGCGATCGCGCGAGCCCATCCCGGCAGCGGGTCATCTTATGCAACCCCGGCAACGCTTCCTGCAGGCGGTGCGTGGGGGTCGTGGATCTCCGGCTACGGCGGCAGCGATTGGTTCGAATTCAAGGCGCAGGCGAACCGGACGGCATCGATCGCCGTGACCGCTCTCGACGAAGCGGGCCAGCCGGCGGAAACAAAACTGCAGCCCGTAATTGGAATCTGGCAATTGAGCGACCAGACCGGCAATCCAGCGCCCGCATCCACGCCCTCGGCATTCAACACCACGACTTGGGGAATGACCCGTCTGGATGCACAGTTCGGGATAGCAGACACGTACCGGGTGGGAGTGGCCGATTTCCGCGGCGACGGCCGGCCGGACTATTTCTACCATGCGAGCCTGCTCTATTCGGATACGGTTACACCGGCGCGCCTCAGTCTCGCGGGCGGCGTCACGACTCTCAACGGCACCGGGTTCAAACCGGGGCTACAGGTGACAGCCGCCGGGAACAACGGCAACACACTGTCTGCCTCGGCAACCCAGATCAAGGTAGCCATGCCAGCCGCATCGCAGGACGGAACCGTGACGATCCAGGTGACGGATCCTGTGAGCGGCGCGTTTTCGCAAATGACCGGTGCGTTGACTTATGGCGCTCTGGCCACGGATCGGTTACTTCTGCTGCAAGGTGCGGAGCCGGCGACTCCGGTGGGCTCAGCCGCCGCCAATCCAATCCGTGTGCGCGCGGTTGCCGCCGATGGAGTCACGCCGGTGAGCGGGGCGACGATCGCCTGGAGCGCGACCAACAGCTTGCAATTCTCAGCGTGCAGCGGAGCTTCTTCGTGTTCCGTACTGACCGATGAAGCGGGAGAATCTTCCAGTGGAGTGACTCCGATGGTGACCGCAGCGAGCACGATCACAATCGCGCTGGCGCCAGCCTCGTACTCGCCTCCGCAATCGCAACAGGCCACGGTGGTGGGAACCTCGACCGCGCTTGATCTGGCTGCGGCAATCCCGACGAGATGGATTGGGCAAGGCGCGACGCTCTCGGTCCCGCTGACGGTCGAAGCGCTCGACTTGGCCGTGCCCCAAGCGAATGTCGCCGTCAATTTCGTCGTCACCAAGGGAACTGCGTCGCTTTCCGCGAGCAGCGCGACCACCAACAGCTCGGGATTCGCCACCATCCAGGCACAGATCACGAATCAAATTGCCGACGTGCAGGTAAGCGCTTGCGTCGCCCCGAACAATTCGCCGTGCCAGACCTTTACGATGTTCTCCACGCCGCCTTCGCTGTGGACGCTGGAGACGGTGAGCGGATCGTCGCAGGTTGTGCCGGTGGGACAGGCTTTTCAACCGCTGGTGATGCGAGTGACCGACGGCCCCAGTGTCTCGAATCCGGTGATGGGAGTGAGCGTCACGTTTCAGACCACGCTGGCCCGCGTTCCCGAAAACGGCATGCCGGTTGTCCTCGGATCGTCCCAGGCGCAGGTGGTGAGCGCCCAAGACGGCCTCGCTTCGATTATTCCCTCCGCCGGAAACGTGGGCACGTGCGATGTGTTCATCGCCGTGAGCGCGGGCTCCTCGAGCGCGCAGCTGCAAATGGAGACCGTGGCCGCGATGGTTGTAGCGCAGTCGACAAACAGCGGCGGCAATGCCCGGAGCGACTGGCCCAGACTGCACTTCAGCTGGCCAGCGGGATCGCAAGCGTCCTCATCCCTGTCTCCAGGCGCGCCGGGGCTGTTGTTCGCGGTGCCGGAAGTCGCTTCGCTGGATGACTCGGCGGCCAGCCACAGCCCCTGCTCCGGCACGTGTGCGGAAACTTCCAGCATGGACTCAAGCCCCGGTGCGGACGGAACCGCTGGAGCCGCCGATGCGGGTCCCCGATCCTGTGGGTCGGCCCCGGAGTCAGCCCCAGAGTTGCCGAAGGTCGACGGACCGCCGGTTTCGACCGAGCCGGCGGAGCCGACGATTAAGGCAATTGGCCCGTCATGCCGA
>JBAVVP010000293.1:0-2084 GCA_049697355.1 Terriglobales bacterium
TTTCTGCACATGTGCTACCGGGGCAGCCGGCGGAAGTATTTGCTCGGGATCATGGTTCCGCGATTCACCCGTTTGGTTCGCCAAGGTGGCCAAGCGTGCTTCTTCTCTCTCCAGTTCAGCGAGTGCGGCTTCATGTTCCAGCCGCTGCTGAATCAAGGTCCTGACAGAACGCTGGCTGATTCGGATAGGCTGGCCGAATCGAGATGTCGAACTGGGCGGCGGTAGGTTGTCCAGGTTGCGATTGATCCGCTCAATCTCCGCTCTTAGGCCAACCATCGCCTTACGGAGGGTCTCTAGCTGATTCTGTTCTTGGTGTTGGTTCTTTCGCGCTGCTCGCTCTGCGCGTTCGCATTCCAATGCACTTGCCCCCTGGGGTGAGACAACCAGTTAAGACACTGTTCGCCGTTCGCTGAAAAATCCTCGACCGGCAAGACGAGTTTACGGCACACTGCTCTCCGGTTGGGGAAGCGGAGGCGGGCCCTGCTGGAGAGCAACCCGCCAAGGAATAGCCAACTGGAAACTCATCGAGGCCGATGAGGGCTGGGGGCGGTGACCACGGTTGACCGCTCCCAGCTTTTCTCCGATCCACATCGGATCGATAGATTTCCTCATGCCTCAGAAAACTCATAAAGCAAGCTGCCGCGCAGCGGCCTCGGTGTACGGCGCTGCCAGTTGTGCCTCGAACTCGGCTGGGGGCAGGTAGCCGAGCGCCGAGTGCAGGCGTTGCTGGTTATAGACTTGTTCGAGAAACACGCCGATGGAGGCGCGGGCCTCGGCCAGGTCACGATATTCGGTGCGGTATACCTCTTCGTACTTGAGCGTCTTTATAAACGACTCGCAGGTGGCATTGTCGTAGGGATTGCCACGCCGGCTCATGCTGATGACAATCTCGTTGGCCTTCAGCAAGTCGGTGTAGGCGGTGGAGGCGTACTGTACGCCGCGGTCGGAGTGATGCACCAGGCCGGGCGCGGGCCTGCGTTGCGCCAGCGCCATGCCGAGGGCGTCCAGGGTCAGGCTGGCTGCTAACGTGCGGTCCAGCGCCCAACCGATCACCCGGCGCGAGAAGGCGTCCAGAATCACCGCCAGATAGACAAACTCCCACTCCAGCCGGATGTAGGTGATATCGGCCACCCAGAGCTGACCCAGCCCCGTCACTACCAGCTCGCGCGCCCGGTTGGGATACACCGGCAGGCCATGATGGGAATCCGTCGTGACCACGAACTTGCGCCGCCGCAGGCACAGCAGGTTGTCTTCCCCCATCAGCCGGTAGACCCGTTTGGGATTCACCGTCCATCCCTGGCGGCGTAGTTCGGCCGTGATGCGCGGCCGTCCGTAGCTGGGCCACTGCAGCGCGATACGCTGGATTGCGTCTCGCAGATCCATGTCCCGGTCGGTGCCCGCTTGGCCCTCCGGGTCGAAGCGATAGAAGCTGGAGCGGCTCACCCCGCCCAGCTCCAGCATGCGGCCAATGCTCAGTCCAGCACTGGCCTTCATTGCTTCCCTGACCTTTTGGTAGATGGCGGATTTCCATTCCGTGCCGGCAGCATCCGCTGTTCTTCGATGCGCTGCAAGCACCCCTTTAAAAAATCGATCTCCAGCACCTGCTGCCCGATCTTGCGCTCCAACTCCGCGATCCGCCCCTCGGACCAGCGCCGCTGCCCGTGCCCGGGAAAAGCGTTGCCCGGCCCCTGCCGGAACTCACGCCGCCAGCGGTGCAGCACATTGGGATTCACTTCCAACCCGCGCGCCACCTCAGCTATCGAAACCCCTTCTTCCAGCCGCCGTACCGCGGCCAACTTGAACTCCCGACTGAATCGTCTGTGAGACAATCCCATGACCCAATCCTCCATTCAATGGATTTTGAGTCTTAACCAGTTGTCTCATTTTTGGGGGCAAGTCCAATTTGTTGCTTTGTGGTGACCCACCTTACTTCATTCGTGGGTTTGTGAAAAGGTGAAAATGAGGCTTTGTGGTAATGAGCCAATGTGTGAAACCACATTTGAGTAAGACCACTTTCCCACATTTGTGAAAAGCTTACGGATTCGGATTTCTGCTATGCCGGCTCTTGCAAAAACCGATGAACG
>JBAVVP010000294.1:0-1757 GCA_049697355.1 Terriglobales bacterium
TTGGCGCAAAATATGCTGACGAGTTTTAAGGAACCGATCGCCGCCTAAGAGTAATCGCGGCCTCCGGTCCCGTTTCTCTGGAATAACCAGTCCATGAACGACAACTCGATTCACGTCAAACGCACGGCCACGGTCCTCAGGCCTGACCAGTCACGCGTTCTTCTGCGGCCATTCAGTCCGGAGGATCCCCAGCGGGCCGG
Source organism: Terriglobales bacterium (assembly GCA_049697355.1). Taxonomy (GTDB): domain Bacteria; phylum Acidobacteriota; class Terriglobia; order Terriglobales; family Acidobacteriaceae; genus Acidiflorens. The sequence goes on from JBAVVP010000294.1 coordinate 201, forward strand.
CAGGATTATCGCCAGGATCATGTCGCTCCCGGAAAACCGAGTCGGCCCTCTCCTGGACGAAGTATCCGCCGAATTCTCCCAGCGACACCAGCAGATCCACAAATCCTTTCTGGAACGATTCGAACAGGTCCGCGACCTCCTGTTGACCGATGAGAAAATTTCTGAACAAAGAAAGCTGTTGATCGGCTCCTATTTCGTTTGCGAATTCTCCTTAGAATCCGCAGCCCTGTTCAATCCGTCCATCGTCTCGCACCCTGACCAGTCTGACCTGCCTCCCGGCGCTCTGCGTTTTATCCTCAGCTTGCGCGCCACCGGGGAGGGACACATCTCCTCCATCACTTTTCGGACGGGTATCATCCACGTCGACCATCGGATCGAGGTCCTACCCCCAACCGGCTTCGTCACCGAGCCGCGTCAAATTCCGAACCCCCGTTACGAGAAGGCGCTCTTCGAGCGAAAACTCTTTGAGCTGGGATTGACCAACGAATTCACGCGCCGGGCTATGAACAAGTTTGGGGAGTGGTTTGCATTGGAAGAACTTCGCGCCAATCTCGAAGCCGAAGGGAAGCAGTCCCGCCTGTCGGATCGGAACGCCATCCGGGGAATTTTGATGCTGGCCCGGTCCAATTACGAGGTTCAGTTCCAGCCCCAACAGCGGCTGTGTGAACGCATCATTTTCCCGGCCACGCCGGCGCAACGCAACGGCATCGAAGACGCCCGGTTCGTCTGTTTCCAGAACGATGACGGTACCCACGTCTACTACGCCACCTTCACGGCCTTCGATGGCAAGGTGGTCTTGCCAGAGCTGGTGGAGACTTCTGACTTCCTCCTCTTTCGGTTCATCACCCTGAACGGTCCGGCCGCGGAAAACAAAGGCATGGCCATCTTCCCCCGGAAAATCAACGGCCTCTATGCCATGCTCTCCCGCCAGGACAACGAGAACATCTACCTCATGTTTTCCGACAACGTCCACTTCTGGTATGAACGCAAGGTGCTCCTTAAACCGATGTTTCCGTGGGAACTGGTCCAGCTTGGGAACTGCGGGTCCCCCATTGAGACCGAAGCGGGCTGGCTGGTCCTCAGCCACGGCGTCGGCCCCCTGCGAACGTACTGCATCGGCGCGTTCCTCCTCGATCACGATAATCCCGGCAAAGTGATCGGCCGCCTCCGCGAACCCTTGCTCAAACCGGACCAAAGGGAACGTAAAGGATACGTGCCGAACGTCGTTTATACCTGTGGCGCTCTCCTCCACAACGGCGAACTGATCATTCCCTATGGCATGGCCGATCACGCCACCGGTTTCGCTACGGTTCCCCTCGATGAAGTGCTGGCTGCTATGCACTAGGAAATATCGTCGAACAGCATGACAAAGCCCGACAAAAGAGTGGCTATCCTGTCGCCGATAGCCTGGCGAACGCCTCCTCGGCAATACGGCGCCTGGGAAACGGTGGCTAGCAACATCACCGAAGGGCTCGTCGCCCGTGGCTGGGATGTGACGTTGTTCGCCAGCAGGGATTCTGTGACCCGCGCTCACCTGCATGCCGTGGTGGACAAGGG
>JBAVVP010000295.1:0-10000 GCA_049697355.1 Terriglobales bacterium
CCACCAGCATTACAAGCAAGTTTGACGTTTCGCGCTTCGGTGCCGAAGTGATTCGCGGCACGCCCCGGGAGGCCGATTTGATGGTCGTTGCCGGAACGGTCTTCCTGAAGATGGCGCCCATCGTTCAGCGGCTTTATGAACAGATGATGGAACCGCGCTGGGTAATCTCGATGGGGTCGTGCGCGAATTCAGGAGGCATGTACGACATCTACAGCGTCGTGCAGGGCGTCGACAAGTTCCTGCCCGTAGACGTCTATGTACCTGGCTGCCCACCACGGCCGGAAGCGTTTCTCGAAGGCCTGTTGTTGTTGCGGCAGGCCATAGGAACGGAACGGCGTCCGCTGAGTTGGGTCGTGGGGCCTCAAGGCACCACGCGCGCACCAATGCCCTCGATGCGGGATCTGATGCAGCCGTCGCGAAAGAAGGTGACCGTGTTGCGGGAGACCGACGAAGTATGATCGCCGTTCCTACCATCGCCGAGGAAATCAAGGACCGGCTTGGCTCAGCCGTCACGCCTCAGGAGACGACCGACCACATACCCACGTATTGGGTCGCGAAGGATCGATTGCCTGCGGTTCTGCGCTTCTTAAAGGAAGAGATCGAGCAGCCCTACAAGATGCTGTACGACCTCACCGCAATCGACGAGCGCATGCGGCAGCATCGCGAGGGACAGCCGGCGAGTGACTTCACCGTCGTCTATCATCTCCTCTCATTCGACAGGAACGAATACCTGCGCATCAAGGTAGCGTTGGCCGAAGGCCGTCTCTCGCTGCCGACCGTCACTTCCATCTGGCCGTCGGCGAATTGGTACGAGCGCGAAGTGTGGGACATGTTCGGAATCGCGTTCGACGGCCACCCGCATCTGGAGCGAATCCTGATGCCGAAGAGCTGGAAGGGGCACCCGCTGCGCAAAGAGCACCCGGCTCGCGCGACGGAAATGGACCCGTATCACTTGTCGCTGGAAAAGGAGAATGCCGAGCAGTAGGATCTGCTGTTCCGTCCCGAGGAGTGGGGCATGCGACGGGAGCGCGACGACTCGGATTTCATTTTCGTCAACATCGGTCCGCAGCATCCCGGCACGCACGGCGTATTGCGCATCGCCGTGCAACTGGACGGCGAAGAGATTGTCGACGCCATTAGCCAGATCGGCTTCCACCATCGCGGCGCAGAGAAGATGGGTGAGCGGCAGTCCTGGCACAGCTATATCCCCTACACCGACCGGATCGACTACCTCGGCGGGGTGATGAACAACCTGGCCTATTTGACGGCGGTCGAAAAGCTGGCTGGGATCAAGGTGCCACCGCGCGCGCAGGTGATCCGCGTAATGCTTTCGGAGCTGTTTCGCATCATCAGCCATCTGGTCTGGTACGGGACATTCGCGCAGGACTTGGGCCAGATGTCGCCGGTGTTCTTCACCTTCAACGACCGCGAGCGCGCTTTCGGCATGGTGGAGGCGATCACCGGCGCGCGCATGCACCCCGCCTGGTTTCGTATCGGCGGAGTGGCCGCCGACCTGCCCAAGGGCTGGGAAAAAATGTTCCTCGATTTCATCCGTTACCTTCCACCGCGCCTGATCGAGTATGACCGCACGGTGATGCGGAACGCGATCTTCAAAGGGCGCACTCAGGGAATCGGCGCATTCACTGCAGACGAGGCCATCGAGTGGGGCGTGACCGGCGCGAATCTGCGCGCCTGCGGGCTGGAATGGGATTTCCGCAAGAAGCAACCCTACTGCGGCTACGAGCAGTTTACTTTCGACATCCCCACCGCCACTAAGGGCGACTGCTATGCGCGCGCGTCGGTCCGCATTGAGGAGATGCGGCAGAGCCTGCGAATCATCGAGCAATGCGTGAAAAATATGCCCGAGGGTCCGTACAAATCGGACCATCACCTGACTACCCCGCCCATGAAAGAGCGCACGATGCATGACATCGAGACGCTGATCACGCACTTTCTGGGTGTGAGCTGGGGACCGGTGCTCCCGCCGGGTGAAGCGCTCGGTGCGATTGAAGCCGCGAAGGGAAACAACGGCTATTACCTGGTGAGCGACGGTAGCACGGTTTCATATCGCACGCGGATCCGTACGCCGTCGTTTGCACACATACAGACCCTGTCGCGCCTGTCGCGGGGATTGACGATTTCGGATTTGGTGGTGATTTTGGGCAGCCTTGACTTTGTACTGGCAGATGTCGACCGGTGAGGACTTGAAGCGATGCTGACGACGGAAGAAATTCGCGAGATCGAGAGCGAGGCGGCGCACTATCCGAAACGCGAAGCCGTTTCCATAGACGCGCTGAAAATCGTCCAGAAACACCGTGGCTGGGTGTCCGACGAGAGTCTTCGCGACATCGCTGAACATATCGGCATGTCTCCGACCGACCTGGACAGTATTGCCACGTTTTACAACCTGATTTATCGCAAGCCCGTGGGGCGCCACGTCATCTCGGTCTGCGACAGCGTGAGCTGCTGGATCATGGGCTGCGAGCAAACAAGGGAACATCTCCAGCAACGCCTGGGCGTCGGGCTGGGCGAGACGACAGTCGACAACCGTTTTACGCTGCTGCCGACCGTCTGCCTCGGGTGTTGCGACCATGCCCCGGCGCTGATAGTGGACGGCAATCTGCACACTGATCTGGACCCGCTGAAAATCGACAAGGAACTCGAGAACTACAAATGACAGGCTCCACCGAAAAACCGTTGACCGGAAATGTCCCCCAGGATGGATCGGCTCTGGATTTGCAGGCCTACGAGCGGGCCGGGGGCTACCAGGCAATCCGAAAAGTCCTGACGGGCGGCATGACCCCGAAAGCGGTCATCGCGGATGTGAAGAACGCGAATCTGCGCGGCCGGGGCGGAGCAGGATTTCCCACTGGGGTGAAGTGGTCTTTCGTGCCGGTGGGCAAGGACGCGCCCAATCCCACTTACCTCGTGATCAACGCCGATGAGATGGAACCGGGCACGTTCAAAGACAGGTTCCTGCTGGAGCGCAATCCACACCAGTTGATCGAAGGCGCAATCATCGCCGGCTTCGCGATCGAAGCCGACATCGCCTACATCTTTCTGCGTGGAGAATACACGCTGGCCGCGGAACGGCTTACCCGCGCCATCGCGGAAGCATACGAACGCCACTATCTGGGGAAAAACATCCTCGGTTCCGGCTACAACCTGGAGTTACATCTGCATCTTAGTGCCGGCCGTTACATCTGCGGCGATGAGACCGGATTACTCAATGCGCTCGAAGGTAAGCGCGCGAACCCGAGAGCGAAGCCGCCCTTCCCCGTCGTGGTGGGCCTGTTCGGCAAACCAACGGTAGTCAACAACGTGGAGACCATCAGTTGCGTGCCACACATCATCAACAACGGCGCGGAGTGGTTCCACGGCCTGAGCCGTACGAAGGATGGGGGCACGAAGCTCTACGGTGTCAGCGGAAAAGTGAAACGTCCCGGCCTTTGGGAATTGCCCATGGGGACGCCCGTCCGCGAAATTCTCGAAGAGCACGCCGGTGGCATGCGTGACGGACTGAAGTTTCGCGGATTGCTGCCGGGTGGCAGCTCCACGCCCTTCATCGTCGAAGAGCACCTGGACACGCCCATGGATTTCACCGAGATGCCGAAAGCCGGCAGCCGGCTGGGGACAGGCACCATGATCGTGCTCGATGACCATACCTGTCCGGTGGGTATGGCGTGGAACATGACGAAGTTTTTCGCGCGTGAATCCTGCGGATTCTGCACGCCTTGCTGGAGCGGCCTCGGTTGGGCGGAACGCATTCTGCGCTCGATGGAATACGGCCACGGCAAGCCAGGCGACCTCGACAAGCTTGCATCGCAAGCCAAGATGTGGAGTCCTGGGAACACGTTCTGCGCACTCGCGCCCGGGGCCGCCGATCCGCTTGAAACCGCCATGAAATATTTTCGACCCGATTTTGAACAGCACATCGCTGAGCACCGTTGCCCCTGGAGATAGGTATGGCTAAGGTCTACGTTGACAACAAACCTTACGAGATGAACCCCGAGGAGAACCTACTCCACGGCTGCGTGTCGCAAGGCTTGAACCTGCCCTACTTCTGCTGGCATCCGGCCTTGGGGTCGGTGGGCGCTTGCCGTCAGTGCGCAGTAAAGGTTTTCAAGGATGAGCATGACACGGAAGGCAAAATCGTGATGTCGTGCATGACGCCGGCCGCCGAGGGCACACGCATCTCCATCGCGGATGCGGAGGCTGCTTCCTTCCGCGCGGGCGTGATTGAAGGACTCATGCTGAATCACCCGCATGACTGCCCGGTGTGCGATGAAGGCGGCGAGTGCCATCTGCAGGACATGACCGTCATGACCGGCCATGACTACCGGCGCTACGAATTCGACAAGCGCACGTTCCGCGACCAGAACCTGGGCCCGCTGGTGAATCATGAGCCGAACCGGTGCATCCAGTGTTACCGCTGCGTGCGCTATTACCGCGACTACGCGGGCGGCAAGGATCTGAACGCCTTCGCCTCGCGCAACACGGTATTCTTCGGCCGAAACGAAGACGGTGTCCTCGAGAATGAGTTCAGCGGCAACCTCGTCGAAATTTGTCCGACCGGTGTATTCACGGACAAGACCCTGAAGCACCACTATGCCCGCAAGTGGGACCAGCAGTTCGCGCCATCGGTTTGCGTCCACTGTGCCCTGGGCTGCAACATCGATGCTGGTGAGCGCTATGGCACTCTGCGCCGCATCGTCAATCGCTATAACCACGAAGTGAACGGGTACTTCCTGTGTGACCGCGGACGTTTTGGCTATGAATTCGTGAACAGCGAACGACGGCTCCGTGAGCCGCGGCTCAACGGCAGGCCCGTGTCGGTTCTGGAGGCTCGGACTCATCTGGAAGAACGCGCAGCCAGCGGTCGAGTGATCGGTATCGGCTCACCGCGTGCGTCACTAGAGGCCAATTTTGCCCTGCGAAGTCTTGTTGGCCCCGAGCGATTCCATTCGGGTATGGCCGATGATCAGTCGGCGCTGGCTGCCCGCATGATTGAGATTCTGCGGCGCGGTCCCATGCGCACGCCCACATTGCGCGAAATCGAGGAGTGTGACGCGGTATTCATCCTCGGCGAGGACATCACCAGCGTCGCCCCCAGAATGGCGCTGGCTCTCCGTCAGTCGGTGCGTCAGCAACCGATGGAGATCGCCAGGCAAGCGAAAGTTCCGCTGTGGATGGATCACGGCGTGCGGGACGCACTGCAAGACGCGAAAGGTCCTCTCTACATCGCAACACCGTATGCCACTCGCCTCGACGAAGTTGCTACCGCTACGTTCCGCGGCGCGCCTGATGATCTGGCCCGGCTGGGTTTCGCCGTGGCTCACGCTCTCGATCCGGAGGCACCCTCCGCCCAGGACTTCCCGCTCGTTGCCGAAATTGCGAACGCCCTGAAAACCGCGAAGAAGCCCCTCGTGATCTCCGGCATGAGCGGCGGCAGTCAGGCGGTTATGGAAGCGGCCGCGAACGTGGCGATGGCAGCCCACGCGGCGCTCAGCCTAACGGCCCCCGAATGCAACACCATGGGCGCCGCGCTGATCGGCGGATGTCCGCTCACGGCGGCCTTCGAAGCGGTGAAGGATGGCCGCGCGGACACAGTCATCATCCTCGAGAATGATCTCTATCGCCGCGCGCCTGCCACCGAAGTCGATGCTTTCCTCAGCGCCGCCAAACACGTGATCGTCCTCGATCACCTGTCCAACCCGACTACCGAAAAAGCGGAGTTGGAACTGCCGGCCGGAACCTTCGCCGAATCGGATGGCACATTCATCAGCAGCGAAGGACGGGCCCAGAGATTCTTCCAGGTTTTTGTGCCGCAGAACGATGTACTCGCAAGCTGGCGGTGGTTGAAGCCGGAAAAGTGGCAGAACCTGGACGATGTGCTGGCGGCTCTATCGAAGGCCTTGCCAGAACTCGCACCCGCGTCCTATGCCGCACCCTCAGCCGCTTTTCGAATTGCCGGCGCCAAAATTCCGCGCTCGCCGCATCGTGAGAGCGGCCGGACTGCCACGCTCGTGAACATCACGATTTCCGAGCCGAAGCAACCCGAGGATCCCGATTCTCCGTTGTCATATTCGATGGAAGGAGCACCCGAGAAACCTCCAGCAGCTCTGATCCCGTTTTTCTGGTCTCCCGGCTGGAATTCCATTCAGGCCACAAATACCTATCAAACCGAGCCGGGCGGACCCTTGCGTGGCGGCGATGCCGGGGTCCGGATGTTCGAGCCCGCAGCCGCCAACAGCCAGACATGGTTCCGCGATATCCCGCCCGCGTTCGAGCCGCGCAAAGGCGAGTGGTTGCTTGTGCCCATGTACCACTTCATCGGCTCCGAGGAATTAAGTCCGGCGGCGCGAGGCCTTCGAGAACTGGCGACAAAGCCGCACGTGGCTGTCAACTGCACTGACCTTTCGGAGGGTGCGGAAGTCGAAGTCAGTTGTTCAACTGGTACGTTCCGACTTCCAGTACGTCTGCAACCTGACCTTCCACAAGGCGTCGCGTGTCTGTCAGCCGGCATCGCACCGCTGAGCGGAGTCACGCTGCCCGAGTGGGGCAAGATCGAGAGGGCGAAATGACAAGTCCGTACCCGCTCCTTGCGATCCTCGGAATCGTCATTGGCGCTCTCACCATCGCCGCCTCTCTTATCTATGTGGAGCGCCGGTTGCTCGCGCTGTGGCAGGACCGTTACGGCCCAAACCGGACCGGGCCCTTCGGGCTTCTGCAGGTCGTTGCGGACTCCATCAAGATCTTCATGAAGGAGGACTGGGTCCCTCCATTTGTCGACAAACCCGTCTTCATTCTGGCACCGGCCGTCATCTTCGTGACCGTACTCATGTCGTTCGCGGTGGTTCCGGTAGCGCCTGGCATCATCGTTTCCGACTTGAACATCGGACTGCTGTTTTTCCTCGCCATGTCATCGCTGGGAGTTTACAGCGTCGTGCTCGCGGGATGGTCGTCCGACAACAAGTACGCTCTGCTGGGCGGGATGCGCGCCGCGGCCCAGATGTTGAGCTATGAAGTCTTCATGGGCCTTTCGCTCATGGGAATTGTGATCCTGGCGGGCTCGTTCAGCCTGCCGGCCATTGTCGAAGCGCAGCGGCACGTGTGGTTTGTGATCCCGCAATTTCCGGGATTTGTTCTGTTTCTGATCGCCGGATTCGCCGAAACGCGCCGCATTCCCTTCGATTTGTCGGAAGCTGAAAGCGAACTCGTGGCCGGTTATCACTCCGAATATTCGGGCATGAAATTCGGCATGTTTTTTGTCGGCGAGTACATGGGAGTCACCCTGATTTCGGGGATGATCTCGGTTCTCTTTTTCGGAGGCTGGCTGGGCCCGTTTCTGCCCGGACTGGTGTGGTTTCTGATCAAGACGTTTGTCTTCATTTCATTCTTCATTCTGGTGCGGGCGGCTTTGCCGCGACCGCGATTTGATCAACTCATGTCCTGGGGCTGGAAAGTGATGTTGCCCCTGGCTCTAGCGAATGTGCTGCTGGCCGGCGCGGCGGTCCTATTACGGAGTTAGTCCATGTTCAGCATGCTTCGATCGATCTGGTACGTGTTCCTCCACTCCTTCCAAAAGAGAGTCACGATTCAATATCCGGAGGAGAAGCCGTATCTCGCGCCGCGCTACCGCGGCCGGATCGTCTTGTCCCGCGATCCCGATGGCGGCGAGCGCTGCGTGGCATGCAACCTTTGCGCGGTCGCCTGTCCAGTCGGCTGCATCGCTCTACAGGCGACGGAAGACGAAAACGGGCGGCGGTATCCGGACTTCTTCCGCATCAACTTTTCGCGCTGCATATTCTGCGGTCTTTGCGAAGAGGCTTGCCCGACGTATGCGATCCAATTAACGCCAGATTTTGAGATGGGCGAGTTTCAGCGGCAGAACCTGGTTTACGAAAAAAAGGATCTGCTGATCGATGGGCCGGGGAAGCATCCGGGCTACAACTTCTGGCGCGTGGCAGGGGTCCAGATCGGCGGAAAGAAAAAGGGCGAGGCGGCACATGAATCAGCGCCGGTAGATGTGCATTCGCTGTTGCCGTGAGGTCAATATGGAAGCCACTTTCTACATTGCGGGTGCGGTCGCGGTGATCTCGACCGTCCTGATGCTGACGCGGCTGAATCTTGTTCATGCGCTTCTGTATCTGATCGTGTCGCTGCTGGCCGTGTCGGTAGTGTTCTTCGTGCTCGGGGCGCCTTTCGCCGCGGCGCTCGAAGCCATCGTCTACGCAGGCGCGATCATGGTGCTTTTCCTTTTCGTGGTGATGATCCTGAACATCGGAAGGCACGCCGCGGAAACAGAGAGACAGTGGCTGACGCCGGGAATCTGGACCGGTCCCGTGATTCTGGCGGGCATCTTGATTCTCGAAGTCGTCTATCTGGCCGCAGGGGCATCCGCAGGCCTGGGCACAAGCGCCACCGGACCGAAGGAAGTCGGGATCGCTTTGTTTGGCCCTTACATGATTGGTGTGGAGCTGGCATCGATGCTTTTGCTGGCGGGGCTGGTGGGTGCGTATCACCTGGGCTTACGCAAAACCGAACAACCGGAGATTCAACGTGACACAGATAACCATGAGAGACGGGCTGATACTGGCGGGGATCTTGTTCTCGCTGGGACTGACCGGTCTGCTCGTACGGCGTAATTTGATTTTTGTACTGATGTCGCTTGAGGTCATGCTCAATGCGGCGGGGCTGGCGTTCGTGGTGGCCGGGTCGCGATGGCATCAGGCGGACGGACAGGTGATGTTTGTGTTCATTCTGGCGATGGCAGCTGCAGAAGTGGCGGTAGGACTGGCGCTAGTTCTACAGATCTATCACCGGTTCAAATCCCTGGATGTGGACCTAATCTCTGAAATGAGAGGATGACGTGATCAGCTGGTTGTGGCTCATTCCGGCGCTGCCCTTTGTCAGCGCGACCTTGCTCATCCTGTTCGGCTCTAGTCTGCCGCGCAGAGCCGCCGCCGCCCTCGGCGTGGGGTCCATCGGACTCTCAGCCCTGCTTACAGCTCTGATCGCGGTCAGCTTCGTAACCAGCCCTCCGGCCGGGCACGCTTACACCCAGGTTCTCTGGACCTGGATCAGCGTCGCGGGCTTCCAGCCGCAGATCGGGTTCTATCTGGATGCGCTCTCGCTCGTGATGATCGTAGTGGTCACGTTCGTGGGCTTCTTGATCCATATTTATTCCGCCGAGTTCATGAGCGAAGACCCGGGTTACAGCCGCTACTTCGCTTACATGAACCTGTTCGTCGCGTCGATGCTCACACTGCTGCTGGGAAACAATCTTCTCCTCCTCTTACTCGGATGGGAAGGCGTAGGCCTATGCAGTTACTTGCTGATCGGTTTCTGGTACCGCGATCCCGCTAACGGCCGGGCGGCACGCAAGGCGTTCATCGTAACCCGCGTAGGCGATTGCGCCCTGATGGTCGGGTTGTTCCTGCTCTTCACGCAACTGGGCACGCTGCAGATTCAGGATCTGATGCAGCGCGTTTCAGCGCAGTGGCCGTTCGGCTCCACATGGGCGGTGGCAGCCGCTCTTCTGCTGTTAGGCGGTGCTGTCGGCAAATCAGCGCAGATTCCGTTGCAGGTATGGTTACCCGATGCGATGGCAGGTCCGACGCCAACCAGCGCACTGATTCACGCGGCGACGATGGTGACGGCGGGTGTTTATCTGATCGCGCGCACGCACGTTCTTTTCTCCCTCGCTCCCGCCGCACAGTCGGCCGTTGCCGTCGTGGGTGCGGCGACCCTCTTGCTGGCCGGGTTTAGTGCCCTTACGCAGCACGATATCAAGCGTATCCTGGCGTATTCCACCATCAGCCAGATCGGCTACATGTTCCTCGCGCTAGGCGTAGGCGCGTGGCAAGCCGCCATGTTCCACTTCTTCACCCACGCTTTCTTCAAGGCGCTTTTGTTCCTCGGCGCGGGCGTGATCATCAATGCGGTCGACGAGGAGCACAGCATCTTCAAGATGGGCGGGCTGCGAAAAGAATTGCCG
>JBAVVP010000296.1:0-17632 GCA_049697355.1 Terriglobales bacterium
CCCGAATCAAAGCACGGCCTATGTGACGCTGCCGAAATACGTGCCGGACCCCATCAACTTCCCCAATGTCGTTGTCCCCTCCGTCGGCGTGGTGAATACCACTAGCAACAACCTGCCCGCCACCATCCCACTGCGCACTAACCCGGCCGCCAATCCGGTTGCCCTGGCCGTTACCCCCGACAACAGCAAGCTCTACGTGGCGAACTTGGGCGACGGCAGCCTCAGTGCATTCAACACCCAAGGCCCCTCCGCGCGTTCTATTTGCGACCCGTCAGGTACAGTCTGTCCGCCCGCGCTCTCTTCGGCACCCATCTGGTTGTCCGCGCGTACCGACAGCCAACGCGTGTATGTGCTCGAATTCCATGGCACGCTGGGCTTTCTCGATACCACTTCAACCGCGGGTCCCGACATTTTCAGCGAAACGAGCATATCGATGGCCGGCGCGACCAACATGGTTTACGACTCGGTTTTGAATCGGATATACATTCCCGGGGGAAGAGGAGGGCAAGCGATAGCGATCGTGGATGTCTCGCAGTCCACTCCGAGCCTGCTCGGGGGAGGGCCGATCTCGATTCCCACAGTACCGCCCACTTCCCGTGGTGGCAGCGATCCCTGCGCCAGCAGCTCTGCGACCTCCCCAACGCACGTGGTCGCCGTCGCCGCCCTTCCCGATGGCAGCCGCGCATATGTCGGCGCGTTTTACGCGGATAATTTGGGAAACGTCTGCCCGCAGGTAACTGTAATTGATGCTTTGAGCAATACGGTCAAGACCTCAATTGCCGTACCTGGCTTTCCGGACGCTACGGTCGCCGGTTCTCCCAATTATGTTCCGGTCTGCGCGACGACCCCCTTCCGCTTCATGATGGCCGCGGGCGGCGACAGCTCCCGCGCCTACCTTTCGAGTTGCGATGGCGGCGCTGTCCATATCATCGATACCTCCACCGACACCTATATTGGGAATCTTACGGCCCCTGTCAGTTCGCGCGTGAACAGCCCGCCGCAGAATCCGGTGTTTCTGTTTGCTGGACCGTGAGGAGCAGCACTTAGCACTTAGCATTTAGCACTTAGCACTTAGCATTTAGCATTTAGCACTTAGCACTTCGTTTCACCGGCCGCGTTCCGGAGGCATGCATGAAGGACTTTCATGACTTGCACGTTTGGGAACGATCTCACAGACTCACTTTGGCGATCTATGCCGCGACCGCGAAATTTCCCCGAGAAGAACTTTATGGCCTTACGAGTCAGATTCGGCGATGTGCGGTTTCTATCGGTGCGAATATTGCCGAAGGTTGTGGAAAAATCGGAAATAACGAGTTCCAACGATTTCTGCAGATTGCGGCGGGCTCGGCCAGCGAACTGGATTACGAGTTGTTGCTCGCCAAGGACTTGGGATACCTTACCGAACCCGACTACTCAAAAATGGCAGATGAACTTTCGCAGATCCGAAAAATGTTGAGCTCTCTACTGCGAAAAGTGAATGTAGAACGGAAGTGCTAAGTGCTAAGTGCTGCCTCTTCTATCCCGCGATGGCGGTGCGTTCCACTGCCTGGCGGCAGTGATGGCGCAGTGCCACATTCATGAAGACATTTCCACTGGAAGTATTGAAACACATCACCAGAGCCTCGGTGTCTTCCGAGCTTTTGCTCCCCTGCTCGGAGGTGTGCAGGGTGGGAGGATGAACGTGAAAGTGAAATCCCTGGTCGTTGAGCGAGGTGACGGCGTTGCCAATGATCTGGTTCGCCAGTTCACAGACCGCCTCGCGCACCAGATCGTCGGTCTCGGAAACTTCCATGCCGGCCAGACGAGTGGCCAGTTGCACGGCGGTCGGGAGATCGACATCAAAGATGATGCGGCCTTCGATCTCGCCGACGAGGCAAACTTCGGCCGCGATCCCTTTGCGCTGATACGCCTCTTCATCCATGCTCAGGTTCTCGATGGAAACGGGCGAGTCCAGCCCCTGTGCCAGCACGGCATCGGTCGCGTTAATGAAGGGCTGAATCAACTCCATCCGCATGACTAGGCTCCCGCTCCAGCACCCAGCGCCGTGACGGTATCGTCCCGCATCACGTACTTGATGACTTCATAGAGAACTTCGGGTTTCACCGGTTTCTGCACGAAGTGGCGGGCGCCGCGCTGCAAGGCGGCGACGATGTTTTCCTGGTAGCCAACCGACGACACCATGACGATGCGGGCGCTCGGATGGTCGCGCACGATCTTCTCCGCCGCCTCGATGCCTTCCATCTGCGGCATGGTGATATCCATCAGAACGATGTCGGGTGTGAGCCGGTCGTACTCGCTGATCGCCGTAACCCCGTCGCCAGCCTCGCCGATCACCTGTCCCCCGAAGGTTTCCACCATCCGGGCCAGGTTCTTGCGGGCGAACACGGAGTCATCCACGATCAGATAGCGCACCGGCTGTCCGTCTTCGCTCCGTTTTACGGGCGCAAATTTGTCCATGACACTCCTCCCCAACTAGCACTTAATCACAAATCTACCTACGTTCGATAGGTAACTCTAGTTACTTCCGGCACTGGTTGCCCGCTTGACGTCGCTGGTGTCCGTTCGGGTGGTGTCCCCCCGGCCGTGCTCGGACTCGCATTGTGCCAGCAAAATCTTGGGCAAATCCTGAAGGTCCGCGATGCGCATGGCATAGCCGCGTTCGATGGCCGCCTTGGGCATGCCAAAAACCACGCATGTTTCCTGACTCTGGGCCACGGTGAATCCCCCGGCGGCCATGATCTCGCCCAGGCCGGTGGCCCCGTCTTCTCCCATGCCGGTCATCAGCACACCCATGGCTTGCGGCCCAAACTTCTCCGCCACGCTGCGGAACAGCACGTCCACCGAAGGGCGATGTCCGTTCACCGGGGCATCGTCGGCCAGTACCGCCACGTTGCCGAGCGGCAATTTCTTCACTTTCATGTGCCGGTTCCCCGGGCAAATCAGCGCCCGGCCGGCGACCAGCAAGTCGCCGGGACGCGCTTCCTTGACGCGGATGGGGCAGCACTCATCGAGCCGCTTGGCAAACAATTCCGTGAAGCCGTCGGGCATATGTTGGACGACCAGGATGCTGCCCGAAAAATCGACCGGCAAATGCGAAAACAGGTATTGCAGCGCGCTCGGACCGCCCGTGGAAACGCCGATGGCGACGATGTGCGTCGGCGCCAGGGGCTGGAGTTTGCGGGTGCGCCCACCCGGTGTGTCCCCCAGCAGGAACTGCGGCTGCACGCCCGCGCTCTGGGCCGCGGCCTGGATCTTCCGGATCAACTCGGCGGCAATTTCGGGCATGCGCGCCGCCACATCCTTCGGTTTGGCGACGAAATCGAATGCTCCCAACGCCAGCGCCTTGAGCGTGATCGACGCCCCGGCGGTCGAATGCGAGCTGACGACGATGACCGGCATCTTCCAGTGCCGCATGATCTGTTTCAGCGTATCGATGCCGTTCAGCCCGGGCATTTCCAGGTCGAGGGTTACCACTTGCGGTTTCAGGTCCTCGATTTTCTTCAAGCCAAAATTGCCGTCCATCGCCGTGCCGACGACCTCGATGGAGTCATCGCGTTCGAGGATTTTGGGAATGAGTTTGCGCATCAGGGCCGAGTCATCCACCACCAGTACCCGCACGGGTTTTCTCATGCCTGGCCCCCTGCCGTCCCGCGTGCGCGTGGCTTACCGGCCTGCGTCCGATCGCTGACCGCTGCCGATTCGATATCCGATAGCAAACCCGCCATACCGGGGCCGGCGGCATCCGCGCGCCCGTGCGTGAAGCGATCCATGAGGGCGATCATGTTCAGGATGAGAACCACCCGGCCATCGCCCAGAATCGAAGCCCCGCTCACCAGGTCGGTGGTAATCGACTGATCGTCAAGCGCTTTGATCACCAGCTCTTCCTCGCCCTCCAGTTCGTCGACGACCAGGCCGAACTTGCGCTCGCCGCTGTTGATCACCAGAATGAAAACCTTGCGCCGCGCCGTTTCCGGCCCCTCCTCAGGCTTCTGGCCCAGGCGGAGTAGCGGTAGCACGTCGTTGCGCAGTTGCAGCACGTCGTAGTGCTCCACCTGATGGATATCTTCTTCGACCGTGCGCGCGATCTCCGCTACCGCGTTCAACGGCAGGGCATAGAGCCGCTGTTCGACGCGGAACAGCAGCGCCCGGATAATCGCCAGCGTCAGGGGCAGCCGCAGACGGAAGGTGGTGCCTCGTCCCAGCGCCGTTTCGATCTGCACCGTTCCCTTCAGCCGCGCCAGCACGCTCTGCACTACATCCAATCCCACGCCGCGGCCCGACAGTTCGGTGATCTCTTCGGCGGTGGAGAATCCCGGCTTAAAGATCAGATCCAGAGTCTCGGACTCGGTCAGACGGGCGGCCTGGTCGGCTTTCAGCAATCCCTGGGAGAGGGCGCGCTGCCGGACCTTCTCCGAATCGATGCCGTGTCCGTCGTCGGAGACCTCGATGACCACCTGGTTGCCCTGGTGATAAGCGGCCAGCCGCAAGGTACCCCGCGGCGACTTGCCGGCGCGAACCCGCTCCTCGGCGGTTTCGATGCCGTGGCCGATGGCATTGCGCACCATGTGGGTTAGGGGCTCGGCGATGGCGTCGAGAATACTTTTGTCGAGATCGGTTTGCCCGCCCCGGATCGACAGCTCGACCTCTTTGCCGCATTGCAGCCCGACGTCGCGCACAATGCGCGGGAAGCGGCGGAACAGCTGATCGACCGGCACCATGCGAATCTTCATGACCGAGTGTTGCAGGTCATTCAGAACCCGCGACTGGAAGGCCATGGCATCGGCGAACTTTCCGCGCAAGACATCTTTGGGGAAGCGCTGTCCAAATTCCAGCAGCGACTGCTGGAACATCGATTTCGCCAGGATGAGTTCACCGACGAGATTGAGAACGCTGTCGATTCTTTCCGCATCCACGCGCAGGACATTGTCCGGGCCGGCGGACACGGCGGGCGAGGCTGATTCAGCAGCCGACGGCGACTCGAGGGTAGCGGCCGTGACTTCATCGGGCGTCTGGGTCGGCAATGCAACCGGGTCTCGTTCCACGCCTTCAGGATCGGCGACGGGGGCCGGGGGAAGCGGGCGCGACGGAGCCGCGACGCGCAGGGGTGTGACTCGGACTTTCAGCGCGATGGTTGGAATGCGGCATTTGGTCTGGATCTGGTCCGCCGATTTTTGCGACGCCAGCGCCGCTTCGACGCGGTTCACCGGCTCGACACTGCCTTCGAGCGGATAGAGAGCCAACACCTCGCCTAATCCGCCAAGCGCGATCTGGATCATCTGCCGTCCGGCGATGGGCATGGCGCACTGGGGGTCGATCTGCACCACCACGTGATGAACGCGCTTGCCTTCCGCCGTGGCCCGTGCGATTGCCAATTGCTCGTATTCCGACCAGCGGCTGGGTTTTGCGGCTGCTTTTGGCCGCTTGGTTTTGGTTTTGACCGCACCGTTCTCTGTCGGACGCGCCAGACGGGCAATGTCGGCGCGTAAAGAATGGATGCCGGGAAGTTTCGTTCCCTTGCGATAGGCCTCCAGCAGGGCCGCAAACACATCGGCGGCGCGCAACGCAATCGCGGGAACCAGTGCCGCAGCCGCCGTGTTCTCGAGCGTCAGTACATCCTCGAACTCGTGTGCCAGTTCGCTGAGCTCGCGGAAGCCACAGGCGGCCGAATCCCCCTTCAGGGTATGGACGGTCCGGCGCAAGCTGCGAGCCGTCTCCGCATCCCCGGGCGACTTTTCCAACTGCATGGCCTCGTCGTTCAGCTTCTGAACGAGTTCGCTCGCGGTTTGGAAGAACAGCTGCCGGAGTTCGGTCATCCGATCTTCGGGGGGAGAGGTCATTGATTGACCTCCACGCGCTGGTAGGCCGTGCCGCTGTTGCGATGCACCATCTGAAATTTCTTGGTCAGTCCCAGCAGGCTCTCGGCGTGGCCGACAAACAGGTATCCCCGGGGATTCAAGCAACGATAGAACTTTTCGACCAGCCGCTTCTGCTCGGCTTCGTCGAAATACATCATCACGTTGCGGCAGAAAATAATGTCGTTGCGGTCGGGCAGATATTCGGTCTTCAGATTGTGAAAGTCGAAGTGCACCAGTTCCTTGACGCCCGCCTTGACGGCGTAGCGATCGCCCACCTTGTCGAAGTAGCGCAAGCGGTAGCCATAGTCAACGCCCGCCATCCGGTGCTCGACGTAGGAACCCTCTTGCGCTGCGCGCAACACCGAATAGTTGATATCGCTGGCCAGGATCTCGACCCGCCAGGGCGCGGGCACCAGAGGCTTGGGGAACGGCGATTCGAACGCCTTGGGAGTGCGCAGATGGTGGTATGACAACGCATCGGCCACCAGCATGGCCAGGGTGTAGGGCTCCTGTCCCGTGGAACAGCCGGCGCTCCAGATTCTCAGGCTGTGGTCTCCGCTCTCCTGCTTGCGGCGCAGAATATCGTCGATCACGTCATGCTGAAACAGGTCGAGTTGCGCTTTGTTGCGGAAGAAACTGGTTTCATTGACGGTGAGGTTTTCGACCAGGCAGGTCAACTCCTGTTTTCCCGGCTGGCTGATGAGCAGGCGATAGTAGCTGTAGAACGAATCCAGCTGGCACTCCTTCAAGCGGCGCTGCAAACGGTCCTGAAGGAAGGGAGTGCGCCGATCGTCGAAATGCATGCCGCACTCCTGGTAGACGAGCGTCTGCAGGAGTTTCAATTCCGCTTCGGTGAGTGCGGGGATTTCGCTTGTGTTCATGTGGATTCGGTTCTTACGGCTACTTCCCGGCCGAGGCGGTCTTTTTCCCCGTTCCTGTTCCAGTCCCCGCCTTGGTGCTGGTGGCCGCCGCCGGTGGTTCCGCCGATGGTCCGTTCCCAAGTTCGGGAGCGGCTAACACCTTGCTGATGTCGAGCAGAATGATGAGCCGTCCCTGGTACTTGCCCAGGCCGGTTACACAGTCCAATCCGCCGGCTTGCATCATGGCGGGAGCAGCTTCGATTTCACTTTCCGGAATCTTCAGTACCTCCGATGCAGAATCGACAATCATGCCGGCCAGCCGGCCGCGGTGTTCGACGACCAGAATGCGGCTGCGGCGGTCCAGCCCGGTGGAGGGCTTGCCGAAGCGCTTCCGCAAATCGACCACCGAGACAATCTTGCCGCGCAGGTTGATGACGCCTTCGAGATAACCCGGCGCGTCCGGCACGGCGGTGATCTCGGGCACGCGAACGATCTCATGCAGGGAGGTGATGGGCAGGCCATAAGTCTCGCGGCCCACCCGGAAGCCCACGACATGTGTTTCCCGGCTCATGGTTGGAATTCCCTCAACGCGATCCCGCCGCTGCGCTCCGGGCGCTTCCGTATCCTGGCGCGCTGTTGTTTAACTTGTCGTTCGTCCTGTCGTTGGGGCGATCGTTCGAGTTCACCGCAAAACGGTCCATCGATTCCAGCAGGCCCCTCGACATCTTGGACATCTGATCGGAGGAAGCAGCCAGTTCCGTCGAACCCGACGTGGACGACTGCAGCAGTTCCCTCATGCGCTCCATGGCCTGCACCACCGCCTGCGCCCCGGAAGCCTGTTCTTCGACCGCCGAGTTGATCTCGTGCGTGATCTCGTTCAAACGCGTGGTAGCGCGCGCGATCTGCGACGAGCCGTGGGACTGTTCGTTGGTGGCGGCGCCGATTTCCTGCGCGAACTTGTAGACCTCGGTTACCACGTTGGAAATTTTTCGCAACGCGGCGTTCAGGTCCTGGCCGAGGTTCAGCCCTTCGTTGACGATGGTCGTGCTCTTCTCCATGTTTTCGACGGCTTTGCGGGCTTCTTTCTGGATGCTCCCGATGAGTTCGGAAATTTCCTTGGTGGACTGCGCGGATTTCTCCGCCAGCTTGCGGACTTCGTCGGCGACCACCGCGAATCCGAGGCCGTGCTCGCCGGCCCGCGCCGCTTCGATGGCGGCATTCAAGGCCAGCAGGTTGGTCTGCTCCGCCAGATCGTCGATGACTTCGATGATCTTGCCGATGTCGTCGGCGCGCGCGCCAAGCGCATCGATGATTTCTCCCGAAGAGCGGATGGTGGTGTTGATCTTATTCAGACCGTCGGTCGCTTTTTCCATGGTGCCGATGCCGCTGTGCACCTCTTCCCGCGAGCGGTTGGAAATATCGAGCAGAACCTTGGCCGTATCCGCCACCCGCTGAATCGAGGTGACCATTTGGTCGATGGAGGCCGAGGTTTCGCTGACGCTCGAAGCCTGGGTCTGGGTGCTTTTCACCATGTTCTGCACGTTTACGCTCATCTCGTGCATGGTGCTCGTCACTTCATCGATGGCCGAGGAGGTCTGCAGGCTGTTGCGGGCCGATTCGTCGGAAGCGCTGGCCACCTGAGTCGAGGCGCTGGCTACCTGCGAGGCGGCATCGCGCACATTGCGCACCATCCCGCGCAGGCCTTCCACCATGCGCGTGAAGGCGTTGGCCAGGGTGTCGTTGGCGGAGCGCGGACGGACTTCGACCGCCAGGTTGCCTCCGGCAATGGCCTCGGAAACCGCGGCCATTTCTTTCAGGTACTTCACCATGGAGTCAAATGTTCGGGCCAGTTGCCCAATCTCATCCGTGCCGCGAACGTCGATATTGTGTTCCAGATCCCCAGACTGGCCGATTTGATCGGCCACATGAATGAGCCGGCCCAACGGTTCCGTGATCCCCGTGGCTGTCTTGTAGGCAATGACGACGCCCACCGCCAGAGCGATCAGCGAACTGAACACCGAAAACAGAATTGAAAAGGTCGCTGCCTGTTCGTCGGAGTGGCGCCGCTCGTCCAGCAGCTTTTGGTTCTCCCGGTCGACATCGTCCAGAACTTCGCTCGAGCGCGTGACCCAGGAGTTGGGATCTTTTTGCAGATAGAAAATTTGCAGTTCGGCTACGGTGGCATTGCCGCCGTCGACGGCGCGGCGCTTCTCGACCAGCGGGCTGGCGAAATCGCTGTTCCATCCCTGTTCCAGCCCTTGCACTTTTTCCAGACTGGTTCGCTGCTGCTGTGAATTCGCGAGCTCCAGGGTGTGACGCAGGGCGTCGCTGAGCAGGCGTTCGCCGTCATTCATTTTGTCAACGTCGCGCGTGTCGCCGCTGAGCAGGTAGTTTTGCAGATGAAGGCGGTTTTGCATCATCTGGAAGCGGACCAGCGAGGTGGCTTCCGTCATCTCGATCGAACTCTGGGCCGCCGCCTTGGTTTCGTGTTCGCGATGCACCCCGTACAGGTTGATCGCGAGCAGCAGCAGAACCGTCCCCAGAATGATGCCAAAACTGATGTACAGCTTTTTTTTGATGTTCATGCTCCAACCTTCCTCATGGCGCGCTTTGCACTTTGGACCATGCGCTGTCTCCGCTACTGGACGGGGTCAAAACGGAATTCCACAGTCTCGGCTGTCTCTTCCGGACGCGTCTCGAAGCGCCACTTTCTGACCGCATCCATAGCTGCGCTTGCCAACACCGGGTGCCCGCCCACCAACTGTGCATCCTTGACCGACCCGTTGGCGGCGATCGTCACCCGCACCTTCACCACGCCCGAGATGTTCATCTTTCTGGCCAGTTCCGGATACACCGGGGACACCTTGGTCTTTACTTTCCGATTGGTTTCCTGTCCCCATGCCACGGGAGCGCTCGTCGCGGCCCATCCGCCAATCAGCAGCAGACCCACCGCGATCACACGATTTAACCCACGAAAAGTCACAGTACCTTCCTTGTCGCTTAATATTCCTTGTCTCTTAATATTCATTTAATATTCGTGCACGGACCGCCCCGGCGGATATCAAAAGTTCTTTCTGTCCATTACTTTAGTGACGAGGAGATCGGGCGATCGGGCCATCGGGTCATCGAAAACCCAAACTACCCAGTAGCTTTTCGATGACCCGATGATGGTCAGATGGCCCGCAGCCCCGGATGACCCGATCCCAGATTGAGACGACTGATCCCTTCCCGTATCACTTTTGTGGCATTTCCCAAGTTGGCACCGCCATCCCTATTCCCTTGACTCAATTTGAGAATTAAGCGTAAGTTCGATATGTAATTCAATTGTTTTCAGCCGTTTAGCACGAAGAATGGTGTGTGCTGACAAGACTCATGCGAAATTCGGAACTGGGGGACGGGTCTCAGTCTGAGGAAGACTTCCAGAAGCTTCTGCTGGGGCTTTCCCGCGCTGCTTTCCAGAGCCGCGAGCCGAGCCATCTCATACGGTCTTTCTGCGCCCTCACTCGCGCCTTCTTCGATGCCAGCGGCGCTTATTTCTGGAGTGGCTCGGCGGACGGGGAACTGGTTGGAACCGAAGCCGACGGGGAACAGGCGAAGTCGTTTCGGGGCCTGCGCCAGGGCGTCGGCGATCCGTCGATCGCGATGGAAGCGGTTCGCAAGCGTCGCGCGTTCTTCGCCAACCGCCTCGATGCCGCTCATTATCCATGGCTGGCGGAAGCACATGCACAAGCCGTGCTGGCGGCGCCGCTGCTGGTTTCCGGGCAAGTGGTGGGTGCGATCGCGTACGTGCAGAGTGCGCCGGATGGCGGCTTTGACGAAGACGCTGTGGCCAAAGTCACGATCGTGGCGGCGCAATTGGGCGCGGCGCTCGAAGCCCTTCGCCTGAACCAGCTTGCCAGCGAAGAGCACCGGAGGGCCAGCATTCTGGTCGAAGTTGCCTCCGCGCTGCATGGTTTGCCCGACATCGCGGCCGTGGTGGAGAACATCGCCGACCGCCTCCGCGTGCTTCTGCATTCGCCCGCCGTGCTGGTCTTCGTCCAGCAAGAGAAACGGTTCGAGTTGCAGGCGGTGTCGACCGAGACGCCGAGGCTCGCGCTCTCCATCCGTTCGCGTTTCCAGCAGAACCAACTGCGCTCTGCGCTGGAGATCGCCACCCGCGCGATCGCCGCCGGCGAACGCATTACGGTCAGCATCGACGGCGCTTCCCATCTTGGAGAAGGTTCGCCGCCCGGAGTGCTCATCGCAGCGCCGTTTCGCACCTCGCGCTCGCACGGCGCGATTCTGGTATACCCCCGTCTCGCCAACCCGTTCACGGAGGAAGACAAGACCTTGGTCTCGGCCCTGGCCGGCTTTGGCGCGGTGGCGATCGCCAACGCGGAGTTGTGCGGCATGGCGCGAGCCCAGGCCCACGAACTGCACGAAATTCTCGAGATCTCCTTCGAACTCGGTTCCGCGGGAAAACTGGACGAGTTCATGCAGGCTTCGGTGGTCCGCGCCAGCAGTTTTCTGGGCTTTCAGCGCTGCTTCATCGGGTTGCTCGAAGAGGCCGCCTTCCACGTTCGATGGGGAGTGGAGAACGGGGTGGCCCGTCCCGTCGATATCCCGCTTTACGATGGAGTGGCGACGCGCACGCTGCGGCAAAAGAATGTGTTCGTCACCGAGGACGCCGCCGCCACGCCGGGCGCGAATCTGGATTTCGTGGCCTCTTTCCACATCCGGCAACTTCTGGCCGTGCCCCTCGTCGGTTCCAACGGCGACGTGCTGGGAATGTTCGGAGTGCTCGACCGGGTCGAGCCGGGGCCGATCAACGACGAAGACGTCCGGCGCGCACGCGCTCTAGCCGCGCAAGTGGCGATCGCACTGGAACTGACCCGCAACTTGCACCAATCCGAGGAGCACCGCCGCCGCGCCGAGGCCCTGGTCACGATCGTGCTGGAACTGAACACGGTCCTGCATCTGCCCGAATTCATGCGCACCTTCGCGGTGCGCGCCGCCGGCCTGCTTGGAGGCCGGTCCGTTGCCCTCAGCCTTTTCCGGAACTCGGAGATAGATACGGTGCTGATCCGCGGCGTCTCGGAAGCGAGCGCTTCCGAAGGCAATGCTTCCGAGGTCAATGCTTCCGACGCCAAGGCTTCCGAAGTTGACGATCCTGTGCTGCTGCGCCGCTTCGGTCAGGCGCTCAGCGCGGCCCTGCCAAAATACTCCACCGACGTCGCCTTCGCTCCTGCCGTTGAGATGCTGGGAACCTCGCTCGCCTCCACACTGGAATGGACCGATTGCACCCTGATCCGGCTGGCGGGTTCCTCGGGAGAAAACGTCGGCGTGCTTTGTCTGGCCGACCGCGGCGCCCCGCCGGACAGCGAAGATCGCCAGTTGCTGCGCGCCATTGCGGGCCATGCCAGCATCGCTCTGGAGAATGCCTGTCTGTTTACCCGCATGCAGCAGGCCAACCGCCACTGGCTGGAAGTCTTCGATGCCATCAGCGACTTCATCGTGGTGCATGACGAGCAGCACAACGTACTGCGAGTCAATCGCTCGCTGGCGGATTTTGTCGGCATCGCGCCCGAGCAGTTGATCGGGCTCAATATGCGGGCGCTGGAATCCCTTTCCACCGGCGGTTCGCCGCACTCCTGCCCTTTCTGCCGCAGCGGCGAGGGACTGGACGAATACGTACACCCCGTCCTCGAGCGCACCTATCTGATTTCCACCTCGCGCATTCACGCCGCCAACCAGGGTCCGCCAGCGCGCGGGGCGGGCGGCGCGATGGGGATGAGCAGCGCCCAGTTGCAGACCGTGCACGTGCTCAAGGACATCACCGACCGGCGCGAAGCCGAGCTCCGCTACCGCGAACTGTTTGACAATATTCAGGAAGGAATCTTTTTCTCGACGCCCCATGGACGCTTTGTGGAAGTGAACGACGCGCTGGTGCGCATCCTCGGCTATAGCAGCCGGGAAGAGGTGATCCAACTCGACATTCCCACCGAAGTTTATTTTTCCCCGCGGCGGCGCGAAGAACTGGCGGAACTTTTTGAACGCCAGGGCGGACTGCGCAATCAGGAAGAAATTCTCCGCCGCAAAGACGGATCGCCGGTGCACGTATTCATCAACTGTTTTGCGGTGCGTGATCCGGCCGGCAAGGTGCTGCAGTACCGCGGCCTCATGCTCGATATCACGGGCCTTCGCCAGTCGCAAACCGAGTTGCAGAAGGAGCGTGATTTCTCCGGCAAAATCCTCAGTCATACCCAGAGCCTGATTCTGGTCACTGACACCGACGGGGTGATCAGTTATGCCAACCGGCGCTGGAGCGGTCTCGCCTTTCAACAGAGCCAGATTCTGGGGCATCCCTTTCCCGAGCTGTGTGCCCCTCCGCGCCGCGCGGCGCTGCGGGATGCGCTGGCCGCGGTAGCGCGCGGCCAGCAGGTCGATAACTTCGATCTGCCCTTGGTTCGCGGCGACGGCGCCAGCGGCCAGTTCTCGGTCAATCTGAGCCCCATCCACGGCGAAGACGGCCGGGTCAGCAGCATCGTGGTGGTCATGACCGACGTCACCGACTCCGCCATGCTGAGGGCCAAGCTGGTGCACGCGGAGAAAATGGCAGCCGTCGGACAGTTGGTCTCCGGCGTCGCCCACGAAGTCAATAATCCTCTCACGGCCATCCTCGGATTCACCGATCTTCTGATGGAAAATTCCGAGCTTCCCGAAAGTGCGCGGCGCGATCTGCGGGTGATTCTGCAGGAAGCGCAGCGCACCAAGCAGATCGTGCAGAACCTGCTCAGCTTTGCGCGCCAGATGCCGCCGCAGCGCCAACTGGTGCAACTTAACTCCATCCTGCAGCGTACCGTGCACCTGCGTTCGTACGACTTCATCAGCCACGGCATTGAAGTGGCCGAACGCCTCGACCCATCCCTGCCCGATGTCATGGGAGATTCCCACCAACTGCAGCAGGTGTTTCTCAATATTCTGAACAACGCCTACGACGCCGTCCGCGAAGGCGAGCATCCTCCCCACCCGGCCCGCATTGAGATCAAGAGCGCCCGCGACGGCGGATTCGTCGAGATTTCTTTTTGCGATAACGGCGTCGGCATTGCCGATCCCGAACGGATTTTCGATCCTTTCTTTACCACAAAAGACGTCGGCCACGGAACGGGCTTGGGCCTGAGTATTTGCTACGGCATTGTCCGCGAACATGGCGGCGAAATTGTGTGTCACAACAACCCGGACTCTGCAGGAGCGACTTTTATCGTCCGCCTCCCGGTAGCATCTGAGGCGGCATCCTTTGGAGCCGTTGCAGGAGACCATCCAAAATGACCCAGCCAGACACTAAGACAGGAAACCAGCTAGGCAATAAGACGGGAACGAAGTCCGCCAGTGCGCCGGTGCTGTTGATTGAAGATGAGCCGGCGGTCATGGCTTTGGTGCGTGCGGTTCTCGAGGGCCACGGATATTCCGTGGTTCCGACCGAATCCGGTGCTGAAGCTCTGCGCCTGCTGGCCGAGGGCAATTTTCACGGTGTCGTTTCCGACATGCGCACCCCGGGCGGCGTCGATGGCGCCCAGGTCTATGCCTGGATCGCCGCCCACCGCCCGGAACTCGCCTCTCGCCTGGTGTTCATCACCGGCGATATCGCCAACGAGGAAACGGCTGCCACGCTGCGCCGCACGGGCGCGCCGTGCGTGGAAAAGCCCTTTCGCGTGCAGGAATTCATTTCCGTGGTCCAGCGGACCATGGGCAAGGCTGCCTGATGACGCAGAATTTGACGACTCCAGACTTCCGCATCCGACTGCTGATTGTCGATGATGAGCAGACCATCCGCCGTCTCTGCATGACCGTCGGTGAATCGCTCGGCTTCTTCTGCCTGGAAGCGGAGAGCGGGGACGCTGCCCTGGCCCTGCTCGAGGAACAGCCCGTGCACATGGTGCTCACCGATATGGTCATGCCGCGCATGTCCGGACTCGAATTTCTGGAGCAGGTAAAACGCGATTTCCCCGCCATCGAAGTCGCCGTCATGACCGGTCATGGATCAGTAGAAACGGCGGTGCAGGCGATGAAACTGGGCGCCTACGATTACATTGCCAAGCCCTTCGCTCCGCTCGACGATCTGCGCCTTTTTCTGCGCCGCATGGCCGATAAAGTCCGCCTGGTGGAAGAGAATCTCTATCTCCGCGAACGCTCCGAAACCGAGACCGCCGTGCACGGCATCATCGGAAGTTCGGCCAGCATTCAGCACGTGCTGCGCCTGATCTCGCGCCTCAAGGACACGCGCACTCCGGTCCTGATTTCCGGCGAAAGCGGGACCGGTAAAGAGCTGGTGGCCCGCGCTCTTCATTTTCGCGGGAACATGGCCAGCCGCCCGTTTGTCGCGGTCGACTGCGGATCGCTCGTCCCCACGCTGATCGAAAGCGAATTGTTCGGCTACGAAAAAGGCGCCTTCACCGGCGCGCTTCGCTCGAAGCAGGGTCTGCTGCAATCGGCCGATACCGGAACCATTTTTCTCGACGAGGTGGGCGAACTTCCTCTGGAGATGCAAGCGCGGCTGTTGCGCTTTATCCAGGAGAAGGAAGTACGCCCCGTGGGCAGCAATCAAAAAGTCAAAGTGGACGTGCGCATCATGGCCGCCACCAACCGCGATCTCGACGCCGAATACAAGAAAGGAACCTTCCGCAAAGATCTTTATTTCCGCCTCAACGTCGTCACCATTTCTCTACCCCCGCTGCGCGAGCGCCGTTCCGATATTCCCATCCTGGCGGCGTTCTTTCTGGAGCGCCTCGCTCCCGGCCGCGGCGTTCAGGTCTCCGGCACCGCTATGAAGTCGCTGCTGGCGTACGACTGGCCGGGCAATGTCCGCGAACTGGAGAATTGCCTGGAGCGGGCCGTCGCACTCGGCGATCAGCGCATCCTCGAAGTCAACGATCTTCCGCCCGCGATCGCGAATGCGGAAATCCAAGCCGAACCGCCGGAGTCGCGCGAATTTCCCGGCCGCCCGACCGACCTCCGCGCCACCGACTTGGGAGATATCGAGCGCGCCACCATCGAGCGCGTTTTTTCCCAAGTCAACGGAGACAAGGCGCTGGCCGGGAAGATGCTCGGCATCAGCCGCGCCACTCTTTATCGCAAGCTGAAGCGCTACCACATCGGCGCCCGCGAGGAGCCTCCGCAATCAACCACGTTGCAATGAACTGGCGTGCGTTGGACGGAAGTGGTCCATGTGCCGTCCCCTTGCGGGACTCGGTTGTTTCCAAACCGCTTACCCGGCACTGCCGTGCCAGGCTATCCTGTTCCGCCGCTTCGCGGCTTGAGACAATTGTTCCATTCTGAGACGAACTTAGCGGTGCGTCTCGGCGAATTAGCCAGTCCCGGGCCCACCCGGCAAGGTTAACTGCTTACCTTTCTTTCGTTTGCTCTTCGGTGCATGACCTTCAAGGTTTTGGCGGCGCTCGTGCACCGCTAAATGGCGACAAAGCAGGACGAGTCTCCTCGCAAGTCTTTCCCAACCAGGAAGGGGGAGACTCGGCTGCTCCTCCCCCGGATCGAGGTTCCACTGTGCCGAATCAGGCAACTGCTCGCGCTCTCGAATCGGACATTGTAAGCCGGTTGGCCAAATTCTTTCCCGAGGCCAGCCCGGTGCGGATTCCCATCAAGCTCAGCCGTATTCATGGCAACGGCAACGGAAATGGCCGCAGGGCCGCTCACGAAAGCGACGGCATTTTGTTGCAGGAGACTGTGATCGAGTTCGGCACGTCCAACGAAGTCTTGTTTGCCATCGATCGTCCGCTGGAATTTGGCGATTGTGTTTTGGTCGAAAGCCGCGACCGTTCGCTTCGTGCCGAGGCGTCGGTGGTCGCGGTTCAATATCATCCGGAACGGACCGTGGTTGCCGTCCGCTTCCTCAAACCGGTTCCCAATTGGATTGTGAAATCATGACTGCATCCGCCCAACCTCCGTTTGAAGAGAAAGAAGCCACGCTCTCTGCCTTGCGGCCGGTATACGCCGCGCTGGTCCGCGAATTTGTGATTGAGGTTCCTGCCTGCCCCGCCGAGGAAGCGCCATCGCCTGAGTCGGTTGCGCAGACCGAAGCCTGGTTCCAGCAGGTCGACGCGCAAATTCAGGTGCACCAGTTGCGCCAGTTTCTGCAGACCACGCCGCTGGCCAGCGAAGCCGTGCTGCGCCAGCTTCTCGCCCATCACCTGCAGAAGGCTGCGAAGTCCGGCAGTGACCGCGACAAGACCGATTACCTGCTAGTCCAGTATTTTTCTTTGTGCGCGCCTTCGGGCATGGAAGACGCGGACATCGACCTCGATTACGTTGCGCAAGTGCTGGAGCCGGTGCTCGGCCCGCTACAGCCGAAGGTTCCAGCATGGTTGGGTTCTTTGGAGACCATCCTGCAGTCGGCGATGCGTAGCCGGCGGCTGAGCGAACTGCTGCACAGCGGTGTGCTCGAACAAGGTCGCAAGCTCAAAACGCAAAATGCGGCCGCCTACTTCGAGCCCTCGGCTATGGTCGGGTTTGCGCGTTTCAGCTTCATGCTGCGGCGGATCTTTTTCCGTCTTATGCACGACGATCTCAACGCCATCCAGGACGGCTTGCGCGAGTTGGATCGCCGTGGTGTCGCGACCATCGATTGCCGCCGCGCGCAATTCTCGGCTGAAGAACCCATTGGGCGTTTACGCATGATCTGCCAGTCCTGGAAAGTCATGTTTCACGCCGAATACTCCTCGGGGCAGCCGCTGCGGATGCTGGTCGATCTGCGAGCGGCGGTCGACGACGCGCTGCAGAACGGGACGCGCAAAAATCCGCTGGCCGCGCGCGCCGCCTCCGCACCCGCAAAATCCGGGGCCGGTACGGAGAACTAGTCCCCTGTAGAGACGGGGCTTTCCCCGTCTCCGCGGCGAGAGACGCGGCGAGCCGCGTCTCTACTGG